>JBBRWW010000001.1:0-76661 GCA_038248955.1 Lysobacterales bacterium
ACATCTTCGCGCCGGCGTCGGCCCAGTAGGTCATCGGGGCCATCCATGCGCGGCCAAATTCGTGCATCTGGTAGAGCAACATCGTGTCCGTTTCCCCTGGTTGACCCTGACGGCCGACGGCGCGTTGATCGCCTGGCGACGGCGCATGCCGAAAAAAATGCTGCGCTGCAGCGTAGCGGATCGCGGTGGGTGAAAGGTGAATCGCCATCACGGCCGCATCCGCCGGGGGCAAGACGTTGATTCAGCTGGAAAGTTCGAGTGCCGCCAGGCCGTGGCGCAGGTCGGGCGCGAGCCACAGGTGCGACCCCAGCGGGGCGAGTCCGAGATCCGCGAAGCGCTGACGGTAGAACGACGCCGGCCGGCGCTTGAAGCCGGCCGTGTCGCCATCGATGCCGTCCTCGCGGCAGAACGTTTCCAGGAACGCCACGCCACCGCAGAGCTCGCCAATGCCGGCCAGGCCGCGTTCGAGTTCACGGCTTTCCAGGTAGTGCAGCACATCGCTGCAGACCAGCAGGTCGACCGGCGCGCAGGGGCGCAGGAACTCGAAGTCGCCGAAGCGCGCGAGGTGCAGGTTGCGACGCGCGCCATGCCGGGTGATCGCGTACTGGCTGCTGTCGAAACCGAGGTACCGCAGCTTCGGCCGCAGCTTCAGCAGCGGCGCGCGCCACGCGCCTTCGCCACAGCCGATGTCGAGCACGCTGCGGATCGGGCGTTCAAGATGGTATTCGGCGGTGGCGACGGCCAGCGCCACCTTGCGCGCGAGCCGCGCCGGGCCGCCGATCTGGCTGCCGCGCGCGGCCGGGCTGCGGTACCACTGTTCGAAGTAGGCCTGGTCGTACTGCTTGGTGGTCGTGGATTTTCTCATGGCGCGAATGCTAACGCGGGCGCGGCCAATCACGCGATGCAGCATGGACTACGGATACGGTCTCGCCTCCCTCACTGGAGTGCCGCCATGACCGACGAACGCAATATCGCCCACGACAAGAAAGTAGCCGAGCAGAAACGCCAGCAAGGCAGCGGTGCCCACGACGCCGTGCAACCACAGCCAGGCAGGAAGCCGCCGCAGGTCGACGACGATACCCAGCCGTCGCAGACGCGCGCACGGGAGATGTACAAGGACGGCGACGCGCCACTTGACCATTCGCATGAAAGCCTTGAAAACCCGGCCGAAGACGACCTGCGCGACAAGCCGTCCGACGCCGACAACGGCTGACGCCCACGGCACGACGGCATCGGCGGGTGCGCCGCGCACCGGCGCATGGCATGCTCCCGGCCCTGACCTGAGGAGCATGCCGTGGCCTACCTGTGGATCAAAACCGCCCACCTCGTCTTCGTGATCGCGTGGATGGCGGCGGTGTTCTACCTGCCGCGGATCCTGGTCAACCTGGCCGAAGCCGGTGACGTGCCTGCGGTGCGCACTCGACTGGTGCTGATGGGGCGGCGGCTGTATGGCTTCGGGCACCTGATGTTCGGGTTCGCGGTCGCGTTGGGCCTGCTGCTGTGGATGGGAAATCGCCTGCTCGCGGGCTTTCCGTCGGTGGTCGCGCCCGGCAGTGGCTGGATGCACGCCAAGCTGGCCCTGGTGGCGCTGCTGTTCGCGTATTACATCGTCAGCGGGCGCTGGCTCAAGGGCGCCGACGCCGGGCGCGCCCTGCCGTCGTCGAAGCTCCTGCGCTGGTTCAATGAGATCCCGGTGCTGGTGCTGGTCGCGATCGTGTTCCTGGTGCTCGCCAAGCCATTCTGATCGGCCCGGAGAAACGGTCACGCCCGCGAGTACTTCCACGAGACCATCCGCCCCTCGCGGTATGGCATCACGCCGTGGAACGGGCGCGGGTCGGCGTCGAACACCAGTGGCAGGAACTGGCGGTCGCCTTCCCACATCGGCAGTTCGTGCAGGCGGTCGAGCGCCACCCATTCAAGAGTGCCCTCGGGATTGCTGGTGTACGGCGTGCCGCTGTAGGCGGTGATGACGAAGATGAAACCGAGCCAGTCCTCGCCGTGCTTGCCGAAGCCGGGCCAGCTGACAGTGCCGCGCAACGACAGCTGCTCGCAGTCGATCCCGGCCTCCTCGTGGATCTCGCGGCGCATGCCGGCAACCACGTCCTCGTCGGCCTCGAGCTTGCCGCCCAGGCCGTTGTACTTGCCCAGGTGGGCGTCATCGGCGCGCGCATTGCGATGCACCAGCAGCGCCTCGCGGCCGTCGGGAGACAGCACGTATCCAAGCGTGGCAACGATCGGCGTATAGGGCATCGGTCTGCGGCGCAGTGGGGCGGGACAGTGTAGCGACGGAGCCGATTGCAGATGGCGCTGGGCTTGCGCCAGTCGTCGTCGTGCCGGTGACGTGGGCTATCCGGCGCGGTCGCGCGCGCCAGATCCACTGGTCGCCGGTGGGTCCACCGTGCGCCGCGCCAGCCGCTCCCCAAGCAATGCCGCCGGGATCGGCAGCAGCAGGCCGGCCGCGATCAGTCCGGATGGGTGCGGCATGCGCGCGACCATCGCCACCACGCCGGACATCACCAACAGCGCGATCAGCATCGCCGCGCCTCGCGGGTGGCGGGCGATCCTCGCCGCGACGAACCCGCCGGCGAACGCGCCCAGGGTCCACGCCGCTGCCAGCATCGCCTTGGCGGCGAATGGCATCGTCGCGACGAACTGCGCGAACGCGGCCTCGTGTGCCGGATTCATCGGGTCGATCCCGGCGGGCGGCGGATACATCGCGTGGCCAAGCATCTCGATCGCCATGATCACCACGAACATCGCCACCACGCCGGCCAGCACCCCGAGGATCGTGCGCAGCATGGGTCTTTTCCCTTGGTCGTCGACGCTCCAGCATCGCGTCGTCCCGACGGATCCACAACCGCCGCGCTCATGCCAACGCTGCGCATAATCGCCGCTACTGCCCCGGAGTCCGCCGATGACCGCACCCGCCCCCCGCCTGCCCGCCTTCGCCGGCAGCCTGCGCGACGCCTCCCACAACCGTCGCCCGGATGTGCATGCCTGTGCCGCGATGCTGACCGAGGGCGCGCGCGCCGCCGGCGCCGAGGTCAGCCTGATCGAACTGCGCGACTATCCGCTACCGGTCCATGACGGCGACATCGAGGTCGCCGGCATCGTGGCTGCCTCGCCCGGGGCGGCTGGCCCGGCAGGAGCCACGGCATGAGGGGCAAGCAGCGCGAGCTCACCCTGCGTTTCCTCGCCGAGCCGACCGACGTCAACTACGGCGGCAAGGTCCACGGCGGGGTGGTGATGAAGTGGATCGACCAGGCCGGCTACGCCGCGGCGGTCGGCTGGAGCGGCACCTACAGCGTCACCGTCGCGGTCGGCGGGATCCGCTTCGTCGCCCCGATCCGCATCAGCGACCTGGTCACGGTGCGCACCAAGCTGATCCACACCGGCACCAGCAGCATGCATTTTGCGGTCGATGTCGCGGCGGCCGACCCGATGGGCGGCGAATCGCGCATGTGCACGCATTGCGTGATCGTGTTCGTCGCGTTGGACGGGGTGGAGGGCAGGCCGTCGCAGGTCCCGACCTGGACGCCCACGACGGACGACGACCGCCGCCTGGCCGACTATGCGATCAAGGTCATGGAGCTGAGCAAGGGGATCGAGGAGACCATCGAACGTTTTGGCGCCACGTCCATCGGCTGAATCGTGACCTTGCGCCGGCATCGGACTGCCGTGGGCGACCGGGCGCGCTGTCGGAAATCAACGCGCCTCGCCAACGCAGAAGGCCGCCCGGAGGCGGCCTTCGTTCGTGTCGGCCGTGGGCCGGACGGCATCCCGGTGGATCAGATCCCGTGCACCCGGCGCGCCTGGACGAACTTGTTGCTCCAGTAGCCGGTGTCGAGGCTGGAGACCATCACGTCCTTGCCAGTGCTCGGGGCATGCACGAAACGGCCTTCGCCCAGGTAAATGCCGACATGGTCGACCTGGCCGCGACGGCCGAAGAACACCAGGTCACCCTCGGTGAGATTGGCGCGATCGCTGATCAGGTCGCCGGTCTGGGCCATTTCCCGCGATACGCGCGGCAGTTCGATGCCCAGGGCATTGCGGAACACATAGCCGACCAGGCCACTGCAGTCGAAACCGTTGTCCGGCGAGGTGCCGCCCCAACGGTACGGCGTGCCGAGCAGGGCGAGTGCGCGCTGCAACACGGTCTTGACCCGGCCCTGTCCATCGTTGGGCTTGCCGGCATCGCCGCCGCGGGGCACCAGCAGTCGGTTGAAGTCCGTCGCCAGCAGCAGCGCCCGGTCGGACAGGGTCATCGACTCGGCCAGCAGGGTGCGGCTGGCGGGCGCCGGGGCATCGGCGGAATCGCCGGCCATCGAGGAACTCGGCACCTGCTGCGCGACCGCGGGCAGGGCCGGGACGGACACCAGCAGGGCAAGCAGGATGCGGAAAGAGGCCCGCTTGAAGCGGGAGGCTGGGGCGGCTGCACGGCGGCCGTGGTGCGTTGAATTGATCGTCACTGGGTCATCACGAAGTCGTCACCGGGCGATCATGCCCTCCCCACGCTATCGGCAGGTTCAATTTCCGTTATAAAAATGTTAACAATGGACGGACCGCCGTCACAAACCCGTCACCTGTTATTTCAGGACGCGTTTGGCGCCCGAGTAGTGGTCGCGCCAATACGGGCCGTCCAGGCGGTCCAGGCGCACGGTCCCGCCGCTGCTGGGCGCGTGTACGAAGCGGCCTTCACCGACGTAGATGCCGACGTGGCTGACATCGCCGGCGCTGCCGAAGAACACCAGGTCGGCGGCGGTCAGGCGGGGCACCTCGATCGGTGGCCCCTGGAATCCGGCCAGTTCGCGTGAGCTGCGCGGCAGGCGCAATGCCAGCATGTCGCTGTAGACGTAGTTGACCAGGCCGCTGCAGTCGAAGCCGCCTTCGGGCGTATTGCCGCCGTACCGGTAAGGCGTTCCCACCAGGCTGATCGCGCGCATCAGCACGGCATTGGCGGCAGCGGGGTCGCGCGGGGCCACGGCGGTCCAGGTGCGCGCGGGAACATCCGGATGGGAACCCCGCACGGTCTGGCGACCACCGCCACAGCCCGTCATCGCCAAGCACGCCAGCAGTGCCAGGAGGCCCGGCCGCGGCCAATGCCGCAGCGGGGCCGCTGGCGCGGGGGCAGGGTTGCCGGGATAATGCGCGGCCTTGTTCATGGTCGAAGCTTGGCCGCTCCCGTCGCTGGCGGCAAGCCGCAGGCGACCTGCCGCCGATCAGCCCTCCTCCCAGCCCCTCCGCGGCCGCGCCGCAGACCCGTCGAGACCTTGTTAATGAATATCGAAAAAGATCGCGTCGTCCTGTTCCACTACACCGTCAGCGAGCAGGCCGCGCATGCCGCGGGCGACGAGCCGCTGGAGACCTCCGAAGGCAGCGGTCCGCTGGCGATCATGATCGGCCACGGCAACATCATCCCGGGCCTGGAGAAGGCCATGGAAGGCCACGTCGCTGGCGACAAGTTCGAAGCCGATGTCGCCGCGGTGGATGCCTACGGCGTCCACCAGGAAGGCCTGACCCAACGCGTGCCCAAGAAGCACTTCAAGGACGCGCGCCTGCAGCCGGGCATGCAGGCCGTGCTGCCGACCAATTTCGGCCCGCGCGCGGTCACGATCCTCAAGGTCGGCATGAGCGTGGTGGATGTCGACCTCAACCACCCGATGGCCGGCAAGGACCTGCATTTCGCCGTTGAGATCGTCGAGGTTCGCGAGGCAAGTGCCGAAGAGCTCGCCCACGGCCATGTGCACGGCGAGGGCGGCCACCAGCACTGACGGCGATTGCCACCCCGGCGCCAAAAGAAACGGCCCGCTTGCGCGGGCCGTTTCAATGTTGCGCGATGAAACGCTGGATCAGTTGACGCTGACCGCCGACCAGGTGGCAGCAACCGCGTTGTACTGGGCCGAGCCGGCGCCATACAGGGCCGTCGCCGCGCTCAACGTCGCGGCACGGGCGCCCGCGTAGTTGGTGCTGGAGGTCATGTAGGTCGTCACCGCCTTGTACCAGATGCGCTCGGCGGCGGATCGTCCGATGCCGGCCAGGGTCGACCCGTCGCAGGTGGGCGAGGTGTGGTCGACGCCATTGAACGTCTTCGCGCCGCTGCCTTCCGCCAGCAGGTAGAAGAAGTGGTTGGCCACGCCCGACGAGTAATGGACATCCAGTGAGCCGAGGGTGCTGGCATAGCAGTTCGGCGACCTGGTGTCCTTGATCGGGTTGTACATGTAGCGAAGCGCCGTCTGGTTCGGGCTGCCGGGCACGTTGGCGATATAGATTTCCTCGCCGATCAGGTAGTCGGGCACGTCGGAGGCGTTGGCGGCGTAGAACTCCACCATCGCGCCCATGATGTCCGAGTTGGCTTCGTTGAGGCCGCCGGACTCGCCCGAATAGGTCAGGTTGGCCGTGCGGCTCATGACGCCGTGGCTCATCTCGTGGCCCGCCACGTCCAGGTCCACCAGCGGACTGTAGGTCACGCCGTCGCCGTCGCCGAAGGTCATGCAGAAGCAGGAGTCGGACCAGTAGGCATTGACGTAGTTGCGGCCGTAGTGAACCTTGCTCAGCGCGCCCACGCCATTGTTGGCGATGCCGTTGCGGCCGTGGACGTTCTTGTAGTAGTCCCAGGTTTCGGCGATGCCGAAATGGGCGTCGGCAGCGGCCGATGCGGCATCGGAATTGCTGTTGTTGCCCCAGGTGTTGTCGGCGTCGCTGAAGATGGTGCCGCTGCCACGGGTGGAGCCGGCCATGTCGGTGGTGTAACCGCCACCGCGGGTCTGGTCCTTCATCTGGAAACCGGTGCCGCAACTGGTGGTGTTGATCGCCACGTTGCCGGCGTAGAGGGTCCTGCCGGTGCCCGTGGCCGAGGTGGTCCCGGTGCAGATGCTACCGCCGCCGGGCTTTGCGGTATGGACCATGTCCCACTCGTCCAGGATCAGGCCGTTGCCGGCATCGACGATGTAGTGCATTTCGGTCGGCGTCTGGTCGGCCTTCATGCCCGACATGCGCACGTCGAACGCCAGCACCGGGCTCTTGCCACGCGCATAGATGACCTGGCTGGCCGACGGCACGCCTTCGAAGCCGGTGCCGAACGCGACGCCAGCCTCGACGATCGCCTGGTCCGCGGTCAGGTTGCCGTTGAGCGCCGGTCGCCCGGTGGTCTTGAGGGTCTGGCTGGCAGAAATGAACTTGCCGTTGTTGGAATGCACGACGACGTCGCCGCCGATCATCGGCAGGCCGCGATAGCTGCGGTCGAAGCGGACATGCTCGGTGCCGTCGGCATCCACGATGCTGTCACGGACGGTGAAGCCGTCTGCGGCCGCGCGCTTGAGAGCGCCGGGGTTGCTGTCGATCAGTCCCTTGGCTCGGGCGGCGGCCGGAGACTGGTCGGGCGGGGAAGCAAGGGCTGGAGCGGAAATGGCAAGTACGCTGACGATGGCGGCGCCGAGCAGGCTGGATTTGATGCGCATTAAAGTGACGTCCCCTGGAATGGTGCGGAATCGCTGCGGCGCGTGCCGGAGCGGGTGGATTCGCGTTCGCACCCTGACGCCGGCATCCTGTCGTCGCACCGGAGCGCTCCCGTAGGAAACGTAATTCCCAATCGCGCGCCCCATCACGATTGAGTCGGCAGGGAGGGTGAAAGTGTGACGAGCTTTGCAAATTACCCTTCCTGTGGTCGGCCGTATGTTGCGATGCAGCAAAAAAACGACGTGGTGATCATTGGTGCTGGAGTGATCGGGCTGGCCAGCGCCCTGGCGCTGCTGGATGCCGGCAGGGGCGTATGCGTGATCGACGCCGGCCGCATCGGCGGCGGCAGTTCGCACGGCAACTGCGGCACGATCACGCCCAGCCATGCACCGCCGCTGGCCGCGCCGGGCATGATCGCCAAGGCGCTGCGCTGGATGCTGACCCCCGACGCGCCCCTGTACGTGCCGCCGAGCTTCGACCCGGCGTTGTGGGGCTGGCTGTTCCGCGTCGCTGGCCGCTGCAACACGCGCCACTGGCATGCCGGCGCGCGCGCCAAGGCGGCGCTGCTCAACGACTCGCGTACCCGACTGGCGCAGTGGGTGCGCGACTACGACCTGGCGTGCGAGTTCAGCGAATCCGGACACGATTATGTGTATCGCGACCCACGGGCATTCGCCCACGGCTGCGGCGAGATGGCGCTGTTGGCGGAACTGGGAGTGTCGGCCGAGGCGTTCGCCGCATCGGACTACGAGGCCGGGGAACCCGCAGTGAAGCCAGGCGTCGCCGGCGCGATCCGCTTCGCCGGTGACGCCGCGTTGCGGCCTGATCGGTACGTCGCCGAGCTCGCACGCGCGGTGCGCGAGCGCGGCGGCGTCATCATTGAACACTGCGCATTGCTGGCGCTTGAAGGCGATGCGTCCGGCGTCGCCCTGCAGACGGCGCAGGGACCGATGCAGGCGCGTGACGCGGTGCTCGCACTGGGTGCATGGTCGCCACGACTGGCCGATGCGGTCGGCGTGCCGGCATTGCGGCGCGCGATGCAGCCGGGCAAGGGTTACTCGATCACCTACGCGCGGCCCGCGCTGGTGCCGAAGCGGCCGCTGGTGCTGCGCGAGCGCGCGGTCTGCGTGACCGCGTGGGACAGCGGGTTTCGCCTCGGCAGCACGATGGAATTCGCCGGGTTTGACGACCGCCTCAACCCCCGCCGGCTGGCGGCGCTTGAGCGCGGCGCGCGCGAGTACCTGCACCAGCCGGTCGGTCCGCAGTTGCGCGAACAGTGGTTTGGCTGGCGGCCGATGAGCAGCGACGACATCCCGATCATTGGCCCGGCGCCCGGCCATCGCCACCTGTGGCTGTCGACCGGGCACGGCATGATGGGCGTCGGCATGAGCAGCGGCAGTGGCCAACTGCTCGCCGACCTGGTCACCGGCCGGGCGCCGGCGGTCGACCCGACCCCCTACCGAATGGAGCGATTCAAGTGACCCGAATGAAGCCAGTGGCATGAGCAAGGACTTCGACCTGATCGTGATCGGTGGCGGATCCGGCGGCCTGGCCGGGGCGTTCCGCGCCGCCGAGCATGGCGCGCGCGTCGCGCTCCTGGAGCCCGGGGCGCTCGGTGGCACCTGCGTGAACGTCGGTTGCGTGCCGAAGAAGGCGATGTGGCTGGCGGCGGACGTCGCCCACAAGCTGCAGCTGGCGCAGGCGCTGGGCTTTCCGATCGGCGCGGCGGCGCTCGATTGGCCGACCTTTATCGCCCACCGCCAGCGCTACATCGGCAACATCCACGAGAGCTACCGTAATCGCCTGGACGCCTCCGGCATCGCCTTGCTGCCGACGCGTGCCCATTTCGTCGGCGCGCACACGGTCGAGTGCGACGGCGGCGTGCGCCTGAACGCGCCGCAGATCCTGATCGCCACCGGCGGCCATGCGGTGAAGCCGGACATTCCGGGCGCCGAACTGGGTGGCGACTCCGACGATTTCTTCGACTGGATCGCGGCGCCGGAGCGCGTGGCGATTGTCGGCGGCGGCTACATCTCGATCGAACTGGCCGGCATGTTGCAGGCGCTGGGTAGCCGGGTCGAGGTGTTCGTGCGCGGGCCGCGGTTACTGGACGGGTTTGAGGTGGAACTCACCGACCAGCTGACCGAGGACTACCGCCAGGCCGGCGTTCACTTCCACTTCGGCCATCGGCTCGCGGCCGCTGAAGCGGTGGGCGGGGGCGTTCGCCTGCACGCGGCTGACCACACCGCCAGCGAGGTGTTCGACGCCTTGTTGTTCGCGACCGGGCGCCGCGCCAACACCGCATCGCTCGGTCTGGAGGCCGCCGGCATCACCACCGACATGCGCGGTTTTATCGTCGTCGATGCGCTGCACGCGACCAACGTCACCGGGGTGCATGCGGTCGGTGATGTAACCGCGAACCGCGCGCTGACGCCGGTCGCCATTGCGGCGGCGCGGCGGCTGATGGGGCGGTTGTTCGGGGGGCGCGGCAACGACGCGCTCGATCAGGACAACATCGCCACGGTGGTGTTCTCGCACCCGCCGATCGCCACCGTCGGCCTGACCGAAGCCAAGGCCCGCGAACAGTTCGGCGATGACGTGCACGTGTACCGCAGTGGCTTCCGGCCGATGCTCAACGCGCTGGCCGACGTGCCGCAGCGCAGCCTGTTCAAGCTGGTATGCGTGGGCACGCAGCGCCGCGTGGTCGGCATCCACCTGCTCGGCGATGCTGCCGACGAGATCCTGCAGGGCTTCGCGGTGGCGCTGAGGCGCGGCATCACCCTCGACGACCTGCGCGACACGGTGGCGATCCACCCGACCAGCGCCGAGGAAATCGTGTTGATGCGGTGAGCGTGAAAAGCGTTTTCGGGCGCGACGGATAGCTCCGCCGACGAATATCCAACACCCGATGCGCGGCCCCGGTGCGCCACGCTCCGGTGCCAGTCCATTGAGCGACAATGGACGCCATGGACTCCTACAGCCTCCACCATGGCAGCGCGCCGCTGCTGGTCAGCCTGCCGCACGACGGCAGCGAGATACCGGCCGCGATCGCCGCGCGCATGACCGACGCCGCGCGCGCCGCGCCCGACACCGACTGGCACGTGGCGCGGCTGTACCGGTTCGCGCGCGATCTCGGCGCCTCCATCCTGGTGCCGCGCTACTCGCGCTACGTGGTCGACCTCAACCGTCCGCCCGACGACACCTCGCTGTACCCCGGCCAGAACACCACCGGCCTGTGCCCGGCGGTGCAGTTCAACGGTGAGCCGGTCTACCTCGAGGGCGGCGCCCCGTCGAGCGAGGAAGTCGGCCGGCGCGTCGAGTGCTACTGGCGCCCATACCACGCCGCGCTGCGCGGCGAGCTCGACCGCCTGCGCGCCGCGCACGGCCGCGTGGTGCTGTGGGAGGGCCATTCGATCAAGGGCAGCGGGCTGCCGATGTTGTTCGATGGTCGTCTGCCCGACTTCAACCTTGGCACCGCATCGGGCAGCAGTTGTGCGCCGGCGCTGCAGCGGCGGCTGGAGATGGTGCTTGCGGCGCAGTCCGACTACGACTGGGTTGCCAACGGTCGCTTCAAGGGTGGCTACATCACGCGCCACTACGGCGAGCCCGCCGCCGGCATCGATGCGGTGCAGCTGGAGACCAGCCAGCGCATCTACATGGACGAAGCCACGTTCGGCTATGACGCGACCATGGCGGTCGGGGCGCAACGTGTCATCCGGGCAATGCTGGAAACGCTCCCGCTTCACTGAACAGGCACGCCCTGCTCTCGCCAGCGGGGGTTACTTGCGTGCTTCGAGTTCCCACAGCAGGTAGCTGGGTTTCGCACTGGCGCGCTTGCCCCGCAGCCAGCGCGACCAGCGCCGCAGCCGGCGCGACAGGCGCTTCAGCGGCGGGTGGTTCCCGCTTGATCCCGGAATCGCGCTGTAGGCCTCGGCGCGTTCGACCCACGCCAGGCGAACGACGTCGAAGCGGCCCTCGAAACCATACATCCGGCCCTTGGGGTTCTCGCCGCAGAAGTAGCTGTGGCTTTCAGCGGTGATGAAATTGACGTGGGTGGGATCAACGAACGCTTCCGCGTGCGGCCAGGCTGGCGTCAGTGCATACAATCGCCCGCCCGGCGCGAGCACGCGCCAGATGTCCTGCATCAGGGCGACAAACGGGAAGATCGTGTCGCGACCGTCGGCGCTCGGAAAAATCCGCGGCACGTGTTCAAGGAAATCGTAGGCCGACACCGAACCGAAGCTGCCATCGGGGTAGGGGATCGGTTCAAGGGTGAGGTTGGCGCTGCGGTGCTCAAACGCCACGTCGCCGGCGGGCGGGCAGATGTCGATGCCGCACAGCTGGCCACGGCCGTAGGGGTTGCGCGGCACCGATCCACAGCCGAGGTCGAGGTGTCGATCGGGCAGGCTCATCGTCATACCTCCAGCGTCGCCAGGTCGCCCTTTTCCTCCAGCCACGCCTTGCGGTCGCTCGCACGTTTCTTCGCCAGCAGCATGTCCATCAACGCGTGGGTCGAGACCCCGTCATCGTCCACGGTCAGCTGCACCAGCCGGCGGGTGTCGGGATGCACGGTGGACTCGCGCAGCTGCGAGGGATTCATCTCGCCCAGTCCCTTGAACCGGGTGACGTTGACCGCGCCGGCCATGCCCTTCTTGCGCTCGGCCTTCTCGCGCTCGATCTTCTCCAGCAGGATGCGTTTTTCTTCCTCGTCGAGCGCGTAGAACACCTGCTTGCCCACGTCGACGCGGAACAGCGGCGGCATCGCCACGAACACGTGGCCGGACGCGACCAGGGTCGGGAAATGCTTGAGGAACAGCGCCGTGAGCAGCGTGGCGATGTGCAGGCCGTCGGAGTCGGCGTCGGCGAGGATGATCACCTTGCCGTAGCGCAGGCCGCTGATGTCGTCCTTGCCAGGGTCGCAGCCGATCGCGACCGCGAGGTCGTGCACTTCCTGCGAGGCCAGCACGCTGCCGGAGGCGACTTCCCAGGTGTTGAGGATCTTGCCGCGCAATGGCAGGATCGCCTGGAAGTCCTTGTCGCGCGCCTGCCGCGCGCTGCCGCCGGCGGAATCGCCTTCCACCAGGAACAGTTCGGTGCGCGACAGGTCCTGCGAGCTGCAGTCGGCAAGCTTGCCCGGCAGGGCGGGGCCCTGGGTGATCTTCTTGCGGGTGATCTGCTTCTCGGTCTTGAGCCGCAGCGAGGCGCGCTCGATCGCCAGTTGGGCGATGCGCTCGCCCAGTTCGGTGTGCTGGTTGAGCCACAGCGAGAACGCATCGTGCGCGGCGCCCTCGACGAAGCCTGCGGCCTGGCGCGAGCTCAGGCGCTCCTTCGTCTGGCCGCTGAACTGCGGGTCGGTCAGCTTGATGCTGAGCACGAACGCGACCCGGTCCCAGACGTCCTCCGGCGCCAGCTTGACGCCGCGCGGCAGCAGGTTGCGGAAGTCGCAGAATTCCCGCAGCGCGTCGGTGAAGCCGGTGCGCAGGCCGTTGACGTGGGTGCCGTGGGCCGCGGTCGGAATGAGATTCACGTAGCTTTCCTGGATCAGCTCCCCGTCCGGCGCCCACGCCACCGCCCAGTCGGCGGTCTCGGTGTTGAGTTCGCGCTTGCCGACGAACAGCTCCGGCGGCAGCAGCTCGCGGCCCTGCGGGTAGCCGGCCTGCAGCTCGCCGCGCAGGTAGTCGCGCAGCCCGTCCTCATAGAACCATTCCAGCTTCTCACCGCTGGCGACGTCATGCAGGCGAACGGTCAGGCCGGGGCACAGCACCGCCTTGGCGCGCAGCAGGTGCTTGAGCGCGCGCAGGTTGAACTTGGGCGTATCGAAGTATTTCGGGTCTGGCCAGAAGCGCAGCCGGGTACCGGTGTTCTTCTTGCCGACGGTGCCGACGATGTCGAGCTCGGAGGCGCGGTCGCCGTCGCGGAACGCCATCCGGTACTCGTTGCCGTCGCGCTTGATGAACAGCTCCACCTGGGTGGACAGCGCATTGACCACGCTGACGCCAACCCCGTGCAGGCCGCCGGAGAAGGTGTAGTTCTTGTTGCTGAACTTGCCGCCCGCGTGCAGGCGCGTGAGGATCAGCTCGACGCCGGGGATCTTCTCCTCCGGGTGGATGTCGACCGGCATGCCGCGGCCGTCGTCACTGACCTCGCAGCTGCCGTCGGCATGCATGGTGACGTCGATGGTGCGGGCGTGGCCGGCGAGTGCCTCGTCGACCGCGTTGTCGACGACTTCCTGGGCCAAGTGGTTCGGCCGAGTGGTGTCGGTGTACATGCCCGGGCGGCGCTTGACCGGATCCAGGCCGGAAAGGACTTCGATGTCTTCGGCGTTGTAGCGACTGCTCATCAATGGGGAGGGGCCGGGAGCGAAGCGGCGAGGATGGCAACGGCAGGCAGGGTGGTCAAGCCGTCGCGCCGCGCGCCCCTGTGGACTGACAGGTTAAATGCCCGTTATTCAGCTACGAGCACGGCAGCCGGGGCTAGGGTTCGGCCCGTCGTTGAGGGGAGCGGCCATTGCGATTCATTTCTCGATCCCCGAATTTCCCAGGAGACACCTTCATGACCATTCGCAGGCTGTTGTTACCCGCCCTGATCGCGGCTGCCTTCACCGCCCCGGCCGCCTTCGCCCAGGTGGATGTGGGCGCCCAAGGCGCCACCACTCTGGGTGCGCAGGCCGGCCCGGTGGGCACCCATGCCCAGGTCGGCATCGACGCCTCGGCGCAGTCCGGGGTCGTGCGTGACACGGTGGAGTCGGCCAAGGCCACCGGCGAGCAGGTGGGCGGCCAGGTCAAGGGCGTGGCGCGCGCCGGTGCCAAGGCCGCCGAAAATGCCAGTAACACGGCGGCCGACGCGGCATCGGGCAACGCCAACGCCGACGCCGACGCCAAGGCCAAAGTCGCGGGCAAGGCCCACGTCAATGATGCCGAGCCCGAAGAGGATGACGGCGACTAATCAGGCTGCCTTGCAGGTCGCAACGCCCCGGTCAGCGCCGGGGCGTTGTCATTTGCGGGGCCGCGTATGGCTTGCGGCGCTCGCTAATTCGATCCCGGGTGGGCGTTTGGAGGCCGTCGCGCGACCCGGTCCACCCCCCCGCGAGCGCCGAAGCGGTCGCGGCCATCCCTTCCAGCCGCTAAACTACGGCTTTCCAGCGGCGGCAAATTCATGACTCCCCTGATTTTCGTCACTGGCGGCGTGGTGTCCTCGCTCGGCAAGGGCATTGCCGCGGCCTCGCTGGCGGCCATCCTCGAAGCCCGTGGCCTGCGCGTGACGATGATGAAGCTCGACCCCTACATCAACGTCGATCCGGGCACGATGAGCCCGTTCCAGCACGGCGAGGTCTACGTCACCGACGATGGCGCCGAGACCGACCTGGACCTGGGCCACTACGAGCGCTACGTGCGCACGCGCCTGAGCCGCAAGAACTCGGTGACCACTGGGCGCATCTACGAGAACGTGATCCGCAAGGAGCGCCGCGGCGATTACCTTGGCGGCACGGTGCAGGTGATCCCGCACATCACCGACGAGATCAAGCGCTGCATCGTCGACGCCACGGCGGGCTTCGATGTCGGACTGGTGGAGATCGGTGGCACCGTCGGCGACATCGAGTCGCTGCCGTTCCTCGAGGCGATCCGCCAGATCCGCAGCGAACGCGGGCCGGAAGGCGCGTTGTTCATGCACCTCACGCTGGTGCCGTACATCGCCGCCGCCGGCGAGCTGAAGACCAAGCCGACCCAGCATTCGGTAAAGGAACTGCGCTCGATCGGCATCCAGCCCGACATCCTGCTGTGTCGTAGCGAGCAGCCATTGCCGGACAGCGATCGCCGCAAGATCGCGCTGTTCACCAACGTCTCCGAGCGCGCGGTGATCTCCGCCATCGACCTCGACAACATCTACAAATTGCCGACGTTCTTCCATGAGCAGGGCCTCGACGAGATCGTCCTGGACCGCCTGCACCTCAAGGCCGGTCCGGCCGACCTGTCGGAATGGAACGCGGTGGTCGACGCCTGCGAACACCCGGTCGACGAGGTCACGATCGGCATCGTCGGCAAGTACATCGACCACCAGGACGCCTACAAGTCGCTGGCCGAGGCGCTCAAGCATGGCGGCCTGCGCCAGCGCACCAAGGTCAACCTGAAGTGGCTCGAATCCAGTCAGGTCGAGGACCAGGGCATCGGCGCGCTGGCCGGCATCGACGGACTGCTGGTGCCGGGCGGCTTCGGCGATCGCGGCTTCGAGGGCAAGGTGCTCACTGCCCAATACGCGCGCGAATCCGGCGTGCCGTATTTCGGCATCTGCTACGGCATGCAGGCGGCCGTGGTGGATTACGCCCGCCACGTCGCCGGCCTCGAGGGCGCCAACAGTACCGAGAACGACAAGGCCACGCCCTACCCGGTGATCGGCCTGATCACCGAATGGCGCACCGCGTCGGGCGAAGTGGAGCGCCGCAACGAGGCCAGCGACCTCGGCGGCACCATGCGCCTGGGCCTGCAGGACCAGCGCCTCAAACCAGGTACGCTGGCGCGCGAGGTGTACGGCAAGGACGTGGTCGGCGAGCGCCACCGCCACCGCTACGAGTTCAACAACCGCTACCGCACCCAGCTCGAGGATGCCGGCCTGGTGATCAGCGCCAAGTCGATGGATGACCTGCTGGTGGAGATGGTCGAACTGCCGCGGTCGCAGCACCCGTGGTTCCTGGCCTGCCAAGCGCACCCGGAGTTCCTGTCGACCCCGCGCGACGGGCACCCGCTGTTCATCGGCTTCGTGCGCGCGGCGCGCGAGCACAAGGCCCAGGCCGGTGGCCGGCTGTTGAAGGAAGTCACCGCATGACCGGCCTACGTGGCAGCGGCGCAGGCTGGTACAGGCCATGGGTTCGAGCCGCTCTTGCCGACCTTGCTGCGCGCCCCTGCTCTGGCCCGGCTCGCCTTGACGAGGCGTGCCGCGCTGCTGCCGGGATCGCCCGATGAACCTCTGCGGATTCGAGGTCGGCCTCGACCGGCCGTTCTTCCTGATCGCCGGCCCGTGCGTGATCGAGTCGATGCAGTTGCAGCTCGACACCGCCGGCGCGCTCAAGGAAATCACCGGTTCGCTCGGCATTCCCTTCATTTTCAAGTCGAGTTTCGACAAGGCCAATCGCACCTCCGGCACCAGCTTCCGCGGCCCGGGCGTGGCCGAGGGCCTGAAGGTGCTCAGCGAGGTGAAGCGCCAGCTCGGCGTGCCGGTGCTGACCGACGTGCACGAGTACACGCCGCTGGACGAGGTCACCGCGGTCGTCGACGTGCTGCAGACACCGGCGTTCCTGTGCCGGCAGACCGACTTCATCCAGAAGGTCGCCAGCGCCGGCAAGCCGGTCAACATCAAGAAGGGCCAGTTCCTGTCGCCGTGGGAGATGAAGCACGTCACCGCCAAGGCGCTGGCCACCGGCAACACCGCGATCATGGCCTGCGAACGCGGCGCCAGCTTCGGCTACAACAACCTGGTCAGCGACATGCGCTCGCTCAGCGTGATGCGCGACACCGGCTGCCCGGTGGTGTTCGACGCGACCCATTCGGTGCAGCTGCCCGGCGGCATGGACGGCAAGTCCGGCGGCCAGCGCGAGTTCGTGCCGGTGCTGTCGCGCGCGGCGATGGCGGTCGGCATCGCCGGCATCTTCATGGAAACCCATCCCGATCCCGACAAGGCCTTGTCCGATGGCCCGAACGCCTGGCCGCTGGGCAGGATGCGTGCGCTACTGGAAACGCTGATGGCGCTGGACGAAGTGACCAAGCGCAACGGCTTCCTGGAATCGGGCATGTAACCCGCGTTTATGTAACCCGCCTGTGCCCGCGCGAAAAACCCCTGAACCTGCAACGCCTGCTGTAGCCCGCAACATCCTCCTGAAACGGAACGTCAGACCACGATGACCACGATCGCCAAGATCCACGCCCGCGAAATCCTCGACTCCCGCGGCAATCCCACGCTTGAAGCGGAGGTCACGCTTGCCGACGGCAGCTTTGGCCGCGCGATGGTGCCGTCTGGCGCGTCGACCGGCAGCAAGGAGGCGGTCGAACTGCGCGACGGTGACAAGACCCGCTATCTGGGCAAGGGCGTGCGCAAGGCGGTCGAAAACGTCAACACCACGATCGCCGCGACGCTGACCGGACTCGACGGTGCCGACCAGGAGGGCCTTGACCGCCGCCTGATCGATCTCGATGGCACCGAGAACAAGGGCCGCCTCGGCGCCAATGCGCTGCTCGGGGTGTCGCTGGCCAACGCGCACGCGATGGCCGCCTCGAAGAAGATGCCGCTGTGGCAGCACCTGGCCAATGGCCGGCCGGTGTCGCTGCCGGTGCCGATGATGAACATCATCAATGGCGGCGCGCATGCCGACAACAACGTCGACATGCAGGAATTCATGGTGCTGCCGGTCGGATTCGACACGTTCGCCGAGTCACTGCGCGCGGGCGTGGAAGTCTTCCATGCGCTCAAGAGCGTGCTCAAGGGCCGCGGCCTGAGTACCGCGGTCGGCGACGAGGGTGGCTTCGCCCCGGACCTGCGCAGCAACGAGGAAGCGCTCGAGACGATCCTCGAGGCGATCGGCAAGGCGGGCTACAAGGCCGGCGAGGACATCCTGCTGGGCCTGGACGTCGCGGCCAGCGAGTTCCATGACAACGGCAAGTACAACCTCACCGGCGAAGGCAAGCGCCTGACCAGCGAGCAGTTCGTCGATTTCCTCGCCAGCTGGGCCGCGCAGTACCCGATCATCACGATCGAGGACGGCATGGATGAGGGCGACTGGTCTGGCTGGAAGCTGCTCACCGAACGGCTCGGCAACAAGCTGCAGCTGGTCGGCGACGACATCTTCGTCACCAACCCGCGCATCTTCCAGCAGGGCATCGACCAGCAGATCGCCAACGCGATCCTGATCAAGGTCAACCAGATCGGCACCCTGACCGAAACGCTGCAGGCCATCGCCATGGCCGATGCTGCCGGCTATGCCGCGATCATTTCGCACCGCTCCGGCGAAACCGAGGACACCACGATCGCCGACCTCGCGGTGGCGACCACGGCGACCCAGATCAAGACCGGCTCGCTGTGCCGCAGCGACCGCGTCGCCAAGTACAACCAGCTGCTGCGCATCGAAGAGCAACTCGGCGCCGGAGCCCGCTATGCCGGTCGCGATGCGTTCGTGTCGCTGAAGCGCTGACGGGCACCGGCCGAATGCGCGCGATGGGACTGCTGTTGGCGGCGCTGGTCGCGGTGCTGGCGCTGCTGCAGTTCCGGCTGTGGATGGGGCAGGGCGGCTATCGCTCCGTCGCCGCCCTGCAGGCGCAGGTGCAGCAGCAGACCCGCGAAAACGCCGGGCTTGAACAGCGCAACGCGGCATTGGCGGCCGAGGTCGAGGACCTGAAATCCGGAGAGGCGGCGGTCGAGGAGCGCGCGCGTAGCGAACTGGGCATGATCAAGCCCGGCGAAACGTTCTACCGCGTGGTTGGGACCGGTGACGCACCCGTGGCCAACCCCGGCCCCGCCGCAGGCGCCGGCACATCGCCGTGACCACCGTGATTTCGGCGTCGCCGGAGCTGGGCGCGGCGGACATCTGGGCGGTGCTGCCGGCCGCTGGCCGTGGCACCCGCTTTGGTGGCGACACGCCAAAGCAATACCTCCTAGCCGGCGGCCAGCTGCTGATCGCCCATGCGCTGGACGCGCTGCTCGCGCACCCGCGCATCGCCGGCGCGGTGGTCGCGCTGGCCGCCGATGACGCGCGCTGGCCGGGCTGGACCAGCCGTCACGGCAAGCCGGTGGTGCGCTGCGATGGCGGCGCCGAGCGCGCGGACTCGGTGCTGGCGGCGCTACGCATGGTGCCGGCCGATCCGGGCCACGATCCGCTGGTGCTGGTGCACGACGCCGCACGCCCGAATCTGCACCGCGACGACCTCGATCGCCTGATCGCCGCCGCCGAGGCCAGCGCCGGTGGAGCGATCCTCGCCGCGCCGGTACGCGACACCCTCAAGCGCGCCGACGCGGAGACGCGCGTCATTGCGACGGAACCACGCGCGGGCCTGTGGCGCGCGCTCACGCCGCAGGCCTTCCGTCGCGCCGTGCTGATCGCCGCACTGGAACGCGCGCACGCCGACGGCGTCCGTGTCACCGACGAATCGATGGCCATCGAGCGCACTGGCGCGCACCCGCGCCTGGTCGAAGGTCGCGAAGACAACCTGAAAGTCACCACTCCTGCCGACCTCGCCCTGGTCGACCACCTGCTGAGCATTCGATGAACCGAACCCCGACCGCACCTCCTCCGGCGTTGCCGCGCATCCGCATCGGACAGGGCTATGACGTGCACGCGTTCGGCGAGGGCGACCATGTGATGCTCGGTGGCGTGTGCGTGCCGCACGACCGGGGTGTGCTGGCGCATTCCGATGGCGACGTCGTGATCCATGCCCTGTGCGACGCCATGCTCGGAGCGCTGGCGCTGGGCGATATCGGCCGGCATTTCCCGCCTTCGGACCTGCAGTGGCAGGGCGCCGACAGCCGCACATTCCTGCGCCACTGCCATGGCTTGCTCGCAACGCGCGGCTGGCGGGTGGGCAATGTCGACATCACGGTCGTCTGTGAACTCCCCAAGGTTGGTCCACATGCGCTGGCGATGCGCGAACTGCTCGCAGCCGAGCTCGCGGTGCCGCTGGACGCGGTCAGCATCAAGGCGACCACCACCGAGAAGCTCGGGCTTACCGGGCGTGGCGAAGGCATCGCCGCGACCGCCGTATGCCTGCTGGTCGCCGCATGAGCACGCCCGACGGCGGCGGCCTGCCGCGCGCGGCGGGCGCGGCGGTGCTGGCGGCGCGGATCCGCACCACTGCCGAGGACTTCTTCGTCGAGGAGATGCCCGGCTTCGAGCCCAGTGGCAGCGGCGAGCACCTGCTTCTGACGGTCGAGAAGCGCGGCATGAACACCGCGTTCGCCGCCAGGCGCATCGCCCAATGGGCCGGTGTCGGCGAGGTGGCGATCGGCTACGCCGGCATGAAGGACCGCCACGCCGTGACCCGCCAGCGCTTCAGCGTGCACCTGCCCAAGCGCGTGGCGCCTGACCTCGATGGGCTCCAGGACGGTGACCTGACGGTGATCGACCACCAGTGGCACGCGCGCAAGCTGCCGCGCGGCGCGCTTGCCGGCAACCGCTTCGTGCTGGCGCTGCGCGAGGTGCGCGGCGATCGCGATGCCATCGAGTCGCGCCTGCAGGCGATCGCCGCGCATGGCGTGCCCAACTATTTCGGCGAGCAGCGCTTCGGCCGCGAGGGCGACAACGTCGCCAATGCGCTGGCCATGTTCGCCGGCCGCCGGATGCGCCGTGAACAGCGCAGCGTGCTGCTGTCGGCGGCGCGCTCGGAGTTGTTCAACCGGGTACTCGCCGCGCGTGTCGACGCGGGCACCTGGAACCAGCCACTGGTCGGCGAGGTATGGATGCTCGACGGCAGCCGCAGCGTGTTCGGCCCCGAACCATTCGATGCCACCCTGGCCGATCGCCTGGCGGCGTTCGACATCCACCCCAGTGGACCGCTGTGGGGACGCGGCGAGCTGCGCAGCCGCGAGCAGGCCGCCGATGTCGAACGGGCGGCGCTGGCGGGCGACGAAGCCGAGGCATTGCGGCTCGGGCTGGAAAGCGCCGGGCTCAACCAGGAGCGCCGTGGCCTGCGCTTGCGGCCGACGGATCTGGCGTGGCGCTGGCTGGGGGACGATGCCCTGGAACTGGCTTTTTCGTTGCCGCCAGGGGCCTATGCCACGGTCGTATTGTCGGAACTGGGCGAAATCCGCTCCACCGGCGCGGCGATGGGTCTGGCGCCTGAGTAGACCGCTGGTCGGAAAGCGGACGGCGGCACTGGAAGCACCAATTCGCCGGCGTATAAGCGCAGGTGATGCCCGGCATCGGCCCGGACGTCGGCGTTCCCACCTCATGGGGGCGCATTCCGGAGGGCGTCGTCATGAACACATCCATCAGTACCGCGATCCTGTCGTTGGCGGTGGCGGGCTTGGCAGGTTGTGCAGGGATGCAGCAGAAGGCGGAGGCTGCCTACGTCGCGCCGCAGCGCGCGCCTTCAGTCATGGACAAGGACCAGGTCTACATGGCGACGGTCGAGCGGATCGCCCGCCGCCGCGGTATCGAGGTGGTGTGGGTCAACGTGCCGCGCAAGCCGCTCGCCCGACGCGAGGACTGACGCGAGGATCGAGGTTGATTCATGGCCGCCGTTGCGGGGCGAGCAGCACCAGTACCACGCCCGTGCCGCCTTGCGCAGCGGGCGCGGAATGGAAGGCGAGGATGTCGGCCCGGTGCCGCAGCAGCCGGTCGACGAGGTTCTTGAGCACCGGCGCGCCGCTGCTGCCGATACATTCGCTCGGGTGCAGGCCCTTGCCGTGGATCACCCGCACGCAGGCATGGCCGTGCAGGCGCGCCTCGCCGAGGAAGCCGCGCAGCAGGAGTTCCGCGGTGCGGGCGTCGGCGCCGTGCAGGTCCAGTTCGTCCTGCGCCGCGATTTCGCCGCGCTTGAGGCGCTGAAGTACCCGCGCAGGCACCGAGTCCCGCCGGTAGGTGAGCGCGTCGCCGGCTTCCAGCAGGCTGGCATCGAGGGCATGACGGAATTCGTCGCGTGCCGCCGCCTCGTCGCGTTCAGCCATGCGGGCACGCGGTTTGGGCTTGGGCGGTCCGGGAGGAGGAGCTATCTCGCGCAGGCGCCGCACTGGACCGACCGCCTCGCGGAACAGGTCCTGGTCGTCCTTTTCGTCAGTGTCGCGGGCGCCCGTCACCGCCCCAGCGTACCGGGCGCGGCTGGCAACGCAAGCCGCAGGATTACCGCCTGGCAGCGCAAAAATCGCCATCGGCGGGCGAGACCGAAAATCGCATCGGCTATCATGGCCCCGCCTCGGTGGAACCGTCCGCCGCGATCCTCACCACTCATGGCGGCGCAAGGGAGTTCATGCGAGTTCTGGTCAGCAACGACGACGGTGTCGACGCACCTGGTATCCGGATCCTTGCCGAAGGGCTGCGCGCCGCCGGCCACGAGGTGCTCGTGGTGGCGCCCGATCGCGACCGCTCCGGCGCCAGCAATTCGCTGACCCTGGACATGCCGGTGCGCGTGGTCAAACTCGATGCGTCGACGTGGCGCGTGCACGGCACGCCCACCGACTGCGTTCATGTCGCGATCACCGGCATGCTGGAGGTCGAGCCCGACCTGGTGGTGTCGGGCATCAACAACACCGCCAACCTGGGCGATGACCTGATCTATTCGGGCACCGTCGCCGCGGCGATGGAGGGGCGGTTCCTCGGGTTGCCTGCGGTCGCGGTCTCCCTGGTCACCGCCGACCACGTCGGCAGGCACTACGAGACCGCGGCGCGCGCGGCGGTCGAGATCATCGCCCGGCTCAAGGCCGAGCCGCTGCCAGCCGACACCATCCTCAACGTCAACGTGCCGGACCTGGCCTGGGACGATGTCGCGGGATTCGAGGTCACGCGACTGGGCAACCGCCATCGCGCCGAAGCCTGCACGCCGCAACGCGACCCCCGGGGCAGGCAATGGTGGTGGATCGGCGCGGCCGGCCGCGAGCAGGATGCCGGCGCCGGCACGGATTTCGACGCGGTGCGCCGCGGCTGCATCTCGATCACCCCGATCCACGTCGACCTGACGCGCTTCCAGGCCCTTGAGCAGGTAGCCAGCTGGGTCGATGGCCTGGCGGCGTCGCTGCGCCCACCGGCGTCGACCGCCATCGGCGACGCGTCGTGAGCCTGCGCATGCGCCTGCAGCCGGAAGCGATCGGTTCCGGCCTCACCTCGCAACGGGTGCGCGACCGGCTGGTCGACCGCCTGCGCGCGGGCACCCATGAAGGCGGCGGCATCGTCGACGAGCGCGTCCTCAACGCGATCCGCACCGTGCCGCGCCACCTGTTCGTCGACGAGGCGTTGGCCACTCGCGCCTACGAAGACACCGCGCTGCCCATAGGCCATGGCCAGACGATCTCGCAGCCGTGGGTCGTGGCCAAGATGACCGAAGCGCTGCTGGAAACCCATCCGCTCAAGGTGCTGGAAATCGGTACCGGCTCCGGTTACCAGGCCGCCGTGCTGGCCGCGCTCGGGCTGGAGGTGCACACGATCGAGCGCATCGGCGAACTACTGCGCACCGCGCGCAAGCGCTTCCGCCAGCTCGGCATGAACGTCCGCAGCAAGCACGACGATGGCCGCATCGGCTGGCCGGAGAACGGGCCGTTCGACGCGATCATCGTCACCGCCGCGGCGCCGACGCTCGTCGACGCGCTGACCGCGCAGCTGGCGCCGGGCGGCTGCCTGATCGCGCCGGTCGGCGCTTCGTCGTCGCAATCGCTGCTCAGGCTGACCAAGGACGCCGATGGCCGGGTGTCGCAACAGGTGCTCGCGCCGGTGGTGTTCGTGCCGCTGCTGTCGGGGATGATCGATTGACGGCGCACGGGGAAACGCATTGAAGCTATTTGGGCCTTTGTACGAACGCACCCTGGTCTGGTCGCGACACCGACGCGCGCCCGCGCTGTTGACCGGCCTGAGCTTCGCCGAGGCGGTGGTGTTCCCGGTGCCGCCGGAAGTGATGCTGGCGCCGATGTCGCTGTCGCAGCCCGACCGGGCCTTCTGGTTCGCGACGTTGAGCCTGCTGGGCTCGCTGGCGGGCGCCATGCTGGGCTACGCGCTCGGCCATTTCGCCTACGAACTGATCAAGCCGCTGTTCGCGGCGCTGGGCTGGATCGAACGGATCGATGCCCAGGTCGCCTACCTGCGCGAGGTTGCCGCGCAGTCGCCGTGGAAGGCGTTCTGGATCCTGGTGATCGCCGGCTTCACGCCGATACCTTTGAAGGTCTTCACCTGGGCGGCCGGCATCGTCGGCGTGCCGTTCCTGCCGTTCATGGCCAGCATGGCCGTCGGCCGTGGCAAGCGCGTGTACCTCGTTGCGCTGGCGATCCGCCTCGGCGGCGTGCGCGCGGAGGCGGCCCTGCGCCGCTTCATCGAACCGATCGGCTGGATGGCGATGGCGCTGCTCGGCGCGGCGGTGGCATGGCTGGTCTGGAGGGCGCAACAGGGATGAGAAAATTGCGGATCATCGTGGCCAGCGCGTTGGCACTGTCCTTAATGGCGTGTTCCAGCGCCGTCGTGCGCGACGCCAACACCCGTGCAGCCAGCGTGGCCAAACCCGGCGCGACCACACTGGTTCAACGCGGTGACAACCTGTACCGCATCGCGACCAGCAACGGCATCGCGGTCGGCGATCTGGCCGCGTGGAATGGCATCCCGATGCCCTACACCATCTACCCGGGACAGCGCCTGCGCCTGTATCCGCAGGCCGCTGGCCATCGCGCCGACTCCGTGCACAGCTCCCCGGCCAGTGCTCCCAGCCGCCCTCGCACTGTTTCGGCCGCGCCCGCTGCCCCCGCCGCGGCGCCGCTCGCCAGCGGCGTCGCCTGGCGCTGGCCCGCGGACGGGCAACTGCTCAGCCGTTACGTCGCGGGCGAGCCCACCCGGCAAGGCGTCGACATCGCCGGCAGCGGCGGGTCGCCGGTGCGAGCCGCAGGAGACGGCGTGGTGGTGTATTCGGGCTCGGGCCTGGTCGGCTACGGGGAGTTGATCATCATCAAGCACAACGATGCCTGGTTGTCGGCCTACGGCCACAACCGCAATCGGCTGGTCAACGAAGGCCAGTTGGTGAAAGCCGGCCAGCAGATCGCGGAAATGGGCCGCAGTGGCGCCCCGCGGGACATGCTGCACTTCGAGGTGCGGTACAACGGCAAGCCAGTCGACCCGCTGCAGTACCTGCCTGATCGCTGAGCGCCGCCGCCTACCTGCCTGGTGCGTGGCGCGGAAACGGGGGGGCGGTGCCGGCGATGGCACCGTTGCCGCGCATCTAGGGCTTCAGGATGAACCCGGCGACAACACGCCGGCCCTCGCCGGCCAGTACGTTGAACGTGCGCGCCGCCGCGGCATTCGTCATGACCTCCAGGCCGATGCCACGGGCCAGGCACGCCGCCATGGTCGCAGCAGGCGGAAATACCTGGGTCGCGCCGCTGCCAAGCAGGATCACCTCGGGCAACAGCGCGAGAATCGGCTGCATCTGCTCGGCGCTCAGGGTCCGCGCGTCGGCAACGGGCCAGTCTTCCAGCAACTTATCGGGTGCCAGCACGAAACTCGACGTCAGGTGCCGGTCGTTGACAAGTGCGGCCTGGCCGTCGGCGCCGCGCAGGTAGTACTCGTGGTCGGGACGTTCAAGCGTGAGGTGCATGGCGCAATCCGATCGGTCCGGCCGCAGCGGGATTCAGGACCGTGGCAATACGATCTGCCGCTTGTCCTTGCTGGGGCGATACAGCACTGCCGTGTGGCCGATGCGCTGCACCAGTGCGGCGCCGGTGCGTTCGGCAATCTGGGCGATGGCGCCGTCGCGAACGTCGCGGTCTTCGGCGCCGACCTTGATCTTGATCAGTTCGTGGTGTTCGAGTGCTAGGTCGATCTCGGCGACCAGGGTGTCGCTGATGCCCTTGGCGCCGACTTGCAGCATGGCCTTCAGGTCGTGTGCCTGGCCGCGCAGGAAACGGGTCTGGGCGGAGGTCAGGGCGGTGGGCATCGGGCACGCAAGCGAGTCATACAGGGAGGGCAGGGTATCATGGCGGCACTGTTCCCTCCGCAGTTTTCTGGCTCCGACCCCCATGGCAACACGCAGCATCAGCAGCCAACGTTGGCTGAAGGAACACCATTCCGACCCCTTCGTGAAGAAGGCGAGGGCCGAGGGACTGCGTTCGCGCGCCGCCTACAAGCTCGAGGAACTGGTGGAGCGCGATCGGCTGCTCAAGCCGGGCATGGTCATCGTCGACCTCGGGGCCGCCCCCGGGGGCTGGTCGCAATGGGTGCGCAAGGCGCTCGGCGACAGCGGCCGGGTAGTCGCACTGGACATCCTGGAAATGCCGACGCTTGCCGGGGTCGAGTTCCTTCACGGTGATTTCCGTCAAGAAGAAGTGTTGGCGCAGCTGGTGGAGACCTTGAACGGCAAGCAGGTGGACCTTGTGCTGTCGGATATGGCCCCCAATAAGAGCGGTGTGGGTGCGGTGGACATGCCGCGGGCGATGTACCTGTGCGAGCTGGCGATGGAATTCGCCGACCTGCACCTGCGTACGGATGGCAACTTCCTGATCAAGCTGTTCCAGGGGGTTGGGTTCGACGACTACGTGAAGGAGCTGCGCCGGCGGTACGCCAAGGTGTCCATGCGCAAGCCCGAGGCCTCGCGAAAGCGGTCGCCGGAGGTGTATGCGCTGGCCCAGGGCAAGCGGGCGGTGATGAAGTAGCGGTTTCCGGGCAATCAGCGGACCAACGATTTTTTTAGCCTTGTGGGCGGACGGATAAATAGATGAACGATTTGGCCAAGAATCTGCTGCTCTGGGTGGTCGTCGCCATCGTGCTGATGGTGGTGTTCCAGGCCTTCGGTCCTCGCGCCGTGGGCACCGAGACGCTCGCGTACGACCAGTTCGTCGAACAGGTCCAGCGCGATCGCGTGAAGCAGGTCCGGATCGAAGAGGATCGGACCACGATCGTCGGCGAGCGCAAGGACGGCAGCAAGTTCACGACGATCAACCCGGGCGACAAGGATCTGGTCAATGACCTGATCAACCACAAGGTTGCGATCGAGCAGGCGCCGCCGTCGTCAGGCCGGTCGATGTTCTGGAGCGTGATCTTCAACTTCCTGCCGGTGATCCTGCTGATCGGCGTGTGGATCTACTTCATGCGGCAGATGCAGCAGGGCGGCAGCAAGGGCGCCATGAGCTTCGGCAAGTCGCGCGCCAAGATGCAGGGCGAGAACGAGGTCAAGGTCACCCTGGCCGACGTCGCCGGCTGCGACGAGGCCAAGGAGGAGGTCGGCGAACTGGTCGAGTTCCTGCGCGACCCGACCCGCTTCCAGAAGCTCGGCGGCAAGATCCCGCGTGGCGTGCTGATGGTCGGCCCGCCCGGCACCGGCAAGACCCTGCTCGCCCGCGCGATCGCCGGCGAGGCCAAGGTGCCGTTCTTCAGCATTTCCGGTTCCGACTTCGTCGAGATGTTCGTCGGCGTCGGCGCCAGCCGCGTGCGCGACATGTTCGAGCAGGCCAAGAAGCATTCGCCGTGCATCATCTTCATCGACGAGATCGATGCGGTCGGCCGCCATCGTGGCGCCGGCCTGGGTGGTGGCCACGACGAGCGCGAGCAGACATTGAACGCGCTGCTGGTGGAGATGGACGGTTTCGAGGGGACCGAGGGCGTGATCGTGATCGCCGCGACCAATCGTCCCGACGTGCTCGACCCCGCCCTGCTGCGTCCAGGCCGCTTCGACCGCCAGGTGGTCGTCGGGTTGCCTGACGTGCGCGGGCGCGAACAGATCCTCAAGGTGCACATGCGCAAGGTGCCGCTGTCCGACGACGTCGTGCCGATGACCATCGCGCGCGGCACGCCGGGCTTCTCCGGCGCCGACCTGGCCAATCTCGTCAACGAGGCGGCGTTGTTCGCCGCGCGTGAGAACGGCAAGGACGTGCGCATGGAGCACTTCGACAAGGCCCGCGACAAGATCATGATGGGCACCGAGAACCGCTCGATGGCGATGAGCGAGGCCGAGAAGAAGCTGACCGCCTACCACGAGGCCGGCCATGCGATCGTCGGCCGCGTCGTGCCCGAGCACGATCCGGTCTACAAGGTGACGATCATTCCGCGCGGCCGTGCGCTGGGCGTGACCATGTACCTGCCCGAGGGCGACAAGTACAGCTTCAACAAGGTCGCAATCGAGTCGCAGCTGTGCTCGCTGTATGGCGGCCGCGTCGCCGAGGAGTTGATCTTCGGCGCCGACAAGGTGACGACCGGCGCATCCAACGACATCGATCGTGCGACCAAGATGGCGCGCAACATGGTCACGAAGTGGGGACTGAGCGACGAGATGGGTCCGATCGCCTACAGCGATGACGAGGACGAGGTGTTCCTGGGCCGATCGGTCACCCAGCACAAGAGCGTGTCCAACGAGACCGCCAGCAAGATCGACGAGGTGGTGCGCACGATCCTCGACCGGGCCTATGCACGCACCTCGCAGATCCTCAAGGAGCACATCGACCAGTTGCACGTGATGGCCGACGCGCTGCTGCAGTACGAGACCATCGACGCCGCGCAGATCGACGACATCATGGCCGGGCGCACGCCGGGACCGCCCGCGGACTGGGTGAAGTCGGGCCGTACGTCCAAGGACGACCGTGGTCGCCCGGGCGTTATCGGTGGCCCCGCGGCGCAGACCTGATCGCTCGGCGATCGGCATGTGTCACAAGAGACGGCTTCGGCCGTCTCCTTTGTTTGCAGCGGTCATTCCGGTCAATCGTTGAACAGGGTCGTCCCATGGGCATCGCGTTCTGGGTTCGACGCTTCGTCGTCGTCTTCGCCGGAGCTTTTGTGGTGATCGCGACGGCGCAAGGTCTCAAGGGTCACCCGAAGGCACAGGCGGCCGGCGTGGGCCTCGTCTGGGCCGCCGTTTCAGCCACGGTTTTCGTCGCCTCGCGCATCGTCCAGTCGCGGCGGGGCCAGCACTGCGAGCTCTGCCGGGACACGCCCCAGATGCAGAAGCCTCCGCGCGCGTGAGCACAGCGGTTCGCCGCGCAAGGCGTCACGCTTGCTAGGCTGGTCGGCATCCGATCGATCGGGAATCCCTGCCATGTTCGACACCACGCCCGCGCTGGACTGCCACGGCCGCGTCCTGATCCTCGATCGGCCGCGGGTGATGGGCATCGTCAACGTCACCCCGGACTCGTTCTCCGATGGTGGTGCCCACGACACGCTTGAGGCCGCCGTCGCGCACGGCCTGCGCTTGGCCGGGGAGGGCGCCGACCTGCTCGATGTGGGCGGCGAGTCGACCCGCCCCGGTGCGGACGCGGTTGGCGTCGAGGAGGAGTTGCGGCGGGTGATCCCGGTGATCCAGCGCCTCGCGCGCGAAACAGCCCTGCCGATCAGCATCGACACGTCCAAGCCCGAGGTGATGCGTGCGGCGGTCGCCGCCGGCGCCGGCATGATCAACGACGTCCATGCGCTGCGCCGCGACGGCGCGCTCGATGCGGCGGCCTCGCTCGGCGTGCCGGTCGTGCTGATGCACATGCAGGGCGAACCGCGCGACATGCAGTCCACGCCGGCTTACGACGACGTCGTGGCGGAGGTGTATCGATTCCTGGCCGAACGGATCTTCGCGGCCGAGATGGCGGGGATCGCCAAGAAGCAACTCGTGGTCGACCCCGGGTTTGGATTCGGCAAGAGCCTCGCCCACAACCTGGCGCTGCTGGCGCAGTTCCAACGTTTCGGCGAGTTGGGGGTGGCGCTGATGGCGGGTTTTTCCCGCAAGAAGAGCATCGGTGAACTGACTGGTCGCGAAGATCCGCTTGCGCGCGTACACGGCTCGGTCGCCGCGCACCTGATCGCCGCGCAACGCGGGGCGAACCTGCTGCGCGTGCACGACGTGGCCGCGACGGTCGATGCCATCAAGGTGTGGCAGGCGGTGGCTGCGATGCCGACGCCAAGGACGCGCCCGGCGACGGCCGCTCCTCGCTGGCTGGATGACGATTGAGCATGGCGTCAGCGCGGGTGGTTTCGCGCGCCGTCCCGTGCGTCGCTGGCCCTTGGACAAATATTCACCAATGCGACTGCGGGTCCCTGTGGGCCTGCGCCTCAGTCACTTGTCCACAGCTTCCCTTCGGCGCTTGTCCACAGGCGCTGTGTACAACCCCGGATGCCCCGAAAGGTCATGGCAGGTAAGCTGGGGGATTGGCTGCTAATGGCCCAAGGGGATTCATGACCGCCAGCATGCCGCTGATCACCACGTTCTCCGTCTACCTGATCGCGATGCTGCTGATCGGCTATGTCGCGTGGCGCAGGACCAAGAATTTCGACGACTACATCCTGGGTGGTCGCTCGCTGGGCGCGTTCGTGATCGCGCTCTCCGCCGGTGCCTCGGACATGAGCGGCTGGCTGCTGATGGGCCTGCCGGGTGCGCTGTATCTCGGTGGTGTTTCCGAGGCCTGGATCGCGATTGGCCTGGTCGCCGGTGCATGGCTGAACTGGAAATTCGTCGCGGGTCCGCTGCGGGTCTATACCGAGCGTGCCGACAACGCCTTGACGCTTCCCGACTACTTCACGAATCGCTTTCACGATCACAGTCGACTGTTGAGGGTGCTGTCGGCGGTGGTGATCCTGGTGTTTTTCGCGGTGTATTGCGCCTCGGGCATGGTCGCTGGAGCGCGGCTGTTCGAGAGCGTGTTCGACGTGCCGTACGCGCAGGCGATCTGGTACGGCGCAGCCGTGACGATCCTGTACACCATGGTGGGCGGCTTCCTCGCGGTCAGTTGGACTGATTCGGCGCAGGGGACCTTGATGTTCTTTGCATTGCTCCTCACGCCGGTGACCGTGGTGATGGCCAATGGCGGGTTTGATGCGAGCATCCAGCTGATCGAGCAAGTCGACCGGTCGAAACTGGACTGGTTCCGGGGCGGTTCGCTGGGTTGGGTGGGCGTCGTCTCGCTGGTTGCGTGGGGATTGGGGTACTTCGGCCAGCCGCATATCCTGGCCCGATTCATGGCGGCCGACAGCATTGCCACCATCCCCAACGCGCGCCGCATCGGCATGGGCTGGATGATCCTGTGCCTGGCCGGTTCGCTCACCGTCGGCCTGGCCGGCATCACCTATTTCGCGGCCAATCCTGACGTCGCAGGTCCCGTGCGCGCGAACTCCGAGCGGGTCTTCATCACCCTGGTCGAACATCTGTTCAATCCGTGGGTGGCCGGCATCCTGTTGTCGGCGATCCTGGCCGCCGTCATGAGCACGCTGTCCAGCCAATTGCTCGTGTGCTCCAGCGTGCTGTCCGAGGATTTCTACCGCGGCTTCGTGCGCAAGCAGGCGAGCCAGCGCGAACTGGTCTGGGTGGGACGTTTTTCCGTGGCCGGGGTCGCGCTGGTGGCGATGTGGCTCGCCCGCTACCCCGACAGCCGCGTGCTGGGCCTGGTCAGTTACGCATGGGCCGGGTTCGGCGCGGCGTTCGGGCCGGTGGTGTTGCTGTCGCTGTTCTGGCAACGCATGACGCGCAACGGCGCCGTGGCCGGGGTCGTGGCAGGCGCGGTTACCGTGATTGCCTGGAAGCAGATTGCTATCGGACAGTTCGGGATGGAACTCTACGAAATCGTGCCGGGTTTCGTCGCGGCCACGATCGCGATCATCGTGGTCAGCCGACTCGACCGCGAGCCCTCGCAGGAGATCCAGGCAGTGCACCAGCAGGTGCACGCGTCCCTGCGCGAGACAGGCTACTGAAGCGCGCCGGCCGATGATCTCGTGACCATGCCGCCTTGCAGCCCCGCGGTGAGCCGATGAACGACCATCGTCCCCTAGCAATCGCGCTGATGGGCCCGACGGCATCGGGCAAGACGGCGTTGGCGCTCGAGTGGGCAACGCGCCTGGGCGGCGAGATCATCAGCGTCGATTCGGCGCTGGTGTATCGCGGCCTCGACATCGGCGCGGCCAAGCCCAGCGCGGACGAACGGACGCAGGTGCCGCACCACCTGATCGATCTGCGCGAGCCGTGGCAGCCTTATTCCGCCGCCGAGTTCGCCATCGATGCGCGCCGATCGCTCGACGACATCGCCGAGCGCGGCCGGCTGCCGATTCTCGCCGGCGGCACCGGTCTGTATTTCCGCGCATTGCTCAGCGGCCTGTCGCCGATGCCCGAGGCCGACCCCGCGACCCGCATCGCGCTCGCCGCCGAAGCCGCAGCACATGGCTGGGCCGCGTTGCATGCCGATCTGGCGCTCATCGACCCGGCGGCGGCGGCGCGTATCCATGCCACGGATGCACAGCGCATACAGCGCGCCCTCGAGGTCCATCGCTTGTCCGGCCGCTCGATCAGCGAGTGGCACCGCGACGCGCGCGCGCAGGCCCGGCTGCCGTACCGGGTGCTGAAGCTGGTGCTGGCCCCTGCCGATCGCGCGGTATTGCACGGCCGGATCGAGCAGCGCTTCGACGCCATGCTCGCCGCGGGATTCCTCGACGAGGTCGAGCGCCTGCGCGCATTGCCGGCGCTGCGGGCGCTCCCGCGGCCGCTGGAACTGCCGGCGCTGCGCGCGGTGGGCTACCGGCAGGCGTGGGAGCATCTCGACGGCCAAAGCGACACCGGCACGTTCCGCGACCGCGCGATCTTCGCCACCCGTCAGCTTGCCAAGCGCCAACTCACCTGGCTGCGCGGTGAACTCGACGCGCGCTGGTTCGATCCGGGTGCCCAGCGGCCGGACCTGGAGCGCGCGCTGGCGATGTTCGTCGACGGCGCCTGGCCGCGTTCGGGCTGAGCGGACAACGCACTTGGCCCGGCGCGGCGGGCGTTGGCCCAGTTGCGCTACCATCGGCGCATCGCTGCCTTGGGGACACTCGCGGCGATGCGGCAGCTTCGTGGCGGGTTCGAAACCACCTGTCTCCGCGCATTTTTCACTCATAACTAGAACCATGCTGGGGAAACATTCGATGTCTAAGGGGCAATCTTTGCAGGATCCTTTCCTGAACGCACTGCGCCGGGAGCGCATTCCGGTTTCGGTCTACCTCGTCAACGGCATCAAGTTGCAGGGCACGATCGAGTCGTTCGACCAGTTCGTGGTGCTGTTGCGCAGCACGGTCAGCCAGATGGTCTACAAGCACGCGATTTCGACCGTGGTGCCGGCGCGCAACGTCCGGGTCGGTCCGGGCGGGGTGGCGCCGACGTTCGGTGGCGACGACGACGACGACAACGGCGCTGTCCATGACGACGCCGAGTGAGTTTGCGGCGCGCACTTGCGTTCGGCCCCAACCGGCACCAAATCCCGGGGCATGATCCCGTCATGCCTCACGGAGCACCACGCGCTTGTTTGAACGATCGAAAAAGGGTGAGCAAGCGCTGCTGATCCAGCCGCGTCCCAGTGGTTCGATGGACGAGGACGCCCTCGAGGAATTCGCCGATCTCGCGCGCTCGGCCGGCGCCACGGTGGTGGCCGTGTTGACCGCGCGCGTCGACCGGCCCAACGCCGCGATGCTGATCGGCAGCGGCAAGCTTGAAGAGGTCAAGGCCGCGGCCGCGGCCAGCGGTGCCGACCTGATCCTGGTCAACCATCCGCTTTCGCCCGGGCAAGAGCGCAACCTCGAGAAACTGCTCGAGTGTCGCGTGGTCGACCGCACCGGGCTGATCCTCGACATCTTCTCGCAGCGCGCGCGTAGTTCGGAAGGCAAGCTGCAGGTCGAACTGGCCCAGCTCAAGCACATGTCGACGCGGCTGATCCGCGGCTGGACGCATCTGGAGCGCCAGCGCGGCGGCTCGATCGGCCTGCGCGGCCCCGGCGAGACCCAGCTTGAGACCGACCGCCGGCTGCTGCAGAAGCGCCTCGAACAACTCCAGAAGCGCCTCGACAAGGTCGAGGTCCAGCGCACCCAGATGCGTCGAGCGCGCGTGCGCAGCGAGCTGCCGCGGGTCGCGCTGGTCGGCTATACCAATGCCGGCAAATCGACGCTTTTCAATGCGCTGACCGGCGCCGACGCGTACATCGCCGACCAGTTGTTCGCGACCCTCGATCCGACCGTTCGGCGCATCGAGCTTTCCGGAGGCGGGGTGGTGCTGGCCGATACCGTCGGTTTCGTCCGCGACCTGCCGCACGAGCTGGTTGCCGCGTTCCGCGCCACGCTCTCGGAGGCGCGCGAGGCCGACCTGCTGTTGCACGTGATCGACGCGGCCGATCCGCTTCGCAACGACCGCATCGCCCAGGTTGACGCGGTGCTCGAAGAAATCGGCGCCGGCGACATCCCGCAGGTGCTGGTGTTCAACAAGATCGACCGCATCGAAGGCGCGCAGGAGCGGCACGAGCACCCGGGCGAAGGCCGCCAGCGCGTGTGGTTGTCCGCGCGCGAGGGCATCGGCATGGAGGGGTTGCGTGAGGCGGTGGCCGAGGCGCTGGTGTTGCGCCATGTCGTCGGCGAAGTGCGGCTGCCTTCGCGCGCCGCACGCTTGCGCGCGCGCCTGCACGAGCTGGAGGCCGTTCGCGGCGAGGAAGTCGACGAGCACGGCTGGATCCTGCAGGTCGATCTCGCCATCGCCGACCTGCAGCGATTGCTCGTCCAGTCGGGCGGCGAGGCACTGCAGTCGTTGCTTGAACAGGACGAACACGCCCAGGCCTTGCTTGAGGACGGCCAAACCCCCACCTAGAATGGTCGAACGCTTGCGATCGGACCTGGTCGCGTTTCGCAGCACGCCCCCCATATTGGAGCAGGCATGGCCTGGAACACCCCTGGCAGTGACAATTCCGGCGGATCCGACCCCAGCGGTCGATCGCCCCGTCGGCGCCAAAGCAGCAACAATACCCTCGACGAAGTGATCAACCGGGCCCGCGACCTGTTCGCCGGCGGCGGGGATGGCAAAAGCCACATAGCCCGTTGGATCGCCCTGGCCGTCGGCCTCTGGCTGGTCTTCAACTGCTTTGTGCTGGTGACCGAGCAGCAGCGGGGCGTGGTGCTGCGTTTCGGCCAGTTTGCGCGCGTGCTGCAGCCGGGCCCGCACTTCAAGGCGCCGTGGCCGATCGAAAGTGTCACCAAGATCAACGCCACCCAGATCAAGACGTTCGGCGACAACGTGCCGGTGCTGACCAGCGACGAGAACATCGTCCAGGTCGAGCTCAACGTGCAGTACCGCGTCAACGACCCGCAGCGTTACCTGTTCGGCACCCGCGATGCCGATGCATTCCTGCAGCAGGCGGCGCTGAGCACGGTACGTGAGCAGGTCGGTCGGTCCACGCTCGATACCGTCCTGGGCGCACGTGATGCGTTGGCGGTGTCGGCGCGCGTGCAGCTGCAGAAGTCGCTCGACGCCTACCGCACCGGCCTGGCGGTGACCGAACTCAACCTTGCCAACGCGCGTCCACCCGAAGAGGTCAAGCCGGCGTTCGACGACGTCAACAGCGCGCAGCAGGACAAGGACCGGCTGATCAGCGAGGCCCGTGCCTACGCTGCGCAGATTGTTCCCGAGGCCCGCGGCCAGGCCCAGCGCGTGCGCACCGTCGCCGAGGGTTACAAGACCGCGAGCGTGGTGCGCGCCCAGGGTGACGGCGACCGCTTCGCTCTGGTCGCCGATGTCTACAAGACCGCTCCGGACGTCACCCGCAAGCGGCTCTGGCTGGAGACCATGCAGGAGGTCCTGGCGGGCAACCGCAAGATCGTCGGCGGCGACTCCCGCCAGTTGATCTACGTGCCCATGGCTGAAAAGGCCGGCAGCAAGCCCGCTGCCAGCATCGGTCCGCCGCTGCTGACGCCGGAGATTCTTGCGCCGACCGTCGCCGCAACCGACGAGGCCGATGTCCGCGTCGGCCGCACCGCACGACCGACTGGCCGTGAGGAGCCAACGCGATGAAATTTTCCGTGGGAATTGCCGCCGTCGTCGCGGTGTTGTTCGGGCTGCTGGGATCGGTCTTCATCGTCCGCGAAGGCCAGACCGCGATGGTGTTGAACCTGGGTCGCGTGGTTCGTACCGATCTTTCGCCCGGATTGCACTTCAAGTGGCCGTTGGTCGAGACCGCGCCGGTGTTCGATCGCCGACTGCAGGTCCTGCAGGCCGAGCCCGAGCGCTACCTGACGTCCGAGCGCAAGGATGTCAGCGTCGACTTCTTCGCCGTCGGCCGGATCGACAATGCGCGCGCGTTCTATCGCGCCACGGGCGGCGACGAGAGCGTGGCGATCGCGCGCCTGGCACCGATCATCAAGGATTCTCTGCGCAACGAGATCAATGCGCGCACCCTGCAGCAGGTGGTGTCCGGTGACCGCTCCTCCATCGTCGACAAGCAATTGGAGGCGATCAACCGTGGCGCCGCGACCATGGGCGTGAGCATCATCGACCTGCGCATCAAACGCATCGAATTGCCGACCGACAGCCAGGTGATCCAGGACGTCTACCGGCGCATGCGCGCGCAACGCCAGCAGGTCGCCAGCCGCCTGCGCGCCGAGGGCGCCGAACAGGCCCAGACCGTGCGTTCGCAGGCCGACCGCGAGCAGGCGGTGATCATCGCCGAGGCCGAGGGCGACGCGCAGCGCCTGCGGGGTGAAGGCGATGCCATCGCGACCCGCATCTACGCCGAAGCGGCCAACAAGGACCCCGGGTTCTACGCCTTCCAGCGCAGCCTGGAGGCCTATCGCAAGTCGTTTGCAGACGGCCAGGGCGTGATCGTGATGGATCGCAACGACCCGTTCCTGCAGTACCTCAAGGCCGATCGCTGAGTGATCGCCGAGCTGGTGTCCGCGCTGTGCCTGGTCGCGGTGCTGGAAGGGCTGTTCCTGTTCGTGGCCCCGCGGGGGTGGAAGCGCGCCGCCGAGCAACTGCATGCGCTTCCCGATCGCCGGTTGCGGCTGCTGGGCGCGGTCGTGCTCCTGGTCGGCGTGGCGGCGTTGTGGCTGGTGCGCCAGTAGGCGCGACCGGCCTGAACCGCCGGGGTGGCCGGCCGCGGGTAAAACCCGGATAATGCACAAAAGCCGGAGGGGCATTCCCTTCGGCTTTTTCTGTGTGCGGACGTGTCCGCCCGAGCCGGCCCCTGGTGGCCGCCTCCTCAATGCTTCAGGAGCAGTGCCATGGGTCAGTCAGTCGTCGTTCTCGGTGCCCAGTGGGGCGATGAAGGCAAGGGCAAGATCGTCGACCTGCTGACCGAGCAGATCGGCGCCGTCGTGCGCTTCCAGGGCGGCCACAACGCCGGCCACACGCTGGTCATCAATGGCAAGAAGACCGTGCTGCACCTCATCCCGTCCGGCATCCTGCGCGAAGGCGCGCTGTGCCTGATCGGCAATGGCGTGGTGCTGAGCCCGGCCGCGCTGAAGAAGGAAATCGCCGAGCTCGAGGCCACCGGCGTCGACGTGCGCTCGCGCCTGAAGATCAGCCCGGCCACGCCGCTGATCATGCCGTACCACATCAAGCTCGACCAGGCGCGCGAGATCGCCGCCGGCGGCAAGGCGATTGGCACCACCGGCCGTGGCATTGGCCCGGCGTACGAGGACAAGGTGGCCCGCCGCGGCATCCGCGTGGCCGACCTGCATTACCCCGAGCAGCTGGCCGAGAAGCTGCGCGTCGCGCTCGATTACCACAACTTCGTGCTGACCCAGTACCTCAAGGTCGATGCGGTCGACTACCAGCAGACGCTCGATGAGGCGCTGGAATTCGGCGAATACGTGCAACCGATGAAATACGACGTCGCCGGCATCCTTCACGACCTGCGCAGGCAGGGCAAGCGGGTGCTGTTCGAGGGCGCGCAGGGATCCCTGCTCGACATCGACCACGGCACCTATCCGTACGTGACATCCAGCAACACCACCGTCGGCGGCGCGCTGGCCGGCACCGGCGTCGGCGCGGACGCGATCGACTACGTACTCGGCATCTGCAAAGCCTACGCGACGCGCGTTGGTGGCGGCCCGTTCCCGACCGAACTCAACGACGCGATCGGCGAGGGCATCCGCGAGCGCGGCGCCGAGTTCGGTGCCACCACCGGCCGGCCGCGGCGCTGCGGCTGGATCGACATCGTCGCGCTCAAGCGCGCGGTCGCGATCAACGGCATGAACGGGCTGTGCATTACCAAGCTCGACATCCTCGACGGCATGCCGACCCTGAAGATGTGCGTGGCCTACAAGTACCGTGGCAAGCAGACCGAGTACGCGCCACTGGACGCGCAGGGCTGGGACGAGTGCGAGCCGGTGTACCTGGAGTTCCCGGGCTGGACCGAGAACACCGCCGGGATCACCGACTGGAACAAGCTGCCCGCCGCGGCGCGCGCCTACCTGCGCGCGCTGGAGGAGTTGTCGGGCTGCCCGCTGGCGATCGTCTCGACCGGTCCCGGCCGCGAGGCGACCATGATCCTGCGCGATCCTTGGGAGTAGTCCGCCAAGGACCGCGACGTGAAGCGGCGCCGCGGTGCGGGGCCGCGTCATATCGGGCGCGGCATTCCAGCGCATATGGGTGGCCATTGATGGTGAAAATTGGCCTGGTAGTGACCGCGACGAGCAGCGATGTCACTGGCGCCCATGGGCGCTGTCCCCTGGCATGTGCGCGCACGGACCTCTCACTGCCCGGACGCTAGACTCCCCGCGCATCACGCTCACTACCGGCAGGTTGCCTGGCCCCCATGGATCATCCCTTCGTACCGCCCGCCGGCGCGGCCGGCAGCCACGACCCCAGCGGCTTCGTGCGCGTGCGCGGCGCGCGCGAGCACAACCTCAAGGATGTCGATGTCGATATCCCCCGCGACGCGCTGGTGGTGTTCTCGGGCGTCTCGGGTTCGGGAAAATCGTCGCTGGCGTTCGGTACGATCTACGCCGAGGCGCAGCGCCGCTACTTCGAGTCGGTCGCGCCGTATGCGCGCCGGCTGATCGACCAGGTCGGCGTGCCCGACGTCGACACGATCGACGGGCTGCCCCCGGCGGTGGCGCTGCAGCAGCAGCGCGGGACGCCGAGCGTGCGCTCGTCGCTGGGCAGCGTGACCACGCTGTCGAGCCTGCTGCGGATGCTGTACTCGCGGGCCGGCAGTTACCCGCCCCAACAGCCGATGTTGTATGCCGAGGATTTCTCGCCCAATACCGCGCAGGGCGCGTGCCCGAACTGCCACGGCCTGGGGTTTGTCTACGAGGTGACCGAGCGTTCGATGGTGCCCGACCCTTCGCTGAGCATCCGCGAGCGCGCGATCGCGTCGTGGCCGCCGGCTTGGCACGGGCAGAACCTGCGCGACATCCTGGTCACGAGGGGGGTCGACGTCGACAGGCCCTGGCGCGAGTTGCCGAAGACGCAGCGCGACTGGATCCTGTTCACCGCCGAGCAGCCCACCGCGCCGGTGTATGCCGGCTTCACCCCGGCCGAAACGCGCGCGGCGCTGCGCCGCAAGGCGGAGCCGAGCTATATCGGTACATTCACCGGCGCGCGCCGTTACGTGCTGCATACCTTCGCCACCAGCCAGAGCGCACTGATGAAGAAGCGCGTGTCGCGCTTCATGGTCGGCAGTGAGTGTCCGGTCTGCGACGGCCGTCGCCTCAAGCCCGAGGCGCTGTCGGTCACGTTCGCGGGCCTCGACATCGGCACGCTGTCGCGGTTGCCGCTCAACCGCATGGTGGACGTGCTGAAGCCGGCCGCGGAAGGGAATTTCGAGGACGCGGGGTTGATCGACCAGGCCCCCGGGCGCGTGGCCAAGGCGGGCCTCAGCCGGGCCGAGGCCCGCAAGGACACCGCGCGGCGTGTCGCCGCAGGCGGCTCGGCGCACGCGGGCGGCTCGGACGTGCGGCGCACCCCCAACCTGTCCCAGGAGAAGCGCATCGCGGCGCAGCGCATCGCCCATGACCTGGTCACGCGCATCGCCACGCTGCAGGCGCTTGGGCTGGGTTACCTGTCGATGGACCGAACCACGCCGACGCTGTCCCCGGGCGAACTGCAGCGCCTGCGGCTGGCGACGCAGATCCGCTCCAACCTGTTCGGCGTGGTGTACGTGCTCGACGAGCCGTCGGCGGGGCTGCATCCAGCCGACAGCGAGGCGCTGCACCGCGCCCTGGACGACCTCAAGCGGTCCGGCAACACGATTTTCGTGGTCGAGCACGACCTCGACACCATGCGCCGCGCCGACTGGCTGGTGGATGTCGGTCCGGATGCCGGCGAGCACGGCGGCCAGGTGCTCTACAGCGGTCCACCGGCGGGACTGCGCGCGGTTGGCAATTCGCACACTGCGCGCTATCTGTTCGCCAGCGAAGTCGCGGCGCCCCGTACGCCTCGTCCGGCGGCCGCATGGATGGAACTGCGCGGCGTCACGCGCAACAACCTGCGCGGCATCGACGTGCGTTTGCCGATTGGCGTGCTCACGGCCGTGACCGGCGTGTCGGGTTCGGGCAAGTCGAGCCTGGTCAGCCAGGCGCTCGTCGAACTGGTTGGCGAGCACCTTGGCCATGAGCCGGTCGCCGCCGAGCGACCGGGTTACGACGGCGAGGGCGAAGAGCTGCAACCGACCATCGTGGCCGCGACCGCCGGGCGCCTGCACGCCGGCGGCGACGCGATCCGCCGGCTCGTCAACGTCGACCAGAAACCCATCGGCCGCACGCCGCGTTCGAACCTCGCGACCTACACCGGGCTGTTCGACCACGTGCGCAAGCTGTTCGCCGCCACCAAGGCCGCCAAGGCGCGGCGCTACGATGCCGGCCGTTTTTCCTTCAACGTCGCCAAGGGCCGCTGCGATACGTGTGAGGGCGAAGGCTTCGTCAGCGTCGAGTTGCTCTTCATGCCGAGCGTGTACGCGCCGTGCCCTGCCTGCCACGGTGCGCGTTACAACGCCAAGACGCTGGAAATCACCTGGGGTGGGCGCAATATCGCCCAGGTACTCGCGATGACCGTCGACGAGGCCGACGTGTTCTTCGGTGCCGAACCCGCCATCCGCAAGCCGCTGGCGCTGCTGCGCGCGATCGGCCTGGGCTACCTGCGCCTGGGCCAACCGGCGACCGAGCTGTCCGGCGGCGAGGCCCAGCGCATCAAGCTGGCCACCGAGTTGCAGCGCGCCCAGCGCGGCGACACGCTGTACGTGCTCGACGAGCCCACCACCGGCCTGCACCCGTTCGATGTCGACAAGTTGATGGCGCAGCTGCACGGGCTGGTCGATGCCGGCAACACCGTGATCATCGTCGAGCACGAACTGCGCGTGATCGCCGACAGCGACTGGGTCATCGACGTTGGCCCCGGCGCGGGCGAGGAGGGCGGGCGGATCGTCGCCAGTGGCACGCCGAAGGCAGTCAGTCGCGCCAAGGCCAGCCGAACCGCGCCGTACCTGCGGCGATGGTTCGCGCAGACCTAGCGGCCCTGGAATCAGGCTCGGGCACTGCGCTTGGCGGGCGAGGGGTGCAACGCGTTGCTGCGTTGTCGCCTACTGGGCCGAAAGCATCTTGTGCATGCGCTGGTAATCCTTGCGGTACTGCTTGGCCAGGCGCGTCTTCTGCGCGTCGCCGAGGATCTTGCCCGAGACCTGGAAGAACTTCGTTTCCTCCTCGCGCAAGTGGTGGTGGACCTTGTGCGAAAGCTCTCTGGCCTTGTCAAGCCACGCATCGCCGGCGGGTTCGAGCTTCTGCAGGTCCTCGACCAGTTCATCGATCTGGTGGTGCTCGTGCAGCGCGTGCCTGGCTGAATTCAGCCCCATGTCGTCCAGAAGCATTGGTGCGTACAGGAACCGCTCCTCAGCGGCCTCATGCGCCTGCAGTTCGATTCGCACCTGCGTGAAGCCGCTGATGCGTTCCTGCGTGCCGGGCTTGCTGCGCAGCAGCTTGCGCAGCTGCGAACGCTGGATCTCGTGGCTTTCGCGCAGGGCGTCGTAGATGGTTTCCGACATGGCTTGGCTCCGGTGGGGCGGTTCGGGGGAGAGGATACGGACGCGCGTGTCAACGCGGTGGCACGCGTTACGACGTCATCGCCAGTCGCAGGCATCGCGGGGCGATGCCGCCGCGTTGCTGAGAAACGTGCCCAACGTCCGGCGCACCTGGGCGAAGTCCACCGGTTTGACCCGGTGGGCCTTGAAGCCGGCCTGCGCCGCGCGTAGGTGGTCGCCGCGCTGGCCGTATCCGGTCAGCGCGACCAGCCTGATGGCGTCGCCACGGCACTCGCGCGGCCGCCGTGCCAGTTCGTAGCCATCCATGACCGGCAGGCCCATGTCGAGCAACGCCGCTTCAGGCTGGAGCTGGCCGACGATGCGCAGGGGGGTCGTGCCGTCGGCGGCCGTGCGTACGTCGAAACCGACCATCCGCAACGCCATCGCCATCGCCAGCGTCGACGCAGCGTCGATGTGTCGACCAGCACGATGCGGCCCACGGCGCTGGCGACGGTCTGGGTGGCGAGGAGGTCCTCAGCGGCCGCGCCACGGTCGCTGCCGGCCAGCGGCGACGACAGCGCGGCGTTGACCTGGTGGGCGAGGTGTGTGCGGGCGGCAGCCGTGTCGACCTGGTCGGTGTGTACGGCGACGATGTCGGCGTGGGGTACTTGCAAGGTGCTGGCGTGCGTCCGTCACCCAGACCTGTTGGGAAGGCCCGCGGGCAGGCCGCCCGTTCGGCCGGTGGGCGTGGGCGGACGACGCAAAGCGCGCCATGCTGAACTTTCCCGCGCATGGAGAAAAGGCCCCGAACGGGGCCTTTTCTCGATGCTGGCGGCGCGGTTTAGCGGCCGTCGCCGTCCGCGTCGCCCGGAATCGCGCGTTCGACGCGATGCCATGCGGCCTTCGTCGCGTGCTTGGCGTCGTCCCACGCCACGCGCGAATTGCCCTTGGTGCGTTCGTAGTCGTTGCGCAGGTCCGTTTCGGCCTGGTCGAACGTCCGGTCGGCGTACTTGGCACGGTTCTCGTAACCGGTGCGATAGGCGGGCGCGTACTCGTTGTAGTCGTAGTCCTTGTTGACGTACGCCTCGTGCTTGTAGTTTTCCTGCCAGTAGGCGTTTTCCGCGGTCGGGTTGACGGCTTCGCCGGCGGCCTTGCCACCCAGGCCACCCACCACCGCGCCGATCGCACCGCCGACAACCGTGCCCACCGGGCCGGCCACCGAACCCACCACTGCGCCGGCGGTCGCGCCAGCGGCGGCACCTACGCCCGTGCCGATCGGATGCGCGCCCGGGGCGCCGCTGATCGGATCCCGATTCATGTCGGTGGTGTCTTTGTGATTCGTCATGTTCGTTCCTTTGAGGGGGCGGCATCAGACCGCGGGGGAAGGGCAAATGTGCTCGCGGCCAAGTCAACGTGACGTCAATGCCGCGCGGTGCGTAAAGCCCGTGTTGGGGATCGCGAACGCGGTTAGAAAATGGCGCCGCGCGACGCGGACAGCGCGTCAAGCGCAACGACCGGCGCGGTGCCATGCTCGCCGCGTGCAGTCCGCACGTGGCACCCGATTGTCGCGAATGCGGCTCGCCGGCGTACCCTACCAACCTTGCGGTCGCGCTCCACCGACGCCCGCTCCCTCCGCTATGGAAAAGCTCATGCCGCATTGGTTGGTTGTCTTGCTGGTCGTCGCGTGGCTCGCTTACGTGGTCGTGCTGTCGGGATGGATCATGCTGCAGCGCCGCGAGCCGGTGGCCACGCTCGCATGGATCATGGCGCTGGCGTTCCTGCCCTACCTGGGCTTCGTGATCTACCACCTGTTCGGGCCGCAGCGCATCAACCGCTCGGGGCTTCGCCGCGAAACATCGCACAGGGCGGTCGGTGGACGCGGCGAGCGCAAGGGCAACAGCGACGCCGCTGCGCTCAACCGCATGGCGCAGGCAATGACGGGGTTTCCTCCGGCCACCGCCAGTCGCGTGGACCTGCTGGTTGACGGCGGCGTGACCTATGACGCCCTCGTCAAGGCGATCGAAGCCTCCACGCAGACCGTCCATGTCGAGTACTACATCTATGCCGGTGACCGCACCGGCACGCGGATCCGCGATGCCCTGATCGAACGTGCCAAAGCTGGCGTCAAGGTACGGATGCTGCTCGACGGGGTCGGCTCGCCACTCGCGCGCAAGTTCGTCAAGCCCCTGCACGACGCCGGCGTCGAGGTGGCGTTCTTCCACCCGGTGCGGTGGTGGATGATGCCGTTCGCGCGGCCCAAGCTCAACATGCGCAGCCACCGCAAGATCGTGATCTGCGATGGAACGGTCGGGTTCACCGGCGGTATCAACGTGACCGACGACGAGAACGATCAACTCAATACCGAGGCGTTCCACGACCTGCACATGCGCGTCGAGGGCGACGTAGTGCGCTGGCTGCAGGTTGCTTGGCTGGAGGACTGGAACTACGTGACCGACAACGCCATTTCCGGCGAGGGCGTGCTGGTCGCGGCGCAGCCCGGCCCGATCAGCGCGCAGGTCATTCCGGCCGGACCCGACAACGACTTGGAGCCCATCCACCGCGTGCAGGTCGAGGCGATCCACCGCGCCGAAAAGCGCGTCTGGCTGGCAACGCCGTATTTCGTCCCCAGCCGCGCGGCACTGTTCGCGCTGGAAGGCGCGGCGATGCGCGGGCTGGATGTCCGGGTGGTGGTACCCAAGCGCAGCGACTCGCGCATGGTCACTGCAGCGGCACGTTCGTATTTCGACAAGCTGCTCAAGGCGGGCGTGCGCGTGTACGAATACGGGCCGCGTATGCTGCACACCAAGGCGCTGCTGGCGGACGACGACGTCGCGATCCTGGGCACGTCCAATTTCGACACGCGCAGCTTCGCGCTCAACTTCGAGATCGTGTTGATGTTCTGCAACGAAGCCGTAGCCGCCGAACTGGCGCGCACCATGGCCGACGACATGGAGGTGGCGACAGAGGTCACTCCGGCGTCGACCAAGCCGCCCTTCCTGTCGCGCCTGTCGGAAGCGGCGGCGCGACTGCTGGCACCGATCCTGTAATCCGCCGAAGCTACGCGCGGCCGGCATCGTGGGCCGCCGTCGCACGAGCGACACTTGCACGAACGTGCCCGCGTGCGCTGCCATTGCCGGTGTTCCGGCGTTGCACCACATGGGCCGGCCCAATCGAAATCCCGACCAAGGAATCGAACGATGACCAGCAACAGTGCCCGGGACTCATCAGCGCAGCGGTGGTTTGGAAAGGGCTTCGCGGACCTTGGCGAGATAGAGCGCAACGTCATGGAATGGGCCGCGGTGGGAAAGCTCGTCAGCAGGGACACCAACCGCTCGTATTCCGATGAACTCACGTTTGGCCAGCGCCTGGCCGACAAGGTGGCCAAGTTCGGCGGATCCTGGACGTTCATCCTGCTGTTCGGGGCGACGCTGCTGCTGTGGACGGGGGTGAACACCCTCATCCTCCACAAACCCTTCGATCCCTACCCGTTCATCTTCCTCAACCTGTTGTTGTCGATGCTCGCCGCGATCCAGGCACCGGTGATCATGATGAGCCAGAACCGGCAGTCGGTTAAGGATCGTCTCGACGCGGCGCACGACTACGAGGTGAACCTCAAGGCCGAGATCGAGATCATGGCGCTGCACGAAAAGCTCGACCATCTGCGCGGCGAGCAGGTGGCGCTGTTGCTCGCCAAGCAGCAGGAGCAGATCACCCTGCTCACCGACCTGTTGGCGGCCTCGCGCAAGCCCACTGGCGGCGACTGACTCGTCGGCCGGTCCATTCGACGAAGCAGGAATACAGCCGGGCGCTGGACACCAGGGGCCGCCGTTGCGACATGGATGCGGCCAACATATGCGCACGCGCAGTGCCATTCCAAGCCACGATGCCGACCGTGCAACGTCGCTGCGCCGCGGCACGTCGCCCGCGTGCGATCGTTACTCCACCGATTCCACCGGCAAGCGCTCGCCCAGCCATCCCTGGATGCCGGCCGACATCACCCGCACGTTGGCATACCCCATGGCCTTGGCGCGTCGCGCCGCCGTGGGTGCCTTGCGGCACAGGGGGTTCGAACAATAGAACACCAGTGCGGTGTCCTTGTCGGTCGGCAAATCGGCATCCCTGAACTGCACGGGGTCGAGGTTGCGGGCGCCGGGGACGTGGGCCGCCGCCCAGCGCTCTGGCGCATTGACGTCAAACACCGCCGCCTGCCGCAGTGGCAACAGCCGGCTGAGGTCGACGCAGGAAATGGACTTCACGCCCATCAGCATGGCGAACATTGGACTCTCCTTGGAAATCGCGGGTGCCGCGCGCCACGTCGTGGCCCGTGTGCGCCCGGCTTAGCGGTCGGGACGGTGGCGGCGGTGGATGTTGTGTCGACGGATGCCCAGTCCGATGATCGCCAGTGCGTACATTGCCGACACCGCCATCAAGGTCGTGGAGCTCCACAGGTGGTGTTTCGACCACCACAGCACCACGACGAAGCTCGTCATCAGTACGGCGTAGACGATGCCGTGGACCAGCAATTCGCGGCGCTCGACCGGGTTGCGGGCGCGGCCGACGTAACCGCGCACTTCCCACACCACCGCGCCCAGCACGAGGGCCACGGCGGCCAGGGCGCTGCCGATGACTCCCAGCAGCCCCTTGGTCGAGGCCGCCGCAGCGGTGGCGGCGCCGGCCTTGGCAGGGCCGGTCGTCAGCGACGCGGCGACGAGCGTGGTGAAGGCGATGCCCGGTGCGCTGCTGCGGGCGACGTCGCCGACCCGCGCCAGCAGCTCGGCGTGGAGCACGTCGCGCGCGCGCTGCAGGCGCTTGCGTACGGCGCCGTCGCTGAGCCCGAGCAGGTCCGCGACCTGGCGGCTGCTCTGTCCTTCGCGATAGAACAGCAGCAGGACTTCGCGGCATTCGTCCGGGATCTCGTCGAGCGCCTGCGCCAGCATCGCGAACTGCTCCGCGTTGTGGAACGCCGCTTCCGGACCGGGGCCGGCGTGGGGCGCATCGTGCATCCGCGTATCGGTCTCGCCCAGCAAAATTTCCTGGTGCCGCCGACGCCGGACATGGTCGATGGCCTGGTTGCGGGTCACCTGGCGCAGCCAGGGCAGCAGGCTTTCCGCGTGGTTCATGGCGGCCAGCTTCTGCCAGGCCTTGAGGTAGGTTTCCTGGGCGATGTCCTCGCTGAGCTGGACGTCGCGTGTCACCGCCAGCGCGACGCTCGCCACCATCCGCTGCGTCGCGCGGACGATCCGCGCGAACGCGTCCTGGTCGCCGCGCCGGGCGGCGACGAAGTCGGCCTCAAGGGCAGAGGTCAAGCTGCTGGACGTCATCGTCATGGTCATGTCGGGGTCACCGCCGTGGGTCGTGCCTTCAATACGAACGAGGGCGGGCGATGTGACAGACAGCGCCCCGGTGCCGGCCGATGCCATTGGAGGCCAACGGTACCGCACAGGCCCGGTGGTGTGCCGACAGCGGCTTGGCAACGCAATCGGGGCGCGCGCGGGCGATTGCCGGTCCGGGGACAATTGTCAGTGCGTGCGTGACCACCGGGCCCGCCCGTCCATCCAACTAGCGCGCCAGGGAGCCGTCAGGCAGCGGATTCGGCTGCCGACCGGGCCGCCGACGGCCCGCTCGCCGCGGCGATGGCCAGTCCGCTGACGACGCCCAGTGACGCGTTGCCCAGGACGGCCTCGGCCCCGGGGAACAGCGCGGCCACCGTGCGTTGCACGATGGGCGACCTCGACATGCCACCGGTGAGGTAGACCGTCTCCGGTGGGCGCTCGAGCTCGCCCTGGACGCTTTTCAACAGGGTTCCGAGCAATGACACGAACCGGCTCGCGGCATCGTCGAGCACTGCTTGGTCGACCGATGCCGCCAGACCCGGCTCGATGTAGTCCAGATCGCTGTGCGCGATGTGGTGCCCGCTGAGGTGGATCTTGCTCCATTCGACGGCGCGGTTCAGGCGCATGGTGTTGCCCAGCGCCTGCAGCCGCGCCAGTCGCGTCGCGAACGGCGCGTCCACATGCTCGAAATCCTGGCGCTTGAAGGAGGACTGCCGCTGCAGGTCCTGCACCGCGGACGCCTCGTAGTAGTGGTGCACGGCGGTACGCGTGCCGCCCTTGCCGAACAACGGCATGAAGCCCCGCATGCTGAGCTCGATGTCGACATCGGTGCCGCCCTGCGGCAGCCCCCACGAGCCAAGGATTTTCGGCGTCGCGGCGGGCCCGCCAACGTCGGCGATGGCGACATCGGTCGTGCCGCCGCCGATGTCGACCACCAGCGTGCGCCGCTGTGTGGGCGCGCCGCGGTGATGGCCCAGTGCTGCGGCCGCCGGTTCTTCGAGGAACTCGATCGCCTCGAACCCGGCCGCATGGGCGGCGTCGGTGAGGATCTCGATGGCCTGCAGGCCGCCGGCGTCGCCCATCGAACTGCGGAACTGCACGGGCCGGCCGAGCACGGCCGAGCGCACCGGCATACCCAATTGCCCGCTCGCGGTCGTGCGGATGTGGCCGAGGATGTGGGTGGCAATGCCGAGCAGGGTGTTGCGCGCGCTGCCGTGCAGGCGGAAGCCCAGCATCGACTTGGGCGAAACTACCAGGTGGCCGCTGCCGCTGTCGATGTAGGCGTCGGTGGCTTCGTCGCCGTAGAGCGCATCCTGCAGGTTGACGCCGGCGTCGACCGCGACCAATGCCTGCTGCGCGCTCCAGCGCCGGCGCACGACCTTGACCGCGTCGCGCCGCAGTTCCTCGTCGGACCGGGTGATCACGCGGGGCACCATCGCGAGTGCGTCGTCGCGCCGGTTGGCCGGCTGGGCGAGGGCCATCTGCCGCGACGCCAGCGCGCGGCCGGCGGCAAGGGTCTGCTCGCGCCTGCTGTCGGCGGCCAGCTGCATCGCCTCGGCCTCGAGCCGCGGCGTGAGTTCAAAATCGGCCACGTCCGGCAGCTTGAGCGGGAAGAACACCGTGGTGCGGAACTGCTGCTCCTGGCCGAAGCGGATGAGTTCGAGCTGTCCGTCGACCAGCGCGCCGGCAGCCGAGTAGCTCGTTCCAAAGTCGATGCCGATGCGCATGATCCCGCCATTGCCGATGTGGATTCGCGTTGCGACGGCGACCGCCGCTGCGCTGTGAGTGCAGCAATATACCGGCGCACGGAGGGTCGACATCCAGATCGACCATCAACCGGCACCGTCGCCCCATGGCCACGACCCTGAACGGCCATGGACCGTTGCCGCGGCTTGCATTTCTGCGGCCGGGGCGTCATTGCGACCGGCAAAAAAAGGCCCCGCGCGCGGGGCCTTTCGACTGCATTGGCGCCGCACCGCTAGGCGACGTTCGGCTCGCTGAACGCCTCGATCTCGCCGGCGAACTCGTTGATCGGGATGCAGCTGCAGAACACGTTCTTGTCGCCGTGCACGTTGTCGACGCGGGCGACCGGCGGCCAGTACTTCTGCTGCCGCAGGCTCGGCAGCGGGAACGCGGCCAGCTCGCGCGGGTAGGCGTGGGTCCATTCGCTTGCGCTCACCATCGTCGCGGTGTGCGGGGCGTGCTTGAGCGGGTTGTCCTCGCGGTCGAGCCTGCCGTCGGCGACGGCGCGGATCTCCTCGCGGATCTGGATCATCGCGTCGATGAACCGGTCGAGCTCGTGCTGCGATTCGCTCTCGGTCGGCTCGACCATCAGCGTACCGGCGACCGGGAAGCTCAGGGTCGGGGCGTGGAAGCCGAAGTCGACCAGGCGCTTGGCGACGTCCTCGGCGCCGATGCCGGTGGCATCCTTGAGCGGGCGCAGGTCGAGGATGCACTCGTGCGCGACCAGGCCGTTGCGGCCGGTGTACAGCGTCTCGTAGTGCGGCGCCAGGCGCTTGGCGATGTAGTTGGCGTTGAGCAGCGCGACCTGGGTGGCCTTGCGCAGGCCATGGCTGCCCATCAGGGTGATGTACATCCAGCTGATCGGCAGGATCGACGCCGAACCGAAGCTCGCCGCGCTGACCATGCCGACGTCGCCTTCGCCGCCCAACGTACGCGGCAGGAAGGGCGCGAGGTGCGCCTTCACCGCGCACGGGCCGACGCCCGGACCGCCGCCGCCGTGCGGGATGCAGAACGTCTTGTGCAGGTTGAGGTGCGACACGTCCGAGCCCCACTTGCCGGGCTGGGCGACGCCGACGAGGGCATTCATGTTGGCGCCGTCGGTGTACACCTGGCCGCCGTGGGCATGGACGATCTCGCAGATCTCGACGATGTCCTCCTCGAACACGCCGTGCGTGGACGGGTAGGTGATCATCAGCGCCGCCAGGCGCGGGCCGTACTTCGCGGCCTGCACGCGGATGTCCTCGATGTCGACATTGCCGTTGCCGTCGCACTTGGTCACCACCACGTGCATGCCGCACATCTGCGCCGAGGCCGGGTTGGTGCCGTGCGCGGATTCCGGGATCAGGCAGATGTCGCGCTGCTCGTCGCCGCGCGAGCGGTGGTAGGCGCGGATCGCCAGCAGGCCGGCGTACTCGCCCTGCGCGCCGGAGTTGGGCTGCAGGCTGACGGCGTCGTAGCCGGTGCACTCGACCAGCATCGCCTCCAGGCCTTCGATCAGTTGCTGGTAGCCGAGCGTCTGCGCGACCGGCGCCAGCGGGTGCAGGTTGCCGAACTCCGGCCATGTCACCGGGATCATTTCGGCGGTGGCATTGAGCTTCATCGTGCAGCTGCCCAGCGGGATCATGGTGCGATCCATCGCCAGGTCCTTGTCGGCGAGCGAACGCATGTAGCGCAGCAGTTCGTGCTCGCTGTGGTGGGTGTTGAAGACCGGGTGCTGCAGGAACGTCGACTGCCGGCGCAGGCCGGCGGGCAGGGCATCGGCGGTGTCACGGTCGAGCGCATCGATGGTCGCTCCCGGCATCCTGCCTCCCGCGACACTCGTGCTTCCTTGCACGTCGTCGGCGATCTCGGCGCCGAACAGCCCGGCCAGCACGATCACGTCCTCTCGCGTGGTGGTCTCGTCCATGCTGATGCCGACGCTGCCGGCATCGATCACGCGCAGGTTGACGCGCGCATCGTGGGCACGGATATGCAATGCCGCGGCGTCGACGCCGGTGGCATGCAGGGTGTCGAAGAAACCGTCGCCGACCGCGACGCCGGCGTTGCGCAGCGCGGCGGCGAGGATCGCGGCAAAGCGGTGCGCGCGGCGGGCGATCCGGGTCAGGCCGTCGGGGCCGTGGTAGACCGCGTACATGCTCGCCATCACCGCCAGCAGCACCTGCGCGGTGCAGATGTTGGACGTCGCCTTCTCGCGGCGGATGTGTTGTTCGCGGGTCTGCAGGGTCAGGCGGTAAGCCGCCTTGCCCTCGGCGTCGATCGACACGCCGATCAGGCGCCCGGGCATCGAACGCTTGTAGGCGTCGCGGCAGGCCATGAACGCGGCATGCGGTCCGCCAAAGCCGAACGGCACGCCAAACCGCTGCGAATTGCCGACCACGATGTCGGCGCCCCATTCGCCCGGGGACTTCAGCAGGGTCAGCGCGAGCAGGTCGGTGGCGACCGCGACGAGGCCGCCGCGTGCGTGAACCGCGTCGCTGACGGCCTGATAGTCGCCGGCATGGCCGAACGTGTCGGGATACTGCAGCAGCACGCCGAACGCATCGGTGTCGATCGCATCACGATCGTCGCCGACCACCAGCACGATGTCGAGCGGCTCGGCGCGCGTGCGCAGCACCTCCAGCGTCTGCGGGTGGACGCCGCTGGAGACGAAGAACACGTCCGATTTCGACTTTGCCGAGCGCTTGGCCAGGGTCATCGCCTCGGCGGCGGCGGTGCCTTCGTCGAGCAGCGAGGCATTGGCGATCTGCATGCCGGTGAGGTCGGCGCACATCGTCTGGAAGTTGATCAACGCCTCCATGCGGCCCTGCGAGATCTCGGCCTGGTACGGCGTGTAGGCGGTGTACCAGGCGGGGTTCTCGAGGATGTTGCGCAGGATGACGTTCGGGGTGTGGGTGCCGTAATAGCCCTGGCCGATGAAGCTGCGGAATACCTGGTTCTGGTCCGCGATCACGCGGATCTTCGCCAGCGCCTCGACCTCGCTGACTGGCGCGGGCAGCGCGAGCGGCGCCGCAGACTTGATGTTGGCCGGCACGATCGCGTCGGTCAGCGCATCGAGCGAGTCGTGGCCGACCGCGCGCAGCATGTGGGCGATCTCGGCGTCATTGGGGCCGATGTGGCGCTCGAGGAACGCGTCGTGGTGCTCGAGGTCGCGCAGGGAAACGGGCGTGGTCGATCCGTTGGAAGCAGGGCTCATGGCAAGGGTGTCCGCAGAGGTGACGTGCGATGCCGCACGCGGGCATTCCAGTCCGTCGGCCTCACGGCCGCCGGGCGCTCGCGGGCTTGTGGCTTGCGCCACTCGAAATCCCCGCTTGCCCCTCTGTCCTTTTGCCTGAGAGTTTGGAAACCCCCCGCCGCGCCTGGACCCGGCGCGGACGTGGTGTTTCTTGCCCCTTCGGCGCCGGTGCATGCCCGTGAGGGCGGCCGGTCTCTCCAGAGTCTCTGCGCGTGGTGGTTTGGGAGCCTGAGCGATTACGGGCGTTGCGTCTTCGGCAGCGGCCCAGCCGGTTCGAGGCTGGCCCGCTTCTCCCACCACGTGCTGTTACCGCTCCGATTATAGCCGCCGGCGGGGTGGCGGTCCCGCTCGCGGCAATCTGCTCCGCGCGGCGGGCCCGGGCCCGCATCCCGGGCGGGGTGGTCGGCGGGGGCGGAGCGGTAATGCCCGACGCCAACGCCGTGCCGCACCGCGGTCACAGCTGGAAGCCGATCGTCCGCGCGGTGCCCTCGAGGATGTCGCGTGGCAGGCTCGGATGGCGGGCCACGTAAGGCGCGGCGCGCTCGGATTGGCGCAATACCCAGTTGGCCAGATCGGTGATTTCGGTCGATCCGTAGAACGCGGTCGTCAGTTCGTGGTTCAGGAACAGGCTGCGGCCGTCGATGTTGGCCGAGCCGCACAAGGCCACCTGGTCGTCGACGATCACCAGCTTGGCATGGGACATCCCTTCCACCAGGCGGATGCCCGCGCCAGCGGCGGCGAGGTCTCGCAGGGCGCGTTCGCGCGCCAGGTCGGCGAGCCGGTGGTTGGAGCGCCGCGGCACCAGTACCGTGAGTGCCACGCCGCGACGGCACGCGATCGCCAGGGCCTGGACGAGCGCGTCGTCGGGGACGAAATAGGGGGTCATGACGATCAGCCGGACCTCGGCCTGGTAGACCGCGCTCAGGAGCAGTTCGTAGAGCGTGTCATCGGTACGTTCGGGGCCGCTGGCGATCAGTTGCGCGGGCGCTTCGTGGTCGGCGGGGTGGGGGACGGGGGGTGAGGGCGAGGACGAGGGCGAAGACGAGGGCGACACCGGGGGTGACAACGCGGCCCGGCGCACGCCGCGTTGCCAATCCGTGTCGAACACGGTCTGCGCGTCGATGGCGATGCCACCTTCGATGACAAAGCTGAGGTCCAGCCATGCCGGCTCGCCCGCGCGGCCGCCGAAATATTCATCGGCGATGTTGCGGCCGCCGCTCCAGACGACGCCCGCGTCGGCGATCGCAAGCTTGCGGTGGTTGCGCAGGTTGGTCCGGCCCCGCAACGGGTTGTGCAGCAATGGCATGAACCACCCCACCAACACGCCAGCAGCGGACAACGAAACTCGAAGCGCGCGCGGCGTCCGCACGCTGCCGATCGCATCGATCAACAATCGCACCCGCACTCCGCGCCGCGCGGCGGCGATCAGCGCCCCCGCCACGCGCCGGCCGGTCGCATCATCGGCGAACACGTACGTGCAGAGATCGAGCCGGTTGCCGGCGCCGTCGATCAGGCCGAGCAGCGCCTGCAATGCCACCTCGCCATCGGTGAGGATGGTGATGCGGGCGCCGGACCGGACTGGCGCCAGCCCGAGTCCCGCCGTCAGCCGCACGATCCATCCGGGCGCGTCCGATGGCGCGGCGGCGGCTGGCGGCGTGACCGCGGCCCGCCGCGGACGCGCCAGCTTGCGCGAGCCGATCATCAGGTATAGCGGCACGGCGGCATACGGAAACGCGACGATCCCCAGCACCCAGCCGATCGCCGCGGACGGATGCCGCCGCTGCCGGCCGATGCGCGTCACCAGTACATAGGTCAGCAGCCCGAGGGCAATGGCCGCGGCATGCAGGAAGGTGGCGAGGTTCCAGGGCAAGGAGGGCAAGGTCCGATCCGATGTCGGCGGCACCCGGGGCAACGCCGGTTGGCGGTCGCCGCGGTCAGCCAGTGCGCTCATCTTGCGCGATCGTGGTCGCGATCGTTCCCACCCGGCCCGCCGTGCCGGCAGGACTATCATGCAGGGGGATTCATCCGCAGGCCGATCGATGCCCCATCCGCCTCCCTTCGCGCTGCAGCAGATCGACCATGTGGTGTTGCGCGTGCGCGATGTCGCGGCGATGCAGGCGTTCTACTGCGACGTGCTCGGCTGCGTGGTCGAGCGCCGCCAGGACGCGATCGGGCTGCTGCAACTGCGCGCCGGCCACTCGCTGATCGACCTGGTGGACGTCGACGGCACGCTTGGCCGGGCCGGCGGTGCACCTCCCGGGCCGGAGGGCCGCAACCTGGACCATCTGTGCCTGCGCGCCGAGCCGTTCGACCGCGAGGCGATCGTCGCGCACCTGCACGCGCACGACGTGAAAGTCGGCGAATTCGGGCTGCGTTATGGCGCCGATGGCATGGGCCCTTCGCTGTACCTGTTCGACCCGGAGGGCAACCTGATCGAGCTCAAGGGCCCGCCCGACGACCGACCCGCCGCCGGCATGCACGAGCCCGTACGCACCTAGTTACTCGATTGGCGGACGTATCGTCAACGACGACCGCGAACGGGCATGTCAGCACGTGGCGGTGGAACTGGTCGAAAGTGGCGACCATCACCGGGCGGCGCAACGGGCGCGCGCAGCAAGCGCCGCATCGCCGGCAGCCGATCGCAAGGTGAAGTGACGTTGACGAGGCTGGCGGCGTTCGTCCGCCGGCGCCGGCGCGTGACTCGGGCCGGCGCGATCGCGGTACATCGCCGTACCATGGGGGCCGATCACGATCCTGGTCCACGCGTGAGCCCACCCCGGTTGCCCATTTCCAAGCGACGCCTCGCCATGCTGCTGGGCGGCATGGCGATGTTCGGTCCGTTCTCGATCGACACGATCTTTCCGGCGTTCCGCGCGATCGGTGCCGAGTTCGGTGCCGACAAGCTGGCAATGCAGCAGACCATCAGTGTCTATCTCATCGCCTATGCGCTGACCAGCGTGGTGCACGGGCCGCTGTCGGATGCGATTGGACGGCGCAAGGTGATCCTCGGCGGATTGTTCGTGTTCGTTCTGGGCTCGATTGGCTGCGCGCTGGCGAACGACCTGACCACGCTGCTGGTGTTCCGCGCGCTGCAGGGATTGAGTTCGGGCGTCGGACTGATCGTCGGCCGCGCGGTGATCCGCGACGTGCTGCACGGCGACGACGCGCAGCGGCTGATGAGCCAGGTGTCGATGATCTTCGGCATCGCGCCGGCGATCGCACCGGTGATCGGCGGCTGGATCCTGGGCTGGAGCCATTGGTCGTCGATCTTCTGGTTCCTGGTCGCGTTCGGGCTGATGCTGCTGGTCGCGGTCTGGCGCTGGCTGCCGGAAACCCATGCGCCCGACGCGCGGCTGGCGCTCGCGCCACGGCGGTTGCTGCGCGATTACGTCGCGATTGCGATCAATCCGCGCTTCCAGCGCCTGGCCGCGGCCGGTGCGTTCAACTTCGCGGCGTTGTGGCTGTATATCGCCTCGGCGCCGGCGTTCGTGCTCGACCTGCTGCGGCTGCACGGGCGGCGGCTCACGGAGAGCGAGTTCGGCTGGTTCTTCGTGCCGATGATCGGCGGCATGGTGCTGGGGGCGTTCCTGTCCGGGCGCGCGGCGGGCCGGATCAGCGGCGAGCGGCTGGTCGGGATCGGGTTTGCGTGCTCGGCGGTCGCCATGGCGAGCAACCTGGGCTACACGCTGTTGTCCCCGCAACTGCAGGTGCCCTGGGCGGTGTTGCCGATCGCGCTCAATGCCTTCGGCGTGGCGCTGGTGTTCCCGATCGTGACCCTGGCAATCCTCGACATGTACCCGCACCAGCGCGGTTCGGCATCATCGCTGCAGGCCTTCACCAGCCTGGTGCTCAACGCGCTGATCGCCGGCGTGCTGTCGCCGGTGATCAGTGGCCACGCGCTGTGGCTGGTCGCCGTGGCGACGACATTCCTGACCGTCGCCTGGCTGTTCTGGCGCTGGGAAATGGGCGCCTCGCGGCCGTTGGCCGGCTCCACCGCGCAAGCCGGCGCGTTGCCCGGCGAGTCGATCTAGCCGCGCCGCATCAGCCAGTAGATCGGCAGGCCCGCCGACACCAGCACCGCGCCCCACAGCAGCGATTCACCGCCGATGCCGGCCAGCGCGTACAGGCTGTAGGCCAGCGCGGCCGCGGCGATCACGCGGCTGGCGCCACCGGTGCCACGCCACAGCCAGGCCGCGCTGCTGGCCACGTACGGCAGCAGCGTCGCGGCGGTCGACAGCAGGATCGAGAACGTGAACACCTGCACCAGCGAGTGGCTGAAGTTCGCGAGGACCAGCGCACTGGCCAACGCGCCGCTCACCAGTACGCCGACGATCGGCGTGCCATGCCGGTCGACCTTGGCGAACCCCGACGGAAACACGCCGTCGCGCGCTGCCGCCAGCGGCAACTGTGCGGAGATCAGCACCCAGCCGTTGAGCGCGCCCAGGGTCGACACCGCCGCGACCGCGGCCAGCGCGATCCCGGCCGCCGGCCCCCAAAGCAGTCGCGCGGCATCGGCCATGGGCGCCTGCGATTCCTTCAGCGTCTCGGCCGGGATCAGGCCGAGCACGGCGGTGCAGGCCAGGATCGTCGCGATCCCGGCGACCAGGGTGCCGACGATCGTTGCGCGCGGCACGGTGCGTTCAGCGTCGCGGATCGAGCCGGCCGGCACGGTCGCCGCCTCCAGCCCGAGGAACGCCCACAGCGTCAGCGCCACGGTCGCCTGCGCGACGGACGGCAGGCTGTCGGAGGTGGGATTGAACGGATGGAACTGCCGGGCCTCGACGAACCACAGCGCGATGCCGCCAAACAGCACCAGCGGCACCACCTTCAGCACCGTGGTCACGACCTGCATGCGCCCGGCCTCGCGCACGCCGGCGAGGTTGATCGCGCTGCACAGCCACAGCGCGGCCAGCGCGCAGCCGGCGGCGCGCAGCGGGGTGGACGTGGCGGCGGGGAAGATCGCGCCGATGCTGCCGGCGAAGGCGACCGCGATCGCCGCATTGGCACACCAGATCGAGGTCCAGTAGCTCCAAGCGACCACGAAGCCCGGCAGTTCGCCGAACGCGTTGCGCGCGTATACGTAGGGCCCGCCCGTCTGTGGCCAGCGCGTGGACAGGCGCGCGAACGTCAGCGCCAGCACGATGGCCCCGCACAGCGTGATGCCCCAGCCGATCAGGCTGGCGCCGCCGTACTGGGCAAGCGCCGCCGGCAACAGGAACACCCCCGAGCCGATCATGCTGCCGACCACCAGCGCAGTGGCCGACCAGAGCCCCAGCGGCCGCGCATCGGTGGCGGGGCTGTCGGGGTGGCTCATGCCGCCGGGGATCATGCCTTCGCGGATCATGCCTTCGCGCCGCGATAGGCGTCGCGCAACAGTTCGTGGAAGTGGTGCACGGCGTTTTCGCGCAGCGGGTTCAGGCGGCCGGGCTGGTAGGATCCCGAGGCCAGGCCGCGCTGCACGTCCTGGCAGATGGTGAGGTCCTCGAGCTGCACCTCGTCGCTGAAGGCCAGGTCGGCCTCGCGGCGGGCGCGGGCGTCGCCGGTCTCATCCACGGTGTAGTAGAAATCGAATTCGACACGGCAGCGGTCCACGCCAACGGGCACCACGCGGTTGGTCTGCAGGCGCCCGGGCAGGATGTTGAGCATCGTGCTCGGCCACAGCCAGTAGTACAGCGCATCGCCGTCGCCGTAGAGGCTGTCGCCCGGACTGTTGACGGCATTCACGAGCGGGCTCAACTGGTGGGAATGCCAGCGCGCGGTCTCGGTGATGTAGGTCCGGTAGTCCAGCAGCTGGTTGAGGCCCGGATGGATGTGCGGGACATGGTAGCCCTCGAGGTAGTTGTCGACGTAGACCTTCCAGTTGCAGGCGACGTCGTAGCCGACGCGTTGGTGGTGGCCGTAACGCGCAAGTCCGCGATCGGCGCCGAGGCGGGCGTCGATGCCGGCGACGAACGTGTCGAAGTCCGGGGCCTGCGTCGCGTCCACCGCGGCAAACACGAGCCCCTGCCAGACGCGTACCACGAGCTGCGGCAGGCGCACGTCGGCGACCTCGAAGTCCGCTGCGGTGGCCATCTCCGGCGCCGAGCGCAGCACGCCGTCCAGGCCGTAGTTCCAGCCGTGGTACCGGCAGCGCAGCGATTTTGCCGCGAGGCCGTCACAGCTCGCGATCGGCCCGGCGCGGTGGCGGCAGACGTTGTGGAACACGCGGATTTCGCCGCTTGCGCCCTGGTCCTCGGCGCCGCGCACCGCGATCACCGGCAGGCCGGCGAAGTCCGCGACCACATGGTCGCCGGGGTCACGCAGCTGGCAGACGTGGGCCAGCAGCTGCCAGCCGCGGTCGAAGATCGCGCGGCGGTCGAGCGCCGGCATGCCCGGATCGCTATAGAACACGGCCGGCAAGGCGGTTGCATGGCTGGCGGGCTGCGAGGCCAGGTCAAGGTGGATTTCACTGGTATCGTTCATGTCCGGAGTATGCGACAGGCGGGCAGCCACGCCGTGGCATCATGGTGGTTGTGATGTGGGGAGAAACCGATGGATCCGATCAGTCTTGAAGATTTGGCGCTGCTCGACGTGCTGGAACGCATCGACCAGGCGCTTGCCCATGGCCCCAATGCCGCGCCGCTGCTCGAGCGCCTGGTTGAAGTCGGGCTGGTTGAAAAATCCGAGGGCGAACTGGTGCTCACGGATGCCGGCATCGAGCGCTGCAAATCGCTGCACCACCGGGTCGCGGCCGATTCCGAAGCCGAACAGGTGGTCATGGGACGGCAGAAGGCCGGCGAGGCGAATCCCGCCAAGTCCTAGCCCCGGCGGCGGCCGTCGCGGCGGGCAACGAAAAAGGCCGGCTTTCGCCGGCCTTTTTCCGGTCACTTTCCCGCGCGCCGGTCAGGACTTCGCGGGCACCGCCGGTTTCGGGTTCGCCGCGGGAGCAGGCGCTGTCGCCGGCGCTGCGGCCGTCGTCGTCGATGACTGCCAGCCGCAGCTCTTGCCCTCGTTCTGCTGCTTGAGCCAGGTCTGCAATGGCGCGAAGTATTCCAGCACCGCCGAGGCGTCCATCTTTTCGCCGCCGGTGAGTTCCTTCATGGTCTGCTGCCACGGCTGGCTGGCGCCCTTGCTCAGCATCGCCTGGAACTTCGCGCCGGCGGCCTTGTTGCCGTAGAAGCTGCATTCATACAGCGGGCCCTTGTAGCCGGCCGCGTCGCACAGCGACTTGTAGAACTGGAACTGCAGTACGTGCGACAGGAAGTAGCGCGTGTACGGCGTATTGGCTGGAACGTGGTACTTGGCGCCAGCATCGAAGAACTCCTCGCCGCGCGCGGTCACCGGCGCCACGCCCTGATACTTCGCCTTGAGGTCCCACCACGCCTTGTTGTAATCGCCGGGCTTGATCGAACCGTCGAACACGCCCCAGCGCCAGCGGTCGATCATCAGGCCGAACGGCAGGAACGACACCTTCGCCAGCGCCATGCGCATCTGCGCGTTGATCAGCGCCTCGTTGCTTTGCTGCTGTTCGCCGACCAGACCGATCGACTGCAGGTACTTGGGCGTCATCGCCAGCACGATGGTGTCGCCGATCGCCTCGTGGAAGCCGTCATGCGCGCCCTGCTGGAACAGCGGTGGCAGCTTGTTGTAGGCCAGGTAGTAATAGACGTGGCCCAGCTCGTGGTAGATCGTCGTGAAGTCTTCCTCGTTGGGCTTGAGGCACATCTTGGTGCGCACGTCGCCAGCCATGTTCATGTCCCAGGCGCTGGCATGGCACACCACGTCGCGATCGCGCGGCTTGATGAACTGGGTGTTGGCCCAGTAGCTCTCGGGCAGCTTCTGCATGCCCAGCGAGGTATAGAAATCCTGCGCGCGCTCGGTCATGGCCTTTGCGCTGGCCAGTTGCGCGTCGTGCTCGATCTGCGCCAGCTCGCTGGAACTCGCGGAACCGGCATGCTTGGCCAGCTGCGCGGCATAGCCCTCCCGGTATTGCGCGTCCAGCGCACTGCTGATGTCGAGCTTGCCGGCGGTCTGGTACGGCGCCAGCACATCCCACAGGTTGCCCCAGTCCTGCTGCCACATGTTGCCCATCAGGTGCGCGGGCAGCATGCCGCCGGCGACGTGGCCCTTGTCGGCCCCGTATTTGGCGTCCAGGCGCGTGCCGGTGTAGCAATGCAACTGCTCGTAGAGCGGCTTGACCTGGCCCCAGAGGCGATCGGTTTCCGCGGCGATCTCCGCCGGCGTCATGTCGTAGCCCGAACGCCACATCTCACCGGTATCGGCGAAGCCCAGGTCGGTCGCACCTTCGTTCACCAGTTCGACGAAGCGCACGTAATCCTTGCGCATCGGCGGCGCGATCGTGTGCCAGCCTTGCCATGCATCCAACTGCGCGTTGTAGTCGCGGCTGTTGCGCAGCACGTCCTCGAGGTCGCCGAGCTGGCGGCAGGTACGCGCATCGCCTTCGCCGGTGCACACCTTTCCGGAACCGTACATGCCTTCCATCTTGGCGGTGAGCCTGGTCAGCTCGGCCAGCTTGGCCGGATCCTTCGGCGGCGGCATCGAGGTGCCGAGCTTCAGCAGGCTGATGGAGCGGGCGGTGTCGGGCGACATCGGCTGGCCCTCGAACCCGCGGGCCTGGTCGATCCAGCTGTTGAGCTGGGTCAGATAGCGCTCGTTGCTCTTGGCCGACAGCAATTCGCTGTCGTTGTTGATGTAGGTCGCCGACAGCCATTGCGCGGCGGTCATCTCCGGATACATCGCGCGCATCTCGTCATTGACGCGGGCGATGAACTGATCGGCGGTTTCGCCGGCCGGTGCGGTCGCGTTCGCGGCGGAGGCGGGGGCGTCGGTTGGACTGGGCTCCTTCTTGCAGCCGGCCAGTCCGAGCACGGCGACGGTGATGCCAAGGGCAAGCAGGGCGCGTACGGGTTTCATGAATGAGCACTCCAGTGAAGACTCGCGCCGATGCGCGTGTTTGCAAACGTATCCCGCAGGCTAGGGGGACGGCGGGGTCCGTTGCAAGTCGGCTGGTGCCGAAACGCAGCCCGAGGCTGCGCCCTTGCACTAGCAGCGCGCGTATTTCCGAAGGGCAGCGCTGGTCGGCGGCAGTCAGGCGCGCCGTGCGCGAGCCTCGAATAGCCCATATGCCGCCAAGGCCAGCAGCAGCGGCCCGAGGTGGAACAGCGCGCGGTAAGTCAGCACCGCGGCGAGCACCTGGGGTGCCCCGAGTCGCGGACCCAGCATTGCGATGAATACCGCCTCCAGCACGCCCAGGTTGGCGGGCACGCGGATGGCGAGGTTGGCCAGCACACTCAGCAGCAGCACTCCGGCCACGGTGAGGAACGCAACGGTATCGGGCAGCAGCACGGCCAGGATCGTGGCAATGGCGAGCCACCCCAGCGAGGCGACGGCGACCTGGAGGACCGCGACCGGCAGCGATGGCAGGTCGATCACGTGCCCGCGCACGGAGAAGCTGCGGCGGCGCGACCATGCGCACAGCGCCAGGCCCGAGGCGACGATCGCCAGCATTCCTGCACCGACGATCCGCAGGGCGACCGCGGCCAAATCCCATGATGCCGGCACCGGCACGCGGCCGAAGGCGAAAGCCAGTCCGCCGAGCAACAGCACTCCCGACCAGTTGCTGGCGACGGCGAACACGGCGATGCGCGCGATGGTCGCCACGCCCAGTCCCGCCTGCGAGTACATCCGATAGCGCAATCCAAAGCCGCCGACCATCCCGCCCAGGTTGAGTACGAACGCGTAGCTGATGAATGCGATCGCGAACACCCGGCGCAACCGGAGCCGATGACCGGTGTACACGCGCGCCAGGACGTCGAACCCGCAGTAGCAGGCATACGCCAGCAGCGAGGCGAGGGCCGCCACGGCCAGGCGCGACGGCGGATAGCTGCCGATTGCCACGCCGACTTCACGCCACTGGATCCCCCGCGCGTAACGCACCAACAGCATGGCCGCAAGCAGGCCGAAGCCGGCGAGCAGCACCCGACGTAGCCACGGCAGCCGGGTGTGCCAGTTCACCGGCGGGCGGCGTCGCGGCGCAGCGGATGGCGGAGCCCGCGTGCGCTGCCGCAGGAGGCGGCGGTGTCAGTCGCCGCGACCCTCTTCCGAGGCGTGCAGCACCCCGCCGGGTTTGCCCGAACCGGCGTAACCGCAGTGCGTAGCCGGTTCATGTCGTGAGCCGAACGCGCAGCGCGGCGTGGTCGGACAGGTGCGACCACGGCCGCCCCGAGAGTACTTGCGCCTCTTCGATCCGGGCATTGCGCACATAGATGCGATCCATTCGTAGCCACGGCCACCTCGCCGGAAACGTACGCGCCGGTCGACCGGTGGTGGCCACGAACGCCTCGTGCAGGTCGAAGCGCGCGAGGATGCGATCGGCGCGCAGCCGCCAGTCGTTGAAATCGCCGGCCACGACCAGCGGCGCATCGGCGGGGATGTCGCTGGCGATCATCCGGCACAGCGCCTCCAGTTGCTGCTGCCGGTGCGACTCGCGCAGGCCCAGGTGCACGCAAACGATCTCGAGCTGCGGGTGCTCGCCTGGCACGTCGAGGCTGCACCGGAGCACGCCGCGCGGCTCGGCGCCGGCGACCGATACGTCGTGGTTGACGAACCGCGCGATCGGGTACTTCGACAGCACCGCATTGCCGAGGTGGCCGCCGGGAAAGGCCGCATTGCGTCCGTACGCATGTTGCGGCCACAAGGTGTCAGCGAGGATCTCGTAATGCGCAGCGTCGGGCCAGCCGGCATGGCGCCGCGAGTGCGGATCGTGGCCGCCCACTTCCTGCAGGCAGACGACCTCGGCCGACACGCTTGCGATGGCCAGGCGAAGCTCGTCAAGGATCGCGCGCCGATTCAGCGCGCTGAAGCCTTGGTGGATGTTCAACGTCAGCAGCGTGAAGGCGGCCATGCAAGGGGGTCCTGGCGCGGCCGCGGATTGGCCGGTGCAGCGTGGTCGACTGTAGGCATCGCCTCGTGCAGGCGGTGTTGCCGGTGCCGTGGCGGATGCGTGGTGCACATGATGGCTGGGCAAAGGCCCACGATCGAAACCGTCGGCGGACCTTGCATCGGCGTGGCAGGCCAGCGCCCCATTTGCGGGTATCCGCCAGCCTCGCGCCAACGGACGACCCTATCGGTGGGAGTGGGCACATGTCCGGGAACCCCTGTCTGCTGTCCTTGCGACCCGTCCACCGTTCCGGCGAGTCGTCCGCCGATCTGGCGCGCCACGTCGCCGCCAGAAGCGCTACCTCAGGGTACGCGTCGCCTCATCCACCAGCCCGAGTGCCGCCAGCCACTGCCACGACGACTGCGCGTCGTGATCGAAGTACGCCTGCGCCGATCCGAGCCGGAACGTGTAACCCCATTGATCCATGTCAGCCAGCACGCGTTGCCTGCCAACGCCGGGCAACGCGTCGCCGAGCAGCGCCTGTAGCACGCACACCGCATCTTCCTCCTCGACCGAGTCGGTGGCGTCGGTGTGCACCCGCTCGCGACGTTCGGGCGGCAGCACGATCAGGTGCGCCGCCTCGTGCAGCAGCGAGTGCACCGGCGTGTCGCCGCGGGCATGGACGCAGCTGCCGATCAGCCCGGCTTCGGCGTCGCCCCAGTAGCTGCCGGGAATCGGCTCGCCATCGGCGACCCGCCGCAACTCCAGTCCATAGCGGCGGAGCAGGGCGACGATGTCGGGGAAGGCAATATCGGCCAGGGTCAGCACGTAGTCGAATGGGTCGATCGTGGCCGGGCCGGTTGAAACGGCCGGACCAGCAAGACGCACCGCAGGGTGCCCGATGGGCGAGAGCCCACAGCGAGACGCCGAGGGCAACGCGTCCAAGGGCCGCTCCTGCGGTTGCATTGGCGATCAGGCCTGCGCCGCTGAATCCGGCAGCGCGACCGAAATGTCCAGCACCTTGTTGTCGCCGTCGCCGATCAGGTCCACTTTGACCGACTCGGCGTCGACGTTGACGTATTTGCGGATCACCTCGAGCAGTTCCCGCTGAAGCATCGGCAGGTAGTCCGGGCCACCGCGGCCGGCGCGTTCGTGGGCGACGATGATCCGCAGGCGATCCCTCGCGACGGAAGCGGTCTGCTTCTTGACCAGCAGGAAGTCGAACAGTCCCATGGCTTAACCCCCGAACATCTTGCTGAAGAAGCCTTTCTTCTCGACGTCGACGAAACGCATCGGGCGCGGGTCACCCAACAGGCGGGCCACTGCATCGTCGTACGCCTGCGCTGCGTCGGATTCGGTCTCCAGGATCACCGGCTCGCCCTTGTTGGACGCGTGCAGCACGTCGCCCGATTCCGGGATGACACCAATGGTCTTGAGGCCGAGGATCTCCTCGACATCGCCGAGGCTCAGCATCTCGCCGCTCTGGACGCGCTTGGGCGCGTAACGGGTCAGCAGCAGGTGTTCCTTGACGCGTTCGCCGTTTTCCGCGCGCCGCGTCTTTGATGCGAGCAAGCCGAGGATGCGGTCGGAGTCGCGCACCGAGGAGACTTCCGGATTGACCACGACCACGGCCTGGTCGGCGAAGTACATCGCCAGCGACGCACCCTTCTCGATGCCGGCTGGCGAGTCGCAGACGATGTAGTCGAACCCGTCGGCGGCGAGGTCGTCGAGCACCTTCTGCACGCCTTCCTTGGTCAGCGCGTCCTTGTCGCGGGTCTGCGACGCGGCCAGGACGTACAGGTTGTCGAAACGCTTGTCGCGGATCAGCGACTGCTTCAGCGAGGCCTCGCCGTTGACGACGTTGACGAAGTCGTACACCACGCGGCGCTCGCAACCCATGATCAGGTCGAGGTTGCGCAGCCCGACGTCGAAGTCGATGACGGCGACCTTGTGGCCACGGCGGGCAAGGCCGCAGGCGAGGCTGGCGCTGGTCGTGGTCTTGCCCACGCCGCCCTTGCCCGAGGTGACTACGATGATTTCCGTCAAGCTAAATCCTCCAGGTTGATTTGCGCGGCAGCGGCGCAGGGATGGGTCGCGAACCGCGGCGGCATGCCAGTGTGGAGCATGCCCGGATTCGCGGCCATCAGGTGTCCAGTGCCGCGATATTGATTTGTCCGTCGTCGAGCCAGACCTGCACCGCCTTGCCGCGCAGTTCCTGGGGAATGTCCTCGAGCACCTTGTAGTGCCCGGCGATCGCGACGAGCTCGGCGTGGAACTCGCGGCAGAAGATCCGCGCCTGTTCGTTGCCTTGCGCGCCGGCGAGCGCGCGGCCGCGCAGCGGGCCGTAGATGTGCACCGAGCCGTCCGCGATCACTTCCGCGCCGGCGCCAACCGTGGTGAGCACGGTGAGGTCGCGGTTGTCGGCATAGATCTGCTGGCCCGAGCGCACCGGGGTGGCGTGCATCATGCCCGGGGCGAACGCGGCCCGGCCTGGATCGGGCCGGGTGTCGGCAACGGGTGCGGTGACGGACTTCCTGGTCGGTGCGGCATCGGTTGCTGCGGTAGGCGAGGGGGAGGGCGCTTCCGCCAGGCCACCATCGGAGCGCTCGTACTGGGCGCGGAACTTCGACAGCAGCGGCAAGCGCAGGGCTTCGGCCAGGCGCTCGGTCTCGCTGGTGCCATAGGCGAGCGCCACCGGCAGCACGCCGGCATCGTGCAATCCGTCTATCAACCGCTTCGCGGTCGGCGCATCGGGCGTCTGTGTGAGTCCGCCGAAGTCCAACACCACTGCGGCACGGGCAAACAATTTCGGCGCCCGTTGCACGCGGTCGCGCATTTCGTCGACCAGGCGCGCGACGTCGAGCGTGCGTACGCGCAGGTTGGCAATGCCGACTTGTCCGATCTTCAGTTCTCCGGCCTGCTCGAAGTCCGGGATGGCACTCACGGGCAGGTCCCGGTCGACCGATGGGACACGGCGGAAACCCGGCCAGGTGTGATCCACGGCACGTCCGGCAACGACGCGCCGTAGGTTTCGTGGACCCAGGCGTAGCTGCAGAGTTCCTTCATCAGCATCGCCGCGCGCGTCTGGGTTTCCGGCATGACGTGCTGGCCGACCTCGCGAAAGCCAAAACTGCCATGGAACAGCAGTACCGGGTCGTTGATGTCGTCCAGGAAGACCTCGCAGGCCATCTGCGGGTAGCGCAGTTCGGCGTAGCTCTGCGCATCGGCATAGAACGCACGACCCACGCCGCCGCCGCGACGGCGGCTGGCGACGACGATGCGATCGATATAGAAGAAATCGGGGTAGCGCCCGCGGAACCAGCGGAAATTGCTGCTTTCGTGTTCGCATTGGGTGCCCATGCCGATCAGGAATCCCGCGAGCGTGCCGTCGCGTTCGGCGACCCGGAAATACTCGGCGTCGTCGAAGAACCGGCGCAGCCTTGCCGCATCCAGCGGCAGGATCGCAGGTCCGGCGGCATTGTTCAGGGCAAGGACGGAATCCAGCTCGTGCTCACGCACGTCGCGGACAACGATCGACATTCCGGGCTCCAGGGGGTTTTGGGTCGGACACGTGACCATGTCCATCAGGACGATTATCGCATGGCGTTCCGGTGGCGGCGACCAGCCCGCGCCCGGACGGGTGCGAAGGCCATGACTTTCGGGCGGCTCGCTCTCGCCGAGATACCGTTAGCATGCGGACATGCTGGCCCGCCTGAACCACACCCGACTGTTGCGCTACGCCGGCCTGTTTACCTGGGGCCTGGTGGGCTGCTGGCTGTTGTCGATCTGGCTCGATCCCAGCTACCTGCAGCCAGAACCGGGCGAGCCGATCTCCCTGGTGGACATGCGCATCGTGCGGTGGCTGTTGGTCTACCTCAGCTTCGGCGGGGTGTATTGGTGGATCACGCGCGCGCTCGGGCAACGCCAGCCGGGCTATTTCGACCATGCGCTGCTGCTGGTGCTGACCGCGTGCGCCATCGGGGTGGGCTACTTTTCCGGGACTGGCCTCGGCAGCGCGCTGTTGATGGTGATGGCCGGATTGTTGCCGTGGTTGCTGCCGATGCGCGTGGCGATCGCATGGTTGGTGGCGGGCAACCTGGCGATCATCCCGGTGTTCGTCGAAGCCCTGGAAATGCCGCTGCTGATCGCGGTCATGCAGTCGCTGCTGTACGTGGGGTTCTCAAGCTTCGTGTTCGTGACCGCTCTGGTCGCCAAGCAGCAGGCGCAGGCCCGCGACGAGCAGCGTCGGCTCAACTCGGAGTTGCGGGCCACCCGGGTGTTGCTTGCGGAAAGCGCGCGCGTCAACGAGCGCACCAGGATCTCGCGCGAACTGCATGACCTGCTCGGCCATCACCTGACGGCCCTCAGCCTGAATCTGGAAGTCGCAGGCCACCTGTCCGAGGGCCGCGCGAAGGAGCACGTGCAGCAGGCGCACACACTGGCCCGGCTGCTGCTCACCGATGTGCGCGAGGCCGTCAGCCAGTTGCGCGACGGTGGCGCGATCGACCTGGAGGTCGCGTTGCGGCCGTTGGCCGAAAACGTCCCGTCCTTGGACATCCACATGGACATCGAATCGCCCCTGACCATGGATGACCCCGAGCGCGCCCACGTGTTGCTGCGCTGCACCCAGGAAATCATCACCAACGCGGTACGCCATGCGGCAGCGCAAAACCTGTGGATTGCCGCGCGCCATCACGATGGCTGCATCGTGATGGTGGCCCGCGACGATGGCCGTGGCGCCGGGCGGTTGATCGCCGGCAACGGACTTCGCGGCATGCGCGAACGCCTGCGACAGCATGGCGGCGACCTCACGATTGAAACCCGGCCCGGGGCGGGCTTCAGCCTGGAGCTGACACTGCCCGCCTCGGCGTCCATTGCCGTTTGCGAAGGAGTTACCGCATGACGTCCGTCCGCAGCTATCCCAATCCGATCCGCGTGCTGCTGGTCGACGACCAGAACCTGGTGCGCCAGGGCGTGCGTTCCCTGTTGTCGCTGGCCGACGGCATCGAGGTCATCGGCGAGGCCAGCGACGGCCGCCAGGCGCTGGAGGTCATCCCGCAGCTCAATCCCGATGTCGTGCTGATGGATATGCGGATGCCGGTGATGTCCGGCCTGGAGGCGCTGCAGGCCATGGCCCGTACCCAGACCCTGCCGCCGACCATCATCCTCACCACGTTCGATGACGACCAACTGGTACTGGCGGGCATCAAGGCCGGCGCCAAGGGTTACCTGCTCAAGGACGTGTCGCTGGAGCAGCTCGTCGGCGCGATCCAGGCCGTTGCCGGCGGCGGGTCGCTCGTGCAGCCGGCGGTCACCCAACGCCTGCTGTCGGGGCTGGAGCACATGCGCAACGATTTCGTCAGCCTCGACAAGCCCGATCCGCTGACCGAGCGCGAGACCGAGATCCTGCGCTTGATGGCCGGCGGGTTCTCGAACAAGGAGATCGCCAACTCGCTCGGTGTCGCCGAGGGAACCATCAAGAACCATGTCTCCAACATCCTGTCGAAACTCGGCGTGCGCGATCGTACCCGGGCGGTGCTCAAGGCGTTCGAACTTCAGTTGGTGTGATCGCGCGGGCCGCTACGCCCGGCGCACGCTTCCGTGCACTGCGCGGTGGCGCAGCGCCGCTTCAATGCGTTGGCTGCACGGGCGCCGGCGCGGCGGATCAACAATGGGTTTCGCCAGTGCGAGTTCCTTGTTGAATCCCCGGCGTGAGGCACGCCGCATCGGCGCAGGTGGGCATCGCCCCTCGGGGCGACGCGCACGAGGTATCGCGCAGGGGCCACGGGAATGCCACCGGGCAAGCGCATGCCATGGGACGGCGTGCCTCGCTTTGCGGGCAAGAGAGGATCGCCCGGTAAAAAAAGTGCCCGGGTGGCTGCGCCGCAGCCATCATCCTTGCTAGCATGGCGGGTCTGCGCCCCCGGCCGTTCCGGGCCCGGCCCTGGAGAACCCTGAATGACCCGTCTGATCGAGCTACTGATTTCCTTGGCGATCGTCGCCGTATTGTTCGTAAGCGTGGGCGCGATACTTCCGTCCAGCCGCCACCTGTCCAACACGGTGGAGACCAACCGAAAGCCGACGATCGTCTTCGACACCCTGAACAGCCTGCGCCGCTTCGACGACTGGAACCCGCTGGTGTTGAAGGATCCGGCGATGCAGTTGAAGCTCTCGGGCCCCGAGTCGGGCGTCGGCTCCCGGCTGGACTACACGTCCAAGGAAAAAGGCCTGCGTCAGGGTAGTTGGGAAATCGTCGAGAGCGTGCCGGGCGAGCGCGTCGGCTACGCCATCACCGACATCGAGCCGGGCAACAACAAGCGCACGGAATTCAGCCTCCGCAAGACGGGTAAGGGCGGCCGCAACATCGCCATCACCCAGACCTATGACGTTGATTACGGCTTGAACCTCATTGGTCGTTATGCCGGCATGTATGTCAGCAGCAACGTCGGCGAAGACATGAAGATGGGCCTGGCGCGCCTGTCCAACATGCTCGCCACCGTGCCGAACTACGACTATGCCGAACTGAGCAAGGCCGACCCGACCATGGCGCCGAAGCTGGCCGATCGCCCTGCCGAGAACCTGCTGGTGGTTACCGCGGTCGTGCCGCGCGACAACGACAAGGTCCAGGTCCAGATGAAGGGCAATGTCGAATGGATCAAGAAGGTGATAGCGGCCAACGGCCTGGAAGCCGCCGGTCCGGTGCGGATCATCACCAATGAATTCGGCGCCGAGACGTATTCGTTCGACGTCGCCCAGTCGGTGCGCAAGCCCGGTGCAACCGGCCCGGCCACGGCGCTCACCGACATCAAGCTCGAAGGGCCGGTCACGGCGGTGTTCAACGAGCCGGTCAAGCTGGCGGTCGCGCCATTCAAGGGTCACATGGCCAACTTGCCAAAAATGCGCGACGCACTTCGCGGTTGGGCGCTGACGCGCGGCTTCGAGACCATCCAGCGCCCGTATGAGGTCTGGAAGGGCGGGATCGACGCCGGTTTCACCGAGGAAGGCACGTACGACGTTTACTGGGCCGTAAAATAATCGATCGCCCTTCGTGGGTCAGGGAAGTCTGATTGCAGGAAAAACGCCGCGACCCTCGCGGCGTTTTTTTGTTCGTGAAAATGCCGACGGGGTCGCTCGACCTGCGCTCGGTGGACGCCGGCCGATGGCGCGATGACGCCGTAATCGAACGCGTGCACTGTTATCGTTCTGCTTCGCTGGCAGGACGAAACCGATGACTGATACCGAGGCGAAGAACGGCCGATTTGCCGGTGCACTGACGGCCGCCGGCGCGGTGCTCGCCGCGCTGGGCGTGGGGCTCTCGGCCTATGCCGCTCACGTGGCGATGGGCGAGGGCAAGACGGCGCTGCAGATGGCGGCGAATTTCGCGTTGGTCCACGGCGTCGCACTGGCGTCGCTGGCGCCGCGCATGGCACGGCCGCTGGCAGCGGTTGCGTTGGCGCTGATGTTGCTGGGCGTGCTGCTGTTTTCCGGCAGCTTGGTCGCGGCGCACTTCCTGCGTGCGCCAACCACGCTGGCGCCCTATGGCGGCGGCCTCATGATCCTGGCCTGGCTCGTCTACGCGACCGATGCGCTGAGGCGCTGAGCGCATGCCTGGGTTTCCGCGGGGGTTCGATACCGATGCCGCGGCCGCGTACCTGGCCAAGCGCGATCGGCGGCTGGGTACCTGGATCAGGAGGATCGGCCCGATCGCACCCGACCCACGCTGGAGCAAGGCCTTCGATACGGTCGATGCACTGGCGCGATCTGTCCTGTACCAGCAACTGAGCGGCAAGGCGGCGGCGACGATCGTCGGCCGCGTGGAAGCCGCGATTGGCAGCAATCGGTTCCATTGCGACACGTTGGCGCGCCGCGATGACCCGACACTTCGTGCGTGCGGCGTGTCGGGCAACAAGTTGCTGGCGCTGCGTGACCTGGCCGCGCGCGAGTCGCGCGGCGAGATTCCCGACCTGCGCCGCATGGGCACGATGGCCGATGACGGAATCATTTCCGCACTGCTACCGGTACGCGGGGTTGGTCGCTGGACGGTCGAGATGCTGTTGATGTTCCACCTCGGCCGCCCGGACGTGTTGCCGATCGACGACCTTGGCATTCGCAAGGGTGCCCAGCGCGTGGCCAAGCTCGACACGATGCCCTCGCCGAAGGCCCTGGCCGAAATGGGCGAACGCTGGGGGCCGTATCGCACCTGCGCCAGCCTGTATCTGTGGCGGATCGCCGATGCCCCCGCACAGGTTGAGGGGACTCCCTCGCGCTAGCCTCGACGCGCGATGCCCGCGACCTGCCGGACGGTCCGTTCCAGTCAGGATGCTTTGGCGACCGCGACGACTGCCGGTGGCGAGAACGGGATCGTCTCCGGCGACACCGCGCCACCGGAGATGATGAACGCCATCGCCTGGTCGACGGTCCAGTCGGTGGGAGTCATTTTCTCCACGGGTACGATCTCCAGGTACCCGGAAGTCGGGTTTGGCGTGGTTGGCACGTAGACTGCCGCCAATTCGCGGCCAGTGCCTTGTTCCTTGAGTACCCGGGTGACGAAGCCGATCGACTTCATCTCGGTGTGCGGGAAGTCGATCAGCACCACACGCTGGGTGCCGTCGGGCTTGGTCTGCAGGATGTCCAGCAGTTGCCGCGCGCTGCCGTAGATGGTGCTGGCGAACGGGATACGCTTGATCAGCGACTCCAGCCAGCCCAGCAGGCGCTGGCCGATCACGCGGCGCGCCATCACGCCCGACAGCAGGATCACCAGCAGCGTGGCGACCACGCCCAGTGCGGTTTGCACCCAGGGGTCGACCAGCCAGGACAGCGTGTGGGGGTAACTGGAGGCCAGGTTGGTCAGCACCGGCTGCACCAGCGGCAGGCTGGTGTCTGACAGCATCACGAAGACGAACTTGACCACGACCCAGGTCAGCCAGATCGGCAGCAAGGTCAACAGGCCGGTGAGGAACAGGCGTTGGAGCGAAGGTTGAGGCATGGCGCCGATTGTAGGTGAGCACGCATCCGGTGGGCAGTCGGCGGACAAGCGCGACGCAACTGCCTTGGCGCACGACCGGGCGGGGTTGACGCAGTGGTCGGCTGGAATGCACCGGGCGATGCCCCTACGTCGTGCCGACGGCAGCAGGACATGCTTTCCGCCCGGGCCGCGTTGCCGCTGGAATCAGAGCTCGCGCACCAGCCGGAAGCCGACATCGTCGTAGCCGCGTTCGATCGCCAGCGGTCGCTGCGGCTGCTTGCTGCGCCAGGACGTCCCGCTCGTCAGGCGCTGCTGGCAGGTGCTGCCGCAGTCGCGCAACCACAGCGATACGTCGCGTCCACTGTTCTCGGCCGCGGTTTCGCGTGACTCGGCGGCGTTGGGCAATCGATAGCGCTGGCCGGTCTGCTGGCTGTGCCAGCTTGCGTAGGAGTTGGCGTCGGCCATGGACACGCAGACCACCGGTTCCGCATCTGACTGCTCAAAGCCCGGTGACTTCCAGTCGCGCGGTGCGAGCACGCGCAGCAGCGATGCCCGTTCACGACACAGGGTGGACGGGCGACGGGTGGCGGCGGCAAAGCGCGCGTACTCGCCGCGACTGACAGGTTTCCGGCTCAACACGAACGCCCCCTGCGCGCCCTCGTGCAGCACGCCACGGCCGGGATCGCCGGGCATCGTCTGGCCGACTTTGGGGATCGCCTTGGCTTGCGCCGCCAGCTTGGCGGTCGCGGGCGCGGCAAGGTCGAGTTGCCCGGCAAGCGTGGCGACCCGTAACGCGTCGTCGCGGTCGTAGCGCTTGGCAGCCAGCGCCATGCGCGCCTGCAGCGTGGCCAGGGTCGTCGCACGCAGGGCACGCTGTTCGGCGGAGTCGGCGCTGCCGGTCTGCTGGGCCAGTTGGGTCGCGCGCTGGAAATAGTCCCGGGCGCGGTCGAGGTTGCCATCCTTCAACTGGCGCACCAGTTCGCCACTGAATGCATCGGTGAGTTCGGCGACCGCCTCGCCGACCAATGGGCTGGTGCTGTCGGCGTGCCACGCCTGCAGCACGCTGGAATACGCGTTGGCGCCTTCCGGAGCGGTCAATTGGTGTTGCGCGATCTGCGTGCGCGCCGCGCTCACCAGTGCCTGGAGGGCCGCCTCGGGCAGCGGCTCAAGCATGGCCGCGGTCGGGTCGGCGATGGTGTCCGCTGCGGCCGGGGCCTGCGTTTCAACGCGGAACAGGGTGTGATCGCCGCCACCGTTGAAGGCATACACGATAATGGCGACCACGACTGCGACCACGGCCAGGGGGGCGATCCGGGGCTTGATCCCGCCCTGCATCGCCCCGAACCTGGCGCGCAGTTTCACCACCCACGGCCATTGCCGGCCCGGCCGGATCCGTGCCATCGCATCGCGCATCTGGGCGACATCCTGGAAGCGTTGTCCGGGCTGCTTGGCGAGCGCGCGATTCATGAAGCGCTGCCAGTGGCGCAGCCGCGAGGGCAGCTTCGGGATCGGATCCTGGGCGTGCATCACCGCCATCGACAGCGCATCGCCGGCCTGGAAGGGCAGGCTGCCCACCAGCATTTCCCAGATCAACACGCCAAGGCTGTAGAGATCGGCGCGGCCATCGACTTCTTCGCCGCGGCCCTGTTCCGGCGACATGTAGGCCGTGCTTCCGACGGCCAGTCCGGCGGCGGTTACGCGCGGCCCGAACCCCCGCCGCAATGCAATGCCGAAGTCGGCCAGCAAGGGGCGTTCGGCATCGTCGAACAGGACGTTTTCCGGCTTGACGTCGCGATGCACCACGCCGCGGCCATGGGCGTACTGCAGGGCTTCGAAAAGCGCCTCTGCGATCTCGACCACGCGTGACTCGTCGGCGCTGTGGTCGTCCCTCAGGAATCTGCGCTGGCCCAGGTGGCCGCGCGCGAGATGCGGCATGGTGAAGTACGGCAGGCCCCCGAGCGTGCGGCCCAGTTCGTAGATCCGGACGATGTGTGGATGCTCGAGGCGAGCGATCGTGCGAACTTCATTCTCGAAGCGCCGCCGGCTGACCTCGTCGGCCAAGGCCTGCGGCTGCATCACCTTGACCGCGACCTCGCGCGACAGTGCGAGTTGTTCGCCCAGGTAGACGATCGACATGCCGCCGTGGTTGATGACGCGCACCAGCCGGTAACCCTTGATCTCGGGCAATGGCGCGTCGTTGTCTGGTATCTGGTACATCGCGGCCCCTGTCGCGGATGACCGAGCATACCCCGTGGCCGGTGCGCGGGTCGCGCCGACGTCGCGACCCGCGTCAGGCGATCGGGGCGTCCGTTTCCCCGCCGGTTGCTCGGCGCGGCTTGCGGCGGATATACAGCTGCTTGCGCATGCGCGCGACCACGTCACCGGTGGAATCGATGACGTCGGTCTCGAACCAGCGCAAGGTCTTGGCACCATCGGCTGTGGCGATCCGCAAATCGTCGAGCGTCGCGTCGTCGAGGTCAAACCACGCGTGCACGGTTCCCCGACCTGGCTTGATGAAGTCGATCGCCCCCGCCTTGTCCCAGACGATGTACTCGCGTCCGAGTGACTGCATCACCAGCAGCATCCAGAACGGGTCCGTCATCGCGAACAGGCTGCCCCCGAAATGGGTGCCGACGAAGTTGCGGTTCCATGGCCGCATGCGCAGTTCCACCCGCGCGTGGCGATAGTCCTGTGCCACAGCGGTGACGTGGACCCCACTGAACAGGAAGGGCGGCCAGAGATTGAGGACGTGGCGCAGGGTGCGGGATTTCATGGGTGCCAGCGTGCCATACGCATGCGTACAGTCAAGCAGTGGGCCGTCGAGCCTGGCGACTTCCGCCTGCGGGCATCAGTCGCAGGTGGCCATGGATGGCTTCCGGGACGTGCGCGTGCCCGAGTTCGTCGCGGAACGAACGCGTTGCCGCTCAGAACAGCAGCGAGGCCATCTTGCGGCGATAACGGCCGACAAGATCGTCGTCTTCGATCACCCGGAACGCATCGATCAGCACCTTGCGCGGCAGGCCGTCGGCGAATGCGCGGTCGCGGCGCAGCATCTCGATGAACTGTTGCAGCGCCAATTCGGACTCCCCTGCGGCCATGTGTTGTGCGCCGCGCAGGTGGCGCGCGCGCAGGTCGTCGGGATTGCCGGCGATGGTGGCCTCCAGTGTCGCTGCAGGCGGGGCGTGCGTGAGCAGCGCGGAGAATCCGATGCGCGCACGCGCACGCTGGGCGCGGTCATCGGTGGAGAGATTGGCCGGCAGGGCATCGAGCAGTTTTTCGGCTTCCGGCGCCGCCCCGGTCTGTAGCAGGGCGAGGGCCAGGTCGAGCTTGAGCCCGTCATTTTCGGGGGCGGCAGTGACGGCGTCGCGCAGACGCTCAACCTCGGCGTGTGGATCCGGGGGGGCGGTCTCGGTCAGGGCCGGCGCCTCTTGCTCCACAGGCATGCCCGGTTCGACGCCATGGCGGCTGAGGAACTCGCGCACCTGCGACTCTGGCAATGCACCCGGGAAGCCGTCGACGATCTGGCCGTCCATGACCAGGAACACGGTCGGAATGGAGCGGACCTGGAACGCCGCGCCCAGTTGCGGCTCTTTGTCGACATCAACCTTCGCCAGCTCGAACGCACCGTGGTATTCGGCGACGACCTTTTCCAGGATCGGACCGAGTTGCTTGCACGGCCCGCACCATTCGGCCCAGAAATCGACCAGTACCGGGATCTGCATCGATTTCTGCAGCACGTCGGCTTCGAAGCCGTCGGTGGTGGCATCGAACACGTGCGGCTTGGCGGGGGAGTCGGGGGTCATGGCGTCGTCCGTGGTCAGGTCATCGCGACATGATGCCGGAGCGCCTCGATTCCAAGCCCATCGCGGGAAATCGATCATGTCAGGCGGGTAGACGCGACGCCTCTATTGCACCCACCATTGTTCGGCGCCACAGGGCAACGTCAGTATCCGCGATGCATTGGGCTACCGACGTCCGAAAACGGCCCCAACCGGCACGGTTGGCGAGGTCTGCGTCATGATGCGGCGGCGGCCGATCATCGCGCTGGAGCGCAAGTGCTTCCGCACGACCGCCGAACCGGACTGCCGTCGCCAAAAGGTGTCCGGGGCAGGGGTGGAACAGTGGGATCGGGGAGGACGGTTCATGACCCGCGACGAGAAGGAACGCTTCGGCTGGCAGGCCGGATGGCTGGCAGCACTTTCCGGAACGCTGGCGCCTCTGGGGTTCGGCGCCGCCCTGGAGGGCTACTCGCAGTTGCTGCACCCGCTCGCGCTGCTCGGCGCGCGCGGCGTGCCGCATGCGCCAGCATTCAATCTGATCGGGTTCGGTGCCACCGGGCTGTTCGCGGCCCTCGCGGCGATGGGGCTGCGAGGGAGATTGCCCGCAGACGTCGCCGGGTCGGCGCGGATCGGGGCAAGGCTGTTGCTGCTGTCGGCCGTTGCCTTCGCGGCGCAGGGAGCGGTGGCGCTCGAACCGCGTGACCTGGACGGCCCCGGCAGCCGCTGGCATGCAACGGCATGGACGTTGTGGTGGATCGCCGGTTCCTCGGGCGCCTTGCTGCTTGCAGGGGGCATGTTGCGGAGGCGCGGGTGGCGGACTTTTGCTTGGGCAGCGCTGGCCGCGTCGGTGCTGCTGGGAGGGTTGTCGTTGTCGCCGCCCGGCAACTGGCCGGCGGGCATTGCCCAACGCATTGCC
>JBBRWW010000002.1:0-73494 GCA_038248955.1 Lysobacterales bacterium
AGGTCTTTGGTGAAACCGGCGAGAAGGGCCCCAACGCGCGCGGCTTGACCCGCCATCACATCATTGCCGGCGTGAAAGCCAGCCTGGAGCGGCTGCAGCTCGACTACATCGATCTGTACCAGGTTCATGGTTTCGACCCCTCGACGCCGATCGAGGAGACGGTGCGCGCTCTGGATAATCTTGTGCAGCACGGACACGTGCGCTATGTCGGGGTGTCCAACTGGGCCGCGTGGCAGATCGTGAAGGCGGTCGGGATTGCCGATCGCTACGGGCTGGCGCGGTTTCGGTCGTTGCAGGCGCATTACACGATCGCTTCGCGCGACCTGGAGCGCGAGATCATACCGGCGCTGCGCAGTGAAGGGCTTGGCCTGATGGTGTGGAGCCCGCTGGCGGGCGGTCTTCTCAGCGGCAAATATGATCGCGACGGCAATGCCGAACAGGGTAGCCGCCGCGCCTCGTTCGATTTTCCGCCGGTGAACAAGGATCGCGCGTTCGCCTGCATCGACGTGATGCGCGGTATCGCCGACAAGCGCAGGGTGTCGGTGGCGCAGATCGCCCTGGCGTGGCTGTTGCATCAGTCCGTGGTCAGCAGCGTCATCATCGGCGTGAAGCGCATGGATCAGCTCGATGACAATATTTCTGCCACCGACGTCCGGCTGGACGATGAAGAACGCTCTGCATTGGACAACGTCAGCAAGTTGGCAGACGAATATCCCGGCTGGATGCTCGAGCGCCAGGGAGCATTTCGCCGCGAGCAGCTGGAGCTGAGCGGCGAGCCGCGATGAGGCGGAGTGAACAGCGTCAGGCTTACCTGGCCGGAGCCGGAGGTGAACCTGGCCCTGTTTTGGTGCCGCGGTACCACCCGCGTTGATCTATTGATGCCTTGTTTCCGCGCTCGCCGGTGCCGGTGAGCACTACGCCGACACGCAATGCAGACGACCGGTCTGCGGGTTGTGAAAAGTCAGCCCAGCCGTACCCCTGCACGCGCGCGAACGGTGCACCCGTATCTGGCGGGCCTGTTGCCCAGGCCGCCAAACGCATGAGTCGAACAGGAAAACTGAACATGACAAAGATCACCACTATCAATCCCGCGACCGAAGCCGCGATTGCCACGTATGAGTTGATGAGCGCGGAGACCGCCTTCAAAAAAATCGAAGCCTGCCATGGCGCATTTCTGCAGTGGCGCGACAAGACCCATGAAGCTCGCGCGCCTTACCTTGTCGACATTGCCACGGCATTGCGTGAAAACGCTGACGAATTCGCCAGCCTCATGACCCAGGAGGTGGGCAAACTCCGCCGAGACGGAATGGCTGAAATCGAGCTTTGCGCGAAAATCTTCGAATACACGGCCAAGAACGGTCCGGCTGAGCTGGCTGACGAAGAGCGCACCTACGACGACGGCAGCAAGCGCGGCATCGTCGCCTATGCCCCGATCGGCGTCGTCTACAGCATCCAGCCGTGGAATTTTCCGCTCTATCAACCGGTCCGGGTGCTCGCCGCGAACTTGATGGCCGGAAACGCGGTTATCTTGAAACATGCCGCCAGCTGTACTGGCAGCGGCCTGATGCTGCGCGACGTATGCGTCAAAGCTGGACTGCCGAAGGGACTGTTCGACGTGCTGGTCATCGACCACGACACCTCGGACAAGATCATCGAACACAAACTGGTTCGCGCCGTGACGATGACCGGCAGTGATGTCGCAGGACGGCATATCGGTCAGCAGGCATCGAAGCATTTGAAGAAATCCGTTCTCGAACTCGGTTCGAACGACGCGTATCTCGTGCTCGAAGATGCCGATATCGAGCTTGCCGTGAAAACGTGCGTCCAGGCGCGGATCTTCAACAACGGCGAAACGTGTATCTCGGCCAAGCGCTTTGTTGTGACGGCGGCGGTCTACGACGCCTTCGTCAGCGCCTTCGTCGATCAGATGAAGGCGATCAAGATGGGCGATCCGATGGCGGAGGAGACGCAGCTTGGCCCGGTGTCCGGCAAAGAACAATTCGACAAGCTATCGGAGCAAGTCGCGCAAAGCGTCGACGGCGGCGCCGACCTGCTGTGCGGGGGCAATCCACCAGAAGGTGTCGGGTACTTCTTCCCGGCCACGGTCCTCGCCAACTGTCAGCCCGGCACGCCGGCCTATGACGACGAACTGTTCGGGCCGGTCGCTTCGGTCATCAAGGCCAGGGATGATGCGGATGCGATGCGGATCACCAACGACAGCCGCTACGGCCTCGGAGGCGGGATTTTCAGTAGGAACGAGGACAAGGCCCTGAAACTTGCCCGCGACCGTTTCGACACCGGCATGATCCGCATCAACTCCTTTGGCGTGGCAGATCCGAACATGCCCTTCGGTGGCGTGAAAGATTCCGGTTTCGGCCGTGAACACGGTGGATTTGGCATGAAGGAATTTGTCAATGCCAAGGCCATCTATCTTCCCTGAGCGGGGCCAGCGAACGCAGTCAGGTTCGAATGCGCGTAAACACCAGCACCAGGAGCGTCCATCATGAGCAGGAAAATGTCCGCCGGAGCGCCGTTCCCCAACCTTTCCTGGAGCGCTGTGGGTGACGAGCGAGTCGCCCCCGCCACCGACACGGGCTGGCGATTGTTGGTCGTCTACCGCGGCGCGCACTGCCCCATTTGCAAGTCGTACCTGAAGACGCTCAACGGGATGCTGAACGATTTCGCCAAAGCTCAAGTGACCGTCTACGCGCTCTCCGCCGATCCGCGCGAGCGCGCCGAGCAGGAGGCGTCAGAGGAAAAATGGAAATTCCCCGTCGGCTATGACTTCACGCCCGAACAGATGCGCACGCTGGGCGTTTATGTCTCGAGCCCTCGCTCGCCGGAGGAGACCGATCGCCTATTTGCCGAGCCGGCGGTGTTCGCCATCAATCCGAGTGGGGAGACACAGGTGATCGACATCTCCAACGCGCCGTTTGCGAGACCGGATCTTAAAATGTTGCTGGACGGACTGACGTTCGTGATGAGCAAGGATTACCCCGTGCGCGGCAGCGCCTGAGCGAAAGGTCCGCGAAGCTGGCCACCATCTGTGCGCGTCTGCCGTGCCAGCAGGTCTGGGCAACAGCTTGGTCTCTAGAATCAACCGCAATACGTTTTGTAGACGTGGCGCGTTCATCGGCCATCGCTTCATCTGGCGTATTTCAGGCCAGCGTGTTCGCGGCCGGCCGTTGCGCAACCGGGCGATGTCGTCGGGGTGGGGGGTGGCCACTTCCGTAATGTCGCTGCCTCTGGGAGGCAATCCGCGCAGCAGTCCACTTGCGTTCTCGTTGCTGCCACGCTGCCAGCGTGCGTACCGATCGGCGAATCTGACGTCGAGTTTCCGGCGAGTAGCCAGCGCTTGGTGGCAGGCCATCGCGCTGCGGGGGTCGCGGTTGAAGCTCTCACTCATGAGCGCAGGCAGCGGTTTCATCGGTCGGCGAGAGCCACCCAGCGCGTCGGGCGCCATGCAGCCGTCCATCCGGCACAGGACCACAAAGTCGGGTCTGGCGCTCGACCACGGTGCCCACCGCCGAGCGGTTCAAGCTGCCCTTGAAGCCGCCTTCCCAATGCCCAGGCAGCAGGCGCTGCTCGATCTCTTGCGGTCATGCACGATGCACAGCGCCTCCGGGATCGCCTGGCCCGTGGCCAGCGTGGTACGCCGCTGGCGTTATCTTCTTGGTGCTGACGCGATATGAATCCATCCGATGGCGGGATACGGATTCGAAAGGTCGGCGCTTGCCGACCCTCCGCCAGGCGCCTGCACCTGCTGGGTGCCAACAGCTCGAGAAATGCCGCGATCTGTTTCCGCCCGCAGCACGTTCCGTTCACAGAACGCTCTACATCTCCTGCGTCGTAGGTCGAATGATCATCTCGTTGACGCTGACCGCGTCCGGTTGCTCGATGGCATAAGCGATGGCGCGGGCAATGGCGTCGGCGTCGATCGCTGACTTGTACATCTCGTGGGCCCTCTCGGCCGATTCCTTGTGGCTGATGTGGTCGGCGAGTTCGGTCGCCACCGCGCCCGGTGAAATGTTGGTGGAGCGGATTTCCCCATTGCCTTCCATCCGCATGCCTTCAGAAATGGCGCGCACCGCGAACTTTGTGGCGCAATAAACGACGCCGCCCGGCATGACCTTGTGCCCCGCGACCGAACACAGATTGATCACATGACCGCTGTGTTGCTTGCGCATGATTGGCAGCACCGCGGCGATGCCGTAAAGCACGCCTTTGATGTTCACATCGATCATCTGCTCCCATTCGTCCACGTTGAGCGCATCGAGTGGCGCGAGCGGCATGAGGCCGGCGTTGTTGATGAGGACATCGATACGCTGATAGGCAGCGACGGTAGCCTTGGCGAGCGCCTCGACCTGGCCGCGGTCGGTGACGTCGGTGACCTTGCATGCGGCGGTGCCGCCGTCGCTTTCGATCGCCTCGACCAATTTCCTGAGCTTGTCTTCGCGTCGCGCGGCCAGCATGAGTTTCGCGCCGCGTTCGGCCAGTCTTCGGGCGGTGGCTTCGCCCAGCCCGCTGCTGGCGCCGGTAATTACGACAACTTTATCGCGTATTCCAGACATAACCTGCTCCTTGGGAGATGGTTAGTGACAGCGATTGTCTAGTCAGCCCGCACCCGTGCGCGATAGCAGACGCACCTATAAATGCCTCCGCGCGTTAACGTGGCGTGCAAGGCTAAACCTTGTTTTTTCGCATGCCAAAAAAGATGAACCAAGCCGCGTCCCCAGCAAGCGCACCTTCCTACAAAGCGTTGTTGGTGATGCAGGAATGGCACGTGATCGATGGCGGCGCAGGCATTGCGGTGTCCTTGTGGACCTCATCGAGATTCCCGAAATGCCCTTCGTGGTTGCCGTGGACATGGAGCGCCGGGATAGTGGGGAACGGCCGGTCGGCCCAGGTGACCACCTGGGCTCCCGGGTCGTCGATGTTGCCGGCCAGGATGGCCGCATCCGGCCTCCCCATGTCAGGGCGCGCGTTTGCGCCGCGCTTCCAGGTGCAGGTGCAGGTCGGAGAGGGTCGGCGATCGTATGTCGGCCGGCGCTGTCATCGACGCAGGCGCTGCCACAGAGCGCCTGGGTCGAAATCGCAGTCTGACCGGCGCGATCACAGATCGGGCACAGGTCGGATGGCCGGCTGTCCACCGTTCGCCGATTGGGTGACCCTCAATCGAATGTGTGCATGCGGAAGTGGCACAAAAAACCCCGCATCGATGGCGGGGTTTCTAGTCACAACGTACTGATGTACAACGTAAAAGTGGTGGCTATGGGTGGACTCGAACCACCGACCTCGGCATTATGAGTGCCACGCTCTAACCAGCTGAGCTACATAGCCACGCGAAGAACCGCGAATTATTCATGCCGGGGCGCGTGACGTCAATGCGCCATTCTCGGGTTGTCGTCCGGACAGGCGCGTGGCAGAGTCGGAATCAGTGACGCAAGTCAACGAATCCAGGAGTCCGCATCGTGATCGATCCGGACGGCTACCGGCCCAATGTAGGCATCGTGTTGATGCATCCCGACGGACGCCTGTTCTGGGCGCGGCGCGTGCATCGCGATGGGTGGCAGTTCCCGCAGGGCGGGATGAATACCGATGAGACGCCGATCGAGGCGATGTATCGCGAACTGCGCGAGGAGACCGGGCTGCTGCCGGACCATGTCGAGGTCCTCGGGGCGACCCCCGGCTGGTTGCGTTATCGGCTGCCATCGCGTGCGATCCGGCGCAATGACCGGATGGTGTGCATCGGGCAGAAGCAGGTGTGGTTCCTGCTGCGGCTGACCGGGCAGGAGTCCGACCTGCGCCTGGACCTGACCGACAAGCCCGAATTCGACCACTGGCGCTGGGTGGATTTCTGGTACCCGCTTGAGCACGTGGTCATTTTCAAGCGTGGCGTCTATGCCAGCGCCTTGGGCCATCTGGCGCCCGTCGCGCGCGGCATCGCCGGAGCCGACGCCGTGCCGGTGCCTGCGATCGATCCGCGCCTGGGTTTGGCCAACCGGCAGCGGGTTCAGCGCAACGCGATGGGCCACCCGCCAGCCCTGAACGGCGGCAAGTCGGTCTAATTGACAATCATTCGCATTAGTGGCCGAATGTGGCTGCGACCGACCGGGTTGCAAAGCCGAGCCGCCAGCCGTGTACATCTGCATCTGCAACGGGGTTACCGACCACGACATCCGCCAGGCCGCGGACGCGGGTTGCCGTAGTCTGCCCGAGCTGACGATGCGCACCGGCGCGGGATCCAACTGCGGCAGTTGCCTGGAGATGGCCGCGCAGGTGCTCGATCAGGCCCGCGGCGTGCTCGCATTGCCGCTACCGGTGCTGCGGCAGGCCGCCTGACCACGATCGGCGCCAGCGCGCGAGCAGTTCGGCGTTTGCCACCCCTGAGCAAATGCACCCGATTCGCGTTCCGCCCGCGGTCCTGCCGAACCGACTAAAGTGCCGGCATGGCACGCACCGGGAGCACGGCATTGAAAGGCGACGCGAAGGTCATCGAATTCCTCAACAAGGCGCTCTACAACGAGCTGATCGCGATCAACCAGTACTTCCTGCACGCCAAGATGCTGAAGAACTGGGGCCTGAAGGAACTCGCCGAACACGAGTACCACGAGTCGATCGATGAGATGAAGCACGCCGACAAGCTGTCGGAGCGGATCCTGTTCCTCGACGGCCTGCCCAACTTCCAGTCGCTGGGCAAGCTGCGCATCGGCGAGAACCCGCGCGAGGTGCTGACCTGCGATCTGGCGCTGGAGCTGGAGGCGTTGCCCACGCTGCGCGACGGGATCGCGCACGCCGAAAGCGTCGGTGATTTCGTCAGCCGCAAGCTGTTCGCCGACATCCTCGAGTCCGAGGAAGAGCACATCGACTGGATCGAGACGCAACTGGCGCTGATTGACCGCGTCGGCGAGCAGAACTACCTGCTGACCAAGATCGAAAGCTGACCGCCGCGCGCGGAACGCGGCAGGCGATCCACCGCTTCCCAACGCCACCGGCCATCCGGTGGCGTTGTCGTTTCAGGCCAACGGCAGGGAGCTTGCGCGCCGCCGGAACAGGGCGCGCCAGGCCCACCACAGCAGCATCGCCACGAGAATGCTGACCAGCGCCGCGATCGACAAGGCCAGCCACGGGTGCGCGAACACCAGCGCCAGGCCGCCAATGACCGCGATGTCCTCGCTCGCCGACGCCGTCCAGTTGCTGATTGGCTCGGGCGAAGTGTTGATCAACGCCCGCGAGCCGCTCTTGAGCAGGTGGCTGGTCAACGCCACCCCTGCGCCGGTGGCGAGCGCCCCGGCGCCCAGTTGGCCGTCGCCCGAGAGCGTCGCGGCCGCGAGGAAGGCGCCAACCGGCACCCGCAGCAGCGTATGCAGCAGGTCCCATCCCGAATCGACGCCGGGGATCTTGTCGGCGAGGAACTCCGCCGCTGCCAGCACGCCCGACACGCCGATGACCCACGGCGACTGGGTCGCCTGCAATGCCTGCGGCAGGTCTAGCCAGCCGAACGCGCCGGCGATGCCGACGCCGAACACGGTCAGGTAGACACGGATGCCGGCCAACCAGGCCAGCACGACGCCAATGGCGAACAGGTGCGCTTCCGACATCGGTCTGCCTCGTGGATGCTTGCGCCGAGTATAGGAATCCCCGCCGCGCACTGCAGCGCCGCGGTGGCCGCTCGGCCTGAGGCGGGCGGGGACCGTAGTAGTCTGGCCACCATCGCTACGCAGACCCGGACCCGGCATGGCCTCATCACCGATACCGACGCTCCCGGCGGCACCCCGCGCGGGCACCGCGGCTCGCCGCAAGGCCATCGCCACGGCGGCGGTGTTCCTGCTGACGCTCGCATTTGGTGGCTGGGGGCTGTGGCGGGTCTTCGCCCCGGATTCCGGCGACGTCCGCGCGACCCTGGCGGGCAGCCAGCGCGCTGGCCGCGCACAGGCGGTTGAAATCGAACAGCTGCGGCAACGCGTCGCGACGCTGGGCCGCTCCGACCAGATCAGCCGAGACGCCAACCGCGACCTGCAGGGCTCGCTGACCGAGCGCGAAGAGGAAATCGCCGGCCTGCGCGCCGATGTGGCGTTCTACGAGCGCCTGGTCGGCGCGACCGCGCAACGCCGGGGTCTCACTGTCCATGCACTGAAGCTGCAGCCACAGCGCACGCAGCCGAAAGGCGCGGCCGCCTGGCACTTCACCGGAACGCTCACGCAGAACCTGAACCGTGGCGCGGTCAGTGCCGGCCGGCTGACTTTGCTGGTCGAGGGCACCCGCGACGGGCGCCTGCAGAAGCTCGGCTGGGAGGACCTGCGCCAGCAACCGGATGCGCCGGGCATTGGCTACTCGTTCAAGTACTTCCAGCAGGTCGACGGCGATGTGTTCCTGCCGGCCGGCCTGACGCCGGTGCGCGTGACGGTCCGGCTCGCGCCGCAATCGGGCGCGGTGGTGGAGCAGTCGTTCAGCTGGGCCGACGCTACCAGCGATACGCCGACCGTGGCAGCCTCGACGGCTCGCTGAGAGCGGCGCGCGCAGGTCGCGCAGCTTGAATGCCGGGCGCGCGCCCCCCATCCTGATGGCATGGAAATCACCGCACTGCCGACCGCCGCACCCGACTACCAGTCGCTCGACCGCCCGCTGCAGTTCAGTTCCGCCGCCGCAAGCAAGGTTCGCGAGCTGATCGCCGAGGAGGGCAATACGGCGCTCAAGTTGCGCGTCTATATCCACGGTGGCGGTTGCTCGGGCTTCCAGTACGGCTTTGAGTTCGACGAGGAGCAGGGCGAGGATGACCTGGCCGTGCATACCGACGGCGTGACCCTGCTGGTCGACCCGCTCAGCCTGCAGTACCTGATGGGCGCCGAGGTCGACTACACGGAAAGCCTGCACGGCGCGCAGTTCGTGATCCGCAATCCCAACGCAAAGACCACCTGCGGGTGCGGCTCCTCGTTCGCGGTGTGATCACGCCACCGGCCCCGTTTGCGTTCGTGGAGGCCGGCGGCGCCTGCCACGCCGCGCTGGATCGCGCCGATCACCTGCGCACCGATGGCGACGCGCTCAACGGTCTGTGGCCACAGGCGCGCGTGATGCTGCTCGACGCCGATGGTCGCGCGCTGGCCGATGACGAAGGTCGCCTTTGCGCGCCGCTGGGCCGCGAACTCAGCGACGGCCCGGGCGGGGTCGGGGCGGCGGTGTTCCTCGGTCTCGATCCACGCGGGCTCGCGTGGTTCTCGATCGAGTCGGCGCTGGTGGCGTTCGACGCCCCCGGCCGCATTGACCTGCGTAGCGCCGCGGCGCAGTGGCCGATGTTCGACGCCAGCGTGTTCGCGCAGGCGCGTGCGTTGCAGCATTGGCGTAGCCGTCACCGTTATTGCGGCGAGTGCGGTGGCGAGGTCGCGCTGGCGCGCGGCGGCTGGCAGGGTGCGTGCACGCGTTGCGCGACCGAACACTATCCACGCACCGATCCGGCCGTGATCGTCGCCGTCGGTGACGGTGCGCGGCTGCTGCTCGGGCGCCAGCACTCGTGGCCGGCGCGTCGCTACTCGGTGATCGCCGGCTTCGTCGAACCCGGTGAATCGCTGGAACAGACGGTGGCGCGCGAAGTCATGGAGGAAACCGGCGTCCGCGTGCGGCGCTGCCGCTACCTGGCCTCACAGCCGTGGCCGTTTCCCGGTGCCTTGATGCTTGGCTTCATCGCCGACGCCGATCCCGATGAGCCACGGGTCGGCGACGAACTTGAGGAGGCGCGCTGGTTCAGCGTCGACGAGGTCCGCGCGGCCCAGGCGCGCGAGGCGCGGATCCTGGCGGGTTCCACCAACGGCGATCCATTGGATGCAGGCGCGGACGATGGTGGCCCGCTGCTGTCGCCGCCCATCTCGATCGCACGTTGGCTGATCGAGCAGTGGCTGGAGGTCGCACAAGGCATCGCGGTGCCCGATACGACGCTGCGCTGAACGATCGGCCCGCGCGCGTCGCGGCGGCTGCCTGTCGTCGACGCGCGCTAGAATCGTCGGGCGCGCATGAGCGACGCACGGAGGGAACAGCCGCAATGTCAGTCACCCTGATCGCCGCCGTCGCTGCACTGGTGCTCGGCCACCTGATGCCCTCGCTGGCGGCGTCGGTACGCCAGTTCGGCTGGTACGCCGACTGGCTGCGCTGGCTTGGCGCGCGGCTGCCCGCGGGCAGCGTCTGGCACGGTCGCTGGGGCATCGCACTGGCGCTGGTGCCGCCGCTGGTGGTCGTCGGGATGTTCCAGGCCGCGCTGGACAAACCGCTGTTCGGATTGGCCGGATTGCTGTTCGCCATCGCCGTGCTGTTCTACGCCTGGGGGCCCCGCGACCTCGACGTTGACGTGGACGCGATAGCGGATGCCCGTGACGGGGCGTCGCGGCGTGAGGCCGCGGCGCGTCTGTGGCCCGACGGCACCGCGCCGTCCCTCGATGGCGGCGCGTTGGTCGAAGCGGTATTCCGCTGCGCGCAGCGCCGCTGGTTCGGGGTGCTGTTCTGGTTCCTGCTGCTCGGCCCGCTGGGTGCAGTGCTGTATCGGCTGGCGACGCTGTCGGCCGAGGGCGACACCGCCCGCAACCTGCCGTCGGAAACCACGTCCGGCGCACGGACCCTGCTGTCGATCCTGGATTGGCCGGTCGCGCAGCTGATGACCCTGGCACTGGCGCTGGTCGGCAATTTCGACACCGTGCTGGGCGCATGGCGCGATGGCGGTGGCGCGTTATTCAAGCTCGACACCGGATTCCTTGGCGCGGTGGCTCGCGCCAGCGTGCGCGTCGAGCTCGCCGAGGAGGCTGCCGACCATGCCGATGAGGAGGCCGAACACCTGGCCAGTGGCGATGGCGCGTCGCCGGCCACGGTCGTCGACATGCCCGAACTGCGCGACGCGATGAGCCTGGTGTGGCGCAGCCTGCTGGTCTGGCTGGCGGTGCTGGCGTTGTTCGTGATCGCCGGTTTCGTTGGCTGATCTTTCGGTAGTCGCGCCGCGACGCCCCAGCGCGCCAGGACAAAAGTCCCGCGGCGCAGCGCGCCCGGGACGCTGCTAGGCGTCGTCGCCCCGCAATTCCCGCACCCGCGCCTCCAGTTGCCCGGCATTGGCCGTCGCGCCGTCGAGCGGAGCGTCTGCGATGACCTCGACCCCGGCGCGGAACCGCCGTGGCACGCGCATGCGCGCCAGCCGGCCATCGCGTTGGCTCCACATGCTCGACCACATGCCACGCAACGCCATCGGGATCACCGCCACCGGCCGCTCGGCGAGGATGCGTTCGACGCCGGACTTGAACGGAGCGATTTCGCCATCGCCGGTCAGCGCGCCCTCGGGAAAGATGCCGACGATCTCGCCATCGGCGAGCGCGCGGTCAATCTCGTCGAACGCGCGCTGCATCAGCGCCGGGTCTTCCCTGGCGCCTGCGATGGGGATCGCCTTGGCGGTGCGGAAGATCCAGCGCATCACCGGGATATCGAAGATCCGGTAATACATCACAAAGCGCACCGGCCGCGGGATGCTTGCGCTGAGGATCAGCGCGTCCATGTAGCTGACGTGGTTGCATACCACCAGTGCCGCACCTTCGTCGGGGATGTGGTCGATGCCCTGCACGCGCAGCCGGTACAGCGTGCGCACCAGCACCCAGCTCAGGAACCGCATCAGGAACTCGGGCACGATCGTGAAGATCCAGATCGCGACGCAGGCATTGGCGATCGCCAACGCCAGGAACACCTGCGGGATGCTCCAGCCGAGCAGGCGCTGCACGGCAATGCCCAGCCCCGCCGCGAGCACGATGAATGCCGCGTTCTGGATGTTCATGCCGGCGATCACGCGCGAAAGCTCACTGCGCGGCGTGCGGCTCTGGATCAGCGCGAACAGCGGCACCACGAAGAAGCCGGCGAACAGGCCGATGCCGAGCAGGTCGACGATGATCCGCGCGCTGCCGGACTGCTGGATGAAGTCGACCACGCCCAGCCCGGTGAGCGGCGCGAGGCCGCTGCGGGCGAAATACAGGTCGAGCAGGAAGGCGCTGATCCCGAACGCGCCCAGCGGCACGAGGCCGATCTCGACCGTGCGCGCCGACAGCTTCTCGCACAGCAGCGAACCCACGCCGGTGCCGATCGAGAACAACGCGAGCGCGAAGATGTACAGCGTCTCGGCGCCGCCGAGGTTGAGGTCGGCGTAGGTCGGCAGCTGCGAGGTCAACACCGTGCCGATGAACCAGAACCACGACACGCCGAGCACCGCGTTGCGTACCGCCGGTTGCTTCTTCGCCAGGCGCAGCACGGCGATGGATTCGGGGATCGGGTTCCAGTTGATCTTCAGTTCGGGTGCGCCGGCTTCGGCGCGTGGGATCGCGCGGCTGACCAGGTTGCCGGTGATCGCCAGCAGCACGACGGCGATTGCTGCAACCGCCGGGCCGTGCGCGCCGGCGAGCTTGAAGATCAACCCGCCAAAGACCATGCCGACCAGGATCGAGATCGACGTGCCCATCTCGACCAGGCCGTTGCCGCCAGTGAGTTCACGCGGGTGCAGCACCGAGGGCAGGATCGAATATTTCACCGGTCCGAACAGGGTCGATTGCACGCCCGTCGCGAACAGCGCCACCAGCAGCACGCCGAGGTTCTGGGTCAGGAAGCCGACCGCCGCGAGCGACATGATCGCAATTTCCATCGCGGTGGTGATGCGGATCAGCTTCGACTTTTCGAGCTTCTCCGCGATCTGCCCGGCGGTGGCCGAAAACAGGAAATACGGCAGGATGAACAGCGCCGGCGCGAGGTTGGTGTACAGCGTGCGCTGCTCGGGGCTGACGCCGATGTAGAACAGCAGGCCGATGATCGCCTGGCGGTAGACGTTGTCGTTGAACGCACCCAGCGACTGGGTCAGGAAGAACGGCAGGAAGCGCCGCTGCTTGAGTAGCTCGTACTGGTTGTGCGCCATGCGCCCCCCTGGGTCTGGCCGGAGCCTAGCAGAGGCCGCGATGTCCCCGCCGCCGCGCTGACCGAGGCGCGGCTACGGCGGGATCTGCGGCGAACCGTCGGTCAGCCGCGTCGGGCGTTGCTGCGTTCGCGCTCGATCGCGCGCCAGCCGATGTCATGGCGGTGGAACTCGCCGTGCCATGACACCCCGGCGACCGCTCCGTAGGCCCGTTGCTGGGCGTCGGTGACGGACTCGCCGAGCGCGCAGACGCACAGCACGCGGCCGCCGCTGGTGACGACGCTGCCCTGCTCGTCGATGCGCGTGCCGGCATGGAAGATCCTGGTATCAGGCAGTTCCGGCACGTCCCAGCTGTCGATGACGTCGCCCAGCCGCGGCGCGCCCGGATAGTGTTCGGCGGCCATCACCACGCCGAGCGACGGCCGCGGCTCCCACTGCGCCTGGACACCGGCCAGGCGCCCGTCGATCGCGGCCTCGATCAGGTCGAGCAGGTCCGACTGCAGCCGCATCATCACCGGCTGCGTCTCGGGGTCGCCAAAGCGGACGTTGAACTCGATCACCTTGGCCCCGCCGTCGGCGTCGATCATCAGGCCGGCATACAGGAACCCGGTGAACGGCGCGCCGTCGGCCGCCATGCCGCGCACGGTCGGCTCGACGATCTCGCGCATGACCCGCGCGTGCACCTCGGCGGTGACCACCGGCGCCGGCGAATACGCGCCCATGCCGCCGGTGTTGGGGCCGGTGTCGCCATCGCCGACGCGCTTGTGGTCCTGGCTGGTGGCCATCGGCAGCGCAACGCGGCCATCGACGATCGAGATGAAGCTGGCTTCCTCGCCGTCGAGGAACTCCTCGATCACCACGCGCGCGCCGGCCGCGCCGAACGCGTTGCCGGCGAGCATGTCGGTGATCGCCGCCTCGGCCTCGGCCAGCGACATCGCCACGATCACGCCCTTGCCCGCGGCGAGGCCGTCGGCCTTGACCACGATGCGCTGGTCGACGGCGCCGGCGAGTTTGCCGCGCACGTAGGCGAGCGCCGCCCCGACCTCGGTATGCACGGCGTAGTGCGCGGTCGGGATGCCGTGGCGGGCGAGGAAGTCCTTGGCGAAGGCCTTGCTGCCTTCGAGCTGCGCGGCGGCCGCGGTCGGTCCAAAGATGCGGTGGCCAGTGGCGCGGAAGCGGTCGACGATGCCGGCCACCAGCGGGCCCTCGGGGCCCACGACCGTCACCGCCACGCCTTCGCGCTCGACCAGCGCCAGCAGGCCGTCGATATCGCCTGCATCGACCACGACATTGCGGCACCGATCCTCGTGCGCGGTGCCCGCATTGCCCGGCGCGACCAATACTTCGCTGATGCGCGGCGACTGCGCGAGCTTCCAGGCCAGCGCGTGTTCGCGGCCGCCGGAACCGATCACCAGTATTTTCATGTCAGAGACGCCTTGAGGAGTGACAAAGCTGCTGCGATGCATATGAAGGCGCTTCTTCCAAGCGTCAACCAATATCTAAGGCGCTCGTTCTGTTCGGTCGTCTCTGACAGATGACCTTTCCAGTTCATCTTCTTGAGCTTGCGGTTGTACTTCACGAGTGGTGCTCCAGCTGGAAACTCCCGGTCAGTTTGAAAGTTCGCAGGAAGGGGTCAACGGCGGGGCATCAGTGGCGGAAATGGCGGATCCCCGTGAACACCATCGCCAGGCCATGTTCGTCGGCGGCGGCGATCACCTCGGCATCGCGCATCGAACCGCCGGGCTGGATCACGGCCTGGATGCCGGCGGCGGCGGCGGCATCGATGCCATCGCGGAACGGGAAGAACGCGTCGCTCGCCATCACCGAACCGGGCACCACCAGCCCGGCTTCCTCGGCCTTGAGCGCGGCGATCCTGGCGCTCACGATCCGGCTCATCTGGCCGGCGCCGATGCCGATGCTGCGGTGGTCGCGCGCATAGACGATCGCGTTGGATTTCACGTACTTGGCGATGCGCCAGGCAAACAGGAGGTCGTCGATCTCGGCCGGCGTGGGCGCGCGCTTCGTCACCACCTTCAGTTCGTCGCGCGTCACCTCGCGCAGGTCGCTGGTCTGCATCAGCAGTCCCGAACCCACGCGCTTGAGGTCGAAGTGGTTGCGACCTTCACCGTGCGGGATGCACAGCACGCGCACGTTGGCCTTCCTGCGTGCGTACTCGAGCGCGCCGTCGTCGAACTCGGGCGCGATCAGTACCTCGACGAACTGGCGGTCGAGGATCGCTTTCGCGGCCGGCGCGTCGAGCCGGGTGTTGAACGCGATGATGCCGCCAAACGCCGAGGTCGGGTCGGTCGCATAGGCGAGCTCGTACGCATCGCCGCAGGCCTCGCCCTCGGCGACGCCGCAGGGGTTGGCGTGCTTCACGATCACGCAGGCCGGGCGGGTGAACTGGCGCACGCATTCCCAGGCGGCGTCGGCGTCGGCGAGGTTGTTGTAGCTCAGCTCCTTGCCTTGCAGCTGGGTGAAGGTGGCCAACGTGCCGGGCACCGGATGAAGGTCGCGATAGAACGCGCCGTGCTGGTGCGGGTTTTCGCCGTAGCGCAGGTCCATGACCTTGACGAAGTGGCTGTTCGACTGCGCGGGAAACAACTGCCGGGCCAGTGGCTGCGCCGGGTCGTCGCCGAGCGACGACAGGTGGTTGCTGATCGCGGCATCGTATTGGGCGACGCGGTTGAACGCGGCGATCGCCAGCTGGAAGCGCGTCGCCGCCGACAGGGCGCCGTCGCTGGCCGCCAGTTCGTCGAGCAGCGCCGGGTACTGGGACGGATCGGTCGCGACCGCGACGCGGGCGAAGTTCTTGGCCGCGGACCTCAACATCGCCGGGCCGCCGATGTCGATGTTCTCGACGACGTCGTCGAAGCTGCTGTCGGGGTTCGCGGCGACCTGCTCGAACGGATACAGGTTCAGCACCAGCAGGTCGATCGCGGCGATGCCGTGCTGCGCCATCACGGCGTCATCGACGCCGGCGCGGCCGAGCAGGCCGCCGTGCACGATCGGGTGCAGGGTCTTGACCCGGCCGTCCATCATTTCCGGAAACCCGGTCACGTCCGACACGTCCCGCACCGGCAGGCCGGCGTCGCGGATCGCCTTGGCGGTACCGCCGGTGGACAGCAGCTCGACGCCGCGCGATGCGAGTGCGCGCGCCAGTTCGACCAGGCCGGTCTTGTCGGAGACGGACAGCAGCGCCCGGCGGATGGGCACGGGTGGGCCGGGCAGGCGATCAGGAGTCATGCGAATGGAGGGCAGCAGGTGGGCTGCGGATTATAGCGGGCGGGTTCGCGACAGGCCGCCGGGGGCAGCCGGTGGTGCGCGGCGTCAGGCCAGGCCGTAGTCGCGCAGTTTCTTGCGCAGCGTCGCGCGATGGATGCCGAGCATGGTCGCGGCGCGGCTCTGGTTGCCTTCGCAGTGCTTGAGCACCTCGGAGAACAGCGGGATCTCGAGTTCGCGCAGCGCGATCTCGTACAGGTCATCGGTGCCGCAACCGTCGAGATCACCCAGGAAGCGCCGGATCGACGTGGCCACGTGCTCGCGCAATGGCACCCTCGGGCCGGGTTTGGGAGCGTCGTTGCGGTCGGCTGCGGCGTTCAATGCGATCCCCCCCCTCTGGCGTCCGCCGGCAGGCGCGGGGCTCGCGACGGGAGCGGGAGTCTAGCGCGCGTTCGTCGCGCACGGCAACGCGACCCGAAGCCGGACGTTGTCCGTTCGGACACTGGTCACAGAAAGTCGAACGTGAATGCCACCACGCGTGGCGTCGGTTCGCGAAGTTGAAGTCGCACGGTGGCGGTCTGCCCTGGCGCGAGCAGAGCGTCGGCATGGGCGCCGGCCTTGCGATACTCGACGGGCGCGAACGCGCGCGCGCCCACCTGGCGGCCTTCGACATCCGACAGGCTCAGCAATAACGTCGGCCACGGTTGTGGCCAGCGCGCGTCATTGCGGAAATTCGCCTCGACCGCGAGCGCGCCGGGCGTCGAGGGGCTGGGCTGTACGCTGCGCTGGAGCATCGTGAATGCCTGCGGTTCCCGCCATGGCCGGAGTTCGCACGACAGCGCGCCGCACACGCGTTCCAGCGCGGGTCGCCAGCGCCCGTCGGCAGCGAGTTCGTGGCGCTGCGCCAGCAACAATTGCAGCACCAGCACGAGCGCCAGCGCGAAGCTCGCGGCATACCACGGCCAGGCGATGCGGCGCCGGGGTGCGGCGGTATTTCCGCGCACGAAACTCGGAGTGCGGCGACTGCGTCCGCCGCGGGACGCCGATGGCAGCGCTTCCCCTGCGGCGGGCACGGTACTGTCACCACCGCGCGCGACCGGCTTCGCCTCGGCGGGTGGGCGATCCGGCGTCGCCGATTCGTCCGTCGAGATGGGTGGCGACGCGTCGATGGTTGCCGGCCCGGTCCCGCTATCGCCTGCGGGTGGCCCGGGCTTGGCGCTGTCGACAGCGTCGCGCTGGGTCGCGGAGTCCGGAGGCGCGACGTGCAACGCGCCCTCGCAGCGCGGGCAGCGCTGCTCGGTGCCGGTGCCGGTGCTTGAGGCGATCAGCGCGACGACATAGCCGCAATGCGGGCAGGGCATGAACATGGCCGCTATTCAAGCATGCGCAGGGCCATCACGGTCAGGCCCGGCGTACGCCGGTCACGCGCATCCAGTCGTCGAGCCGCTCCGCGCGAAGGTCGTCGAAGCTGGCGGCATAGCGCGCGATGACCTCGTCCTCCTGGCCGGCGAGGATGCCCGACATCGCGAGCCGTCCGCCCGGCGCGACCCGCGCCGCGAGGGTGTCGGCCAGCGCGACCAGCGCCGAGGCAAGGATGTTCGCGACCACGATTGGGTACGTTGTCGCCACGGGTTCGTCGCCGGGCAGGTAGACCGCGAGCCGGTCGTCGACCTCGTTGCGCTGCGCGTTGTCGTGCGTCGCCAGCAGCGCCTGTGGGTCGTTGTCGACACCGACGGCCGCAGTCGCGCCGAGCTTGAGGGCGGCGAGTGCGAGAATGCCTGAGCCGCAACCGAAATCGAGCACGCGCATCTCGCGCAGCAGGCCATCACTGGCCAGTTCGTCGAGCCACTGCAGGCACAGCGCGGTGGTCGGGTGGGTGCCCGAGCCGAACGCCAGGCCGGGATCGAGCCGCACGATCGCCGGCGCCATCGCACCCGGGTCGTTGGCGGCGCGGGCGACCTGCTGTTCGGCTTCGCCCGGCAGTTCGCAATTCCACGGCACGATCCAGGTGCGCGCGCCGAATTGCAGCGGCTCGTACTGGTCCATCCACGCGCGTTCCCAGTCCTGGTCGGCGACCTCGCGGAACTGCGCCTTCGACCAGTCCAGAGCCTCGTCGACCGCGGCGAGGGCGTGCAAAAGCAGCTCCGGCGGCGTGTCGGCGGCGAACAGCGCGGTCAGCTCCATTTCGCCCCACACCGGGGTCTCGCCGACGCCGGGTTCGAAGATCGCCTGTTCGTCGGGCGCATCGGCGTGGGCATCGACCAGCGTGACCGCCAACGCGCCGACGCTGTCGAGTGCGCGCTCGTAGCGTGGCTGCTCGGTTTCGGTGCACGGCAGGGTGAGTTCGAGGAACGGCATGGGACGGATGGTCTCCGTGGAGCGTGGGTGTAGGCGCGCCGCAGGAGCGCGAGGCCGTGAATCGGGCCCATCGGGCCACGCGGTCGCCCGCGTGGAACGCAGCCATCGCGAGTCGTGACGCCAAGGCGAGCGAACGGTTGCGCGCTCATCGCGGTCTTTCCCGCCAGCGGGTCGGGGAGCGACAGGTCACACGATGGACAGCGACTTTTCCTTCTGTTCCTTCAGGCGCTTTTCGAGGTAGTGGATGTTGGCGCCGCCCTGCTGGAAACCGATGTCCGACAGGATGCGCTGCTGCAGCGGGATGTTGGTCTTGATGCCGTCGATCACCATCTCGCTCAGCGCCACGCGCATGCGCGCGATCGCGGTGTCGCGGTCGGGCCCGTGCACGATCAGCTTGCCGATCATCGAGTCGTAGTTCGGCGGAACGCGGTAGCCCTCGTAGATGTGGCTGTCGACGCGCACGCCGGGGCCGCCGGGGGCGTGGAAGTGCTGGATCAGGCCGGGGCTGGGCATGAACGTGTCCGGGTCCTCGGCATTGATGCGGCATTCGATCGCGTGGCCGTCGAACACGATGTCGCTTTGCTTGATCGTGAGTTTCTGGCCGGCGGCGATCATCAGCTGCTCGCGCACCAGGTCGATGCCGGTGATGAGCTCGGTGACCGGGTGCTCGACCTGGATCCGGGTGTTCATCTCGATGAAGTAGAAGTGGCCGTCCTCGTAGAGGAACTCGAACGTGCCGGCGCCGCGGTAGCCGATGCGGATGCAGGCATCGACGCAGACCTTGCCGATGTCGTCGCGCTGCTTGCTGGTGATTCCCGGAGCGGGCGCTTCCTCGACCACCTTCTGGTGGCGGCGCTGCATCGAGCAGTCGCGCTCGCCCAGGTGGATCGCGTTGCCCTGGCCGTCGGCCAGCACCTGGATCTCGACGTGGCGCGGGTTCTCGAGGAACTTCTCCATGTACACCATGTCGTTGCCAAACGCCGCCTTGGCTTCGCTCTTGGTCATCGCCACCGCGTTGGACAGTGCGGCCTCGGTGTGGACCACGCGCATGCCGCGGCCGCCGCCGCCGCCGGCGGCCTTGACGATCACCGGGTAGCCGATCTCGCGCGCGATCTTGATGTTGGTGGTGTTGTCGTCGCCGAGCGGGCCACCACTGCCGGGCACGCACGGCACACCGGCGTCCTTCATGGCGCGGATCGCCTCGACCTTGTCGCCCATCAGCCGGATGGTCTCGGCGCGCGGGCCGATGAAGATGAAGCCGGACTGCTCCACTCTTTCCGCGAAATCTGCGTTCTCCGACAGGAAGCCGTAGCCCGGATGGATCGCCTGGGCGTCGGTGACCTCGGCCGCGGCGATGATCGACGCCATGTTGAGGTAGCTGTCGGTCGACGACGCCGGGCCGATGCACACCGACTCGTCGGCCATGGCCACGTGCTTGAGGTTGCGGTCGACGGTGGAGTGCACCGCGACGGTGCGGATGCCCAGCGCGTGGCAGGCCCGCAGGATGCGCAGCGCGATTTCGCCGCGGTTGGCGATGACGACTTTATCTAGCATTGGATGGATTCCGTGGCGCTGCATTCGAAGAGGTAGGTCGGCGCGCCGGTCCGATGGCCGTCGCGCGTTCGCTGGCTCGCGGCATTGGCCGCTCGAAAGCCCGGCTCACCCAATCACGAACAGCGGCTGGTCGAATTCGCAGGGCTGGCCGCTCTCGGACAGCACCTTGAGCACCGTGCCGGACACGTCGGCCTCGATCGGGTTGAACATCTTCATCGCCTCGATGATCGCGAGCGTCTCGCCCTGCTTGACCTGCTGGCCAACCGTGACGAAGGCGGGTTTGTCCGGCGCCGGCGAGGTGTAGAACGTGCCCACCATCGGCGCGCGCACGATGTGGCCCTCGGGCAGGTCGGAGTGGGGCTTGGCATGGCCGCCGGTGGCCGCCTCGGTGGGCGAGTGCATCGGCATCGACGCCGAGGGGTAGGCGGGTTGCGCGGGCGCGGCCTGCATCATGTGCTGCTGCGGCATCGCATAGCCGGCGTAGCTGCCCTTGGGGGTGCGCGCCAGGCGCACGGACTCCTCGCCTTCCTTGATCTCGATCTCGGCCAGGTTGGATTCCTCCAGCAGGTCGATCAGCTTCTTGATTTTGCGCAGGTCCATTCGCGGGGCCTCTGGGTTGGGGCGCCCTGCTGGCAGGGCGTGGAATGTGGAGGGGAATGTGAGGGGGAGCTGTGGGTAGCGATGCCGGTCGCGATCGGGTTCGCGCGCTTCAGGAGCGGCTGGCGCGGGCCGCGGCGTGCTTGTCGATCCATGCCAGCGCGGCCGACATCGCATAGCGATAGCTGTCGGCGCCGAAGCCGGCGACCACGCCGAGCGCCAGGTCGCTGAAGTAGCTGTGCTTGCGGAACGGCTCGCGTGCGTGCGGGTTGGACAGGTGCACCTCGATGAACGGCAGTGCCACCGCCGCCAGCGCATCGCGCAGGGCGACGCTGCTGTGGGTGAGGCCGGCCGGGTTGATCAGGATGATCGCGGTGCCGTCGCTGCGGGCGGCGTGGACGCGATCGATCAGCACGTGCTCGGCGTTGGACTGCAGGCTATCGAGGCTGTGGCCGGCGGACTGCGCATCGATCTGCAGCGCGTGGTCGATCGCAGCCAGCGTGGTGCGGCCGTAGATGCCCGGCTCGCGTTCGCCCAGCAGGTTCAGGTTGGGGCCGTGGAGCACCAGCAACTTCGCCATTCGCGCGACCGGGGAGCGGAAAAGTCGGCAGTGTGCGTCAGCGAGTCTGGCCTGTCCAGACGTTGGGCGCCATATCGACGAAGTTGCAGCGATTTAAGCAGTTGTTTGAGTGGCGGCTCTAATGCGAGGCGGCCCAGCCATCGATTTCGCCGGGCTGGAACGGCCCGAGCTTCTGCTTCAGCACCCGGCCATCGCCGCTGACCAGCACGCTGAAGGGCAGCACGCCCTTGGGATTGCCGAGCTGCACGCCGCTGTCGCGCGGGCCGGCGACGTCGACCAGGATCGGATAGGTGACTGGGGTGCGCTGCAGGAAAGCGCGGACGGCATCGACGTCGTCCAGCGCGATGCCGACCACTTGCGTGCCGTTCGCCGCTTGGCTGGCGGCGTAGCGGTCGAGTTCCGGCATTTCCCGGATGCACGGTCCGCACCAGCTGGCCCACAGGTTGATCAGCAACGGACGGCCGGCGTAGGCGGCCGGCAATGCCGTGCGCCGGCCGTCGAGCGAAGGCAGGGTCAATGCCGGCATCGGTTGTCCGCGCTGGGCGACCGCCAGCCCCGCCGGCGGCGGTGGCGCACTGGCGGCGGCCAGGCCCTGCAGCGCCCGCTGTCCCAGCTCGCTGCGCAGCATCGGACCCACCAGCGGACCGGGGCCGTTGCGCCACAGGCTGGCGACGATGCCGAGCAGCCCGGCGGCCAGCGCCACCAGCACGATCCGCGTATTGGGTTTCATGCGCTCACCGCCCGGCCGCGCGCTTGGCGCGTTCGACGAACTTCTCCGCGGCTTCGAAGCCGAACAACCGCGAAGCACGCCGTTCGCTGCCGTCGACATAGAACAGCGTCGCCGGCGGGCCGATGATGCCCAGCCGCTGCATCAGCGCCTGGTCGAGGGCGTCGTTGGCGGTCACGTCGGCCTTCAGCAGCACGAAGCGGGCGAGCGCCTCATGCACGGCCGGCTGCGGGAACGTGTACTGCTCCATCTCCTTGCAGCTCACGCACCAGTCGGCATAGAAGTCGAGCATCAGTGGCTGGCCAGCGGCCTGGGCCGCGGCGATCTCGCGGTCGAGGTCGGCCAGTGACTTGATCGTGCGGAACGGCAGTTCGCGGGTCGGGCCGCCGCCGCCGCGCAGGCCGGCCAACGGCCGTAGCGGATCGGTGCTGCCGGCGAGCGCGCCGACCACCTGCGCGGTACCGGCCAGGCCGGCCAGCGCCGCGGCGGTCCACGCCAGCGCGCGCAGGCCGTCGCGTGCGGCCGGCTTGCTGGCCGGCTTGCTGGCTGCGACCGCCAGCATCGCCGCCGTGCCAAGCAGCAACGCGCCCCACAGGGCGAGGGTGACCGCCCCCGGCAGTACGCGTGACAGCATCCACACCGCCAGGCCAAGGAACACGATCCCGAACGCGCGCTGCACGGCCAGCATCCACGGCCCGCTGGTCGGCAGACCACGGCCGGCGGCGACGCCGAATGCGATCAACGGCGCGCCCATCCCCATCGCCAGCAGGAACAGCGCCGCGCCACCGAACACCGGATCCTGGGTCTGGCCGATGTACAGCACCGCCGCGGCCAGCGGCGGCGCCACGCAGGGGCCGACGATCAGCGCCGACAGCGCGCCCATCACCGCCACGCCGGCCCACGAGCCGCCGCGCTGCTGGTTGCTGATCGCGCCCAGGCGGCTGCGCAGGACGCTGGGCAATTGCAGTTCGTACAACCCGAAGCTCGACAGCGCCAGCGCGACGAACAGCAGCGCGAAGGCGACCAGTACCCACGGGGTCTGGAATGCGACCTGCAGGTTCGCGCCCACCAGTCCCGCCACCACGCCGGCGGCGGTGAACACCAGCGCGCTGGCCAGCACGTACACGAACGACAGCGCGAATGCGCGGCGCGCGCCCAGCCCCGGGCCGTGGCCGGCGATCAGCCCCGACAGGATCGGGATCATCGGCAGCACGCAGGGCGTGAACGCGAGCAGCAAGCCAAAGCCGAAGAAGCTCAACAGCGCCCACCAGCGGTTCGGTCCGAGCAGCGCCGCAACGAGGCGGCTGTCCTCGGCCTGTTCAGTGGCGGCGGAAGTGTCGCCGGGCACTGAGGTGGTTGCGGGCGCCGGTGCCGCGGCCCGTGCGGCCATAGCTGCGTCCGCAGGCCGGACGGCAGGCCCCGGATCCGCCCCCGCGGCCACCGGACCTGCGGCCAACGCGGCGGCCGTGCTCGAGGCGGTCGCCACCCCAGCCTGTGTTTCAGCCACGGCGACAGACGGGCCCACGATGCCGGCCGGCAGCGCCAGCGTCACCGCCCGCGTCATCGGCGGATAGCAGATGCCATCGGTCTGGCAGCCCTGGAAGCGCGCGGTCAGGGTGATTTTGGCGGCGTCCGGGCGGGTTCGCTGCAGCGGCAGCGGCACGTCGATCTGGTCGAAGTACACCGTGGTTGCGCCGAAATAGGCATCCCGGTGCGCGCTGCCGCGCGGCCACTGCGGGCGAGCCAGGGTGATGCCGGCCGCGCGGGCGCGGGCATCAAGGGCGAACACGGCCTTGTCGCGATACAGGTAGTAGCCAGGTGCCGGGGTGAAGCGCAGCAGCAACGTGTTGCCGTCGCCGGCGATGGCCTCGAACCCGAAGGCCTGCCCGGGCGGGAGTGGCACGCTGTCGCTGCTGCCGGCCCTTCCCGGAACCACCAGGCGGTTGCCGCCCGCTGTGCTCACGGACGGCGCGATCGCGGCGTTGCCGAACGCCACCGGCGCCGGATCGGCGGGGCGCGGATCGGCGGGGCGCGGATCGGCCGCCGCGAGCGCGACCGCGATCGTGCGCGTCTGCGGCGGGTAGCAGATGCCGGCATCGGCGCAGCCCTGGTACTTGATCGTGAGCGTGGTGCGCCCGCCGCTGGCGCTGCCGGGCAGGGTCGCGACCAGCGCGTCGCGGTAGGTTTCGACCTTGCCGAAGAATTCGTCGGTGTGGGCATCGCCCTTCGGCAGCTGCAGGGGCTGCGCGGCAAAGCCCGCACCGGCCGCGACGCTGATCCGGTGCCGGTACAGGTAATAGCCGTCGGCGATCTTCCAGCGGATCGCGATGCGGTCGGGCGCGGTGGCATCGGCGCTGAGCACGAACGCCTGGTCGACCGGCAGCAGGTCGGCCTCGTCGATCGCGGCGGCGGGCGCGCAAAACAGCGCGAGCGCGAGCATCGCCGTGGCCGGCACGAGCCTGCCGAGGCCCCAGCGGTCGGACGTGGGGGATTCAGTCATGGTTCCGCGTCTGTTCGGCCACCCAGTCCAGGTACGGGGCGAGTCCGGCGACGGCTTCGACCGCCAGCACTTCCGGCAGTTCAGCCGGGTGCATCGCCTGGATGCGGGCGACCAGGGCGTCGAGCCGGCCGCGCGTGGTCTTGATCAGCATCAGCACCTCGTCGTCGCGCTCGACCTGGCCCTGCCAGCGATACGTCGAGCGCACCGCGGGCAGCACATTGACGCAGGCCGCCAGGCGCTCGGTTACCAATGCCTGCGCCAGCGCGTCGGCGGTCGTGGCATCGGGACAGGTGCAATGGACGATCAGCACGGAAGCGGGGAGGTCGGACATCCGCGAATTGTACCGGCAGGCTCCCTGCCCGCCGCCGCGTTGGGCAAGTCCTGCCGCCGCGCGGGGGCAGCTCGCCGACGATGCCTGCCTGCCCAGCACCCCTCCGGCAACGGGGATATGGCGTCAATCAGGGGCAGATCAGTTCAGTTGGCAACCGGCCGGCTTGGTCGAGGTGAACAATGCCGACGTCGCCCATTGCGGGGGGTCGATGAACGGATTGCGGTTGCCCTGGAAGCTGAAGATCACCTCGTTGCGCCCACGTTCCGCGGGCATCACGGTCAGCGCGGCGAGCAACAACGAGGGCCGCACACGCGCAGGCAGCAGGCGGACAGGCATCGGGAAGCTTCGGGCAGGGTCGGCACAGACTGGCCAGGGTTTATGACGGTCCCTGACGCAGTGCCGCAGCGCCGCGCGGCCCCGGTCTTTTTGGTCAGCGGGCGTGTCCGGTGCGCGATTTCGCCAGTTGTTCCGCCACCTCCACCAGCGGCGCGCGGGCGCGCATGGGCACCTCGCGAAACGCCGCGATCAGGCGCATTTCCATCGGGTCGTCGATCAACTGGCCCTGCGCCGCCGCCACCGAATCCAGCGCCGTGTCGGTCGACAGGGTCATGTTGCCGCGGCCCGTCGCCAGCCACTCGAACTGCACCCCGGCCACCAGCGCGAGCTGGCGCAGGTGGTCGACGCTGGGGTGTTTGCCGTGGCTCGCTTCCCAGTGGCTGACCGCGCTGCGCTGCACGCCGATCGCGCCTCCGAGCGCGGCCTGGGACAGTCCGGCATGCCGGCGCGCGAGTCGAATACGTTGTGGCGAGGTCATGTTGGAACTCTTCGGGTCGGTCGGTCGGTCGGTCGCGTCGGGAGGGTGGAATGGCGAGTCCCGGTGGGTTGGCCCAAGCGGTTGCGACTAAAGGTAACCGGGTGACGGATAGTCACGCAACGTTGTATACCAATGGTGGCTTGATGCCGGCTGAACATACCGTCACAAAGACAATGCCGGTGCCAAGCTGGCCATGGCGATACTGATAGTCACCAGGAAAAAGGTTATCCGCCCTAGGCAACGTCACCCAAAGTGGAGAGTATCGGCACAGTCGGCAGGACGCTGACGGGACATGGGGTCGGTCAGGGGAGGGGTGCAGGAAAGCGCCGAGCTTCGGAAAGCCATCTCCGCACCAGAAAGGGCGCGTTCTTCGGGGCGCGTCCTTTCTTTTTGCGCGACGCCCGGGCCGCACCCTTGAAAGCCGCAACCGGCCCCCCATCTCGTCGCCAGCCCCGGTAACCCCGGGCGTCATCATGCCCGGCCTTGGCACTCGCCAAGCGTGACTGCTAAAATTCCGCTTCTTTCCCCCTCCATTCAACCACTTAGAGGTTGCCAATGAACATCAAGCCCCTGTACGACCGCGTTGTCATCAAGCGCATGGAAGAAGAAAAGATGTCCGCCGGTGGCATCGTCATCCCGGACTCGGCCACCGAAAAGCCGATCAAGGGCGAAGTCATCGCCGTTGGCGATGGCAAGGCGCTCGACAACGGCAGCGTGCGCGCGCCGAAGGTCAAGGTCGGCGACAAGGTGTTGTTCGGCAAGTACAGCGGCACCGAAGTGAAGCTCGACGGCGTCGACATCCTCGTGGTGAAGGAAGACGACATCTTCGCGATCCTCGGCTGATCGCGACGGGGCGGGTCTCGACCCGCTCCACTGCCGCCCCGCGGCACGCGACCCCCGAAATTCCGCTCTCCCCCCATTTCATTTTTATCCCCTTATTGGAGTTAACCCATGGCTGCCAAGGAAATTCGTTTCGGTGAGGACGCGCGCGCCAAGATGGTGCGCGGCGTCAACGTGCTCGCCAATGCCGTCAAGGCAACCCTCGGCCCGAAGGGCCGCAATGTCGTGCTCGAGAAGAGCTACGGCGCCCCGACGATCACCAAGGACGGCGTGTCCGTCGCCAAGGAGATCGAGCTGGCCGACAAGTTCGAGAACATGGGCGCGCAGATGGTCAAGGAAGTCGCTTCGCGCACTTCCGACGACGCCGGCGACGGCACCACCACCGCGACCGTGCTGGCGCAGGCGCTGATCCGCGAGGGCATGAAGGCGGTCGCCGCCGGCATGAACCCGATGGACCTCAAGCGCGGCATCGACAAGGCCGTGACCGCGGCCGTGGTCGAGCTGAAGAACATCAGCAAGCCGTCGTCGACCAGCAAGGAAATCGCCCAGGTCGGCGCGATCTCCGCCAACTCGGACACCGACATCGGTGACCTGATCGCCAAGGCGATGGACAAGGTCGGCAAGGAAGGCGTGATCACGGTCGAAGACGGGTCGGGCCTGGACAACGAGCTCGACGTCGTCGAGGGCATGCAGTTCGACCGCGGCTACCTGTCGCCGTACTTCATCAACAACCAGCAGTCGATGCAGGCCGAACTGGAAGACCCGTTCATCCTGCTGTACGACAAGAAGATCTCCAACGTCCGTGACCTGCTCCCGGTGCTGGAAGGCGTCGCCAAGGCCGGCAAGCCGCTGCTGATCGTCGCCGAGGAAGTCGAAGGCGAGGCGCTCGCGACCCTGGTGGTCAACACCATCCGCGGCATCGTCAAGGTCTGCGCCGTCAAGGCGCCGGGCTTCGGCGACCGTCGCAAGGCGATGCTGGAAGACATGGCGACGCTGACCGGCGGCACGGTGATCTCCGAGGAAGTCGGCCTGCAGCTCGAGAAGGCCACGATCAAGGATCTCGGCCGCGCCAAGAAGGTCCAGGTCTCCAAGGAAAACACCACGATCATCGACGGCGCCGGCGAAGCCGAGCTGATCCAGTCGCGCATCAAGCAGATCAAGGCGCAGATCGAAGAGACCTCTTCGGACTACGACAAGGAAAAGCTGCAGGAGCGCGTGGCCAAGCTGGCCGGCGGCGTGGCGGTTATCAAGGTCGGCGCATCGACCGAGATGGAGATGAAGGAAAAGAAGGCACGCGTCGAAGACGCCCTGCACGCGACCCGCGCTGCGGTCGAAGAAGGCGTGGTGCCGGGTGGCGGCGTCGCGCTGATCCGCGCCCTGGCCGCGATCAAGGACCTCAAGGGTGCCAACGAAGACCAGAACCACGGCATCGTGATCGCCCTGCGCGCCATGGAAGCCCCGCTGCGCGAGATCGTCACCAACTGCGGCGAAGAGCCGTCGGTGGTGTTGAACAACGTCAAGCAGGGCACCGGCAACTACGGCTACAACGCCGCGACCGGTGAGTTCGGCGACATGATCCAGATGGGCATCCTGGACCCGACGAAGGTCACCCGCACCGCGTTGCAGAACGCGGCGTCGATCGCTGGCCTGATGATCACCACCGAAGCGATGGTCGCCGAGCTGCCGAAGAAGGACGAGCCGGCCATGGGCGGCGGCGGTGGCGGCATGGGTGGCATGGGCGGCATGGATTTCTGATCCCGCCCTCCCTTGCGGCTTCGTTTAATTGAAGCCAGCCAGATCGAAAGGCCCGCGCAAGCGGGCCTTTCCTTTGCTGCGCCGCGCTGGGGGGGCGGCGGCCGGTGGGGACCTGCGCGCTGCGGGAGAATGCCACTGGGTCGGCACGCTCGCGCCCATGTGGCGTAGCGCACCGTCGCCGCGCGAAAATTGAACCGCCGGGTTCTGTTTTGCACTGCAGCGTGCAAACCCGATAACGATTCCTTCACAGTTGGCCCGCAACCCGACGTGGGGGAGGGGAGCAAGCCCGCAACCGGTTCGTCCGGGGCGGGCTTTTTTTCGCCTGCTTTCGCTGTTGGCTGGTTGGTGACGGGGGGCAAGGTCCGGAATCGGCGCGCTTCAGCGTTGGATTGGATCGAGGCGCGGGGAACAGGCCGGGGCCACGCAACGCGTGCCGGTGGCGCCTCCTGCTGGGCAAGCCCGGCAATGACGACAGCTATGGCGCGGGCCGGGTCAACGCCTCCCGGGCCGGGAGCTTGTGATGCCGGGCGACTGAGCCGCCAATCCATTGCTGAACGCTGTCGCAGCGGCCGCGTCCGGGCGGCCGCTTTCGTTGGCACGTGCCAGAATCATGACGATGGCGAGCCACGACGACGGGATGACATTTGACGCACTGGCGGCTCGTGCACGAGCGCGGGTCCGAGCGGCCTCGACCCTGGATGCGACCGCGTTTACCGATGCGGTGGACGCCAGGCTGCGGCGGGTCTCGATCGCCAGCGACTTCGCGGTCGACACGCTCGTCCGCCAGCCCGGATTGCTCGGCCGCCTGCTCGCCGACGACGCGGTCACCGCGCCGCCGCCCGTCCTGGAGGCCGACCATCGCGGCGATTGGCCGATGCTGTTGCGGCGCTACCGCGCGGCGGAATCGACCCGCCTGATCTGGCGCGACGTGCTCGGCCTCGACGACGTTGCCGATACCCTCGCCGGCAGTACGCGCCTGGCCGAAACCTGCCTGCAGGTGGCGTTGGCCGCGCTCGAGGCGGACTTCCACGCCCGCCATGGCCTGGTGCGGAGCCCGGGCGGCGAGGGCGACGGTGGCACGGTGCAGCGGCTGGTGGTGTTCGCCCTTGGCAAGCTCGGGGGCGGCGAGCTCAACTTCAGTTCCGATGTCGACCTGGTCTACGCCTTCGAGCACGGTGGCCAGTCCGACGGCGCCCGTCCGCTCGATGCCGAGGCCTATTTCACCCGGCTGGGCCAGCAGCTGGCGAAGCTGCTGGACGAGGTCACCGCCGACGGCTTCTGCCATCGCGTCGACCTGCGCCTTAGACCGTACGGCAACGCCGGCCGGGTGGCGTGGTCGTTCGCGTCGATGGAGCAGTACTTCCAGCACGAAGGCCGCGACTGGGAGCGCTATGCCTGGCAGAAGGCGCGGCCGGTTGCGGGGGACATCCAGGCGGGTCTGCGCTTCCTCGACACGCTGCGGCCGTTCGTCTACCGGCGTTACCTGGATTTCGGCGCGCTCGACGGCCTGCGCGCGATGAAGGCGGCGATCGCGGCCGAGGTCGCGCGCAAGGAATTGGCCGACGACATCAAACGCGGGCCTGGCGGCATCCGCGAGATCGAGTTCCTGGTGCAGGCGCTGCAGCTGATCCGCGGTGGCCGCGAGCCGGAGCTGCGCGGCGGGCCGTTGCTGCCGGCGCTGCAGTCGCTGGTGGCGGCGCGCCACGTGGCGGCCGGCGCAGCGGCGTCGCTGACCCAGGCCTACCGGTTCCTGCGGCGACTGGAGAACCGCCTGCAGATGCTGCGCGACGCGCAGACCCATGCCCTGCCTGCAGGCGATGAGGATCGCCTGCGGATTGCCGCCGGACTGGGCTATCCGGACTGGAGCGCGCTACGCGCCGCGCTCGAAGCGCAGCGCGCGCACGTGACCGGGGAATTCGACGCGCTGCTCGCCCCGCGGCGCCGCGCCGCTGCACCCGACGCGCTGACCGGCTACTGGCGTGGGCTGCAGCGCAGCGACGGCAACGCGACCGGCGAGATCGACGTGCTGGCCGACGCGGGTTTCGTCGAGGCCGGCAACGCCGACGCGATCCTGCGCGACCTTGCCCGCAGTCCCGGCGTCCGCGACCTGTCCGACAGCGCGCGCGCGCGACTGGACCGGGTGTTGCCGGCCCTGCTGCAGGCCGCGGCGGCGTCGACGCAACCGATGCTCGCCTTGCGGCGCCTGCTGGCATTGCTGAGCAACATATTGCGTCGCAGCGCCTACCTCGCGTTGCTCGACGAACAGCCGGCGGCGTTGGCGCGGCTGGTCGAAGTGGTCAGCCACAGCGCGCTGCTGGCCGAGCGCCTGGCGGCCTACCCGTTGTTGCTCGACGAACTGCTGGACGCCCGCGTCGCCGGGCCGCTGCCCGACCGCGAGCACCTGCGGGCGGCGTGCATCGCCGCCACCGGCAACGTCGGCGATCCGGCGACCGCCACCGTCGATGTCGATGTCGAGGCCACGTTACAGGCGCTCAACGAGGTGCGGCAGGCCTTGAGCTTCCGCGTCGCGATGGCGGTGCGCGACGCGCGCCAACCGGCCACCGACAGCGCCCGCCAGTTGGCCTGGCTGGCCGACGCGGTGGTCGCGCGGGTGCTGGCGCTGGCCACCCACGAGGTGCAACAGGCGCACGGACGGGTGCACGGCGCACGCTTCGCGGTGCTCGGCTACGGCAGCCTTGGCGGCGAGGAGCTCGGTTTCGGATCGGATCTCGACCTGGTGTTCCTGTACGACATCGTGCGTACCAGTGGATCCAATGCCAATGGCTCCAATGGCGACCGCAGCGGTGCCCCGCAAGCCGTGGCCGGCGACGTGCAGTCCGATGGCGCGCGGCCGCTCGATGCGTCGCGCTGGTTCGCGCGCCTGGCGCAGAAGGTGGTGGCGCTGCTCGGCGCGGTGACCGCCGCCGGGCGCCTGTACGAGGTCGACGTCCGCCTGCGCCCGGACGGCGCCAAGGGCCTGCTGGTGTCGAGCCTGGCCAGCTTCGCCGACTACCAGCGCGAGCGCGCCTGGACCTGGGAGCACCAGGCACTGGTGCGCGCGCGCTGCATCGGCGGCGACGCGGGCCTGTGCGCGGACTACGGACGGGTGCGCGACCAGGTACTGGCCCGTGCGCGCGATGCCGCCAAGGTGCGTGCCGACGTGGTCGCCATGCGCCTGCGGATGCGCACCGAACTCGACCGCAGCGATGCGGCAGGCGATCCGGGCGGGCAATTCGACCTCAAGCAGGGTGAGGGCGGGCTGGTCGACCTCGAGTTCCTGCTGCAGGCATCGGTGCTGGTGAACGCCGCGGCCCATCCGGCGCTGTTGGCGCCGCGCAACACCCCCGGCCTGATCGAGGCCCTGGGCACGGCAGCGGTGTTCAGCGATGTCACCGCCGCCAGCCTGCAGGCCGCACACGCCACGCTGCTGGCGCGAGGCCTGGAGTGCACGCTCGACCGGCGCCGGCGGCGCGTGCCGCTGGACGCGTCGCTGCAGGCGGCGCGCTTGGCGATCCGCAGCGCCGCGCGCGCGCAGGGCGTGCCGTTCGACGAATAGCCGGCGCGGGTGCGTCCCGACTACCCGGGCGGCTACAGCCCCAGCCGCGTCCTCACCTCAGCCGCCACGCGCGCGGTTTCGCGCAGTGCGGTGACCGCGAACGGCAGCATCGCCTCGTCGAACGCCCGCACCCGGCCGCGCGCCAGCAGCGCTTCCACGAACCGGCGTGGCCGCCCGCCGAGCCGGTCGGCGCCGATCACGAACACCGGCACGTTGGTGGCGCACGCCTCCGACAGCATGTTGACCGAGTCGGCGGTGCAGACGATGCGGTCGGCCCAGCCCAGCAGGCCGGCATACGGATTCGCGCCGTCGCCGTCGCCGCTCCACAGCAGCCCCGGCAGCCCCGGCAGCCCGGCCACCAGCGTGCGCAGGCGCGCGATCGCGGCGCGCGGGGTGCGCCGGGAGGTGGTGACCAGCAGGCTGCCGCCATCGCGGCGATGCAGTGCGACCAAGCCAGCGGCCAGCGCATCGACACTCGCGGCATCGAACGCGGCGTGGGCGCTGGCGCCGCCGACCAGCACCGTCGTCAATGGCCGGGGCAACTGGCCGATCGTGGCGAAATCGCTGCGCGCACGCGCCAGCCACAGGTCGTCGATTGGGTGCAGGCTGCCGAGCAGTTCGATCACATTGCCCCCGCACATGACGGGCTGCGCGGGGGCGATCACCAGATCCCAGTGCCGCGTCGCGATGCGCGGGTCGAGGATCTGCACGGTCCTGGCGCCGGCGCCGCGCAGCAGCCGGGTCGCCAGCGCCGCCTGGCGGCCGCAACCGATCGCCAGCGCCGGCGGACGCTCCAGCGCGTTCGCGAACCCGGTGCCGAACGCGCCCGCCGCCAGTGGCAGCCGGCGCGGCGCTGCCCAGCGCCACGGCGCGCGCGCCGACAGCGTCCACTCACGCGCGCTCAGGCCCAGCGCGGCGGTCAGCGCCTGCGCCTGGCGGACGTTGCCGGCACGGCCGTCGCTGAGCGTCCACGCAATCGGTGGAAAATCGGCAGGTCGTTGCATCAGTGTAGGCAATCCGTTCCGGAGGCATCGGCTGTTCCGTTCCCGCCAGACTCTACACTTGCCGTCCTCGCCGCTACCCGTTCGCGGCTTCACTGGAATCGCCATGACCCCAGCCAGCCCCTCCGCCGTCGCGCTCGCGCCGTCCGCGCTCGACCAACTGTTCCGCACCGCGCGCACCCACAACGAACTGGGCGGCGACGTCAGTGACGACACCCTGCGGCAGCTGTATGAACTGGCGAAGTGGGGCCCGACGAGCGCCAACAGCAGCCCGGCGCGCATCGTGTTCGTGAAGTCGGCGCAGGCCAAGGCCAAGCTCGGCCCGGCGCTGGACGAGGGCAACCGCGCCAAGACCCTGGCCGCGCCGGTGACCGCGATTGTCGCCTACGACATGGCGTTCTTCGCCAAGATGGCCTACCTGTTCCCGCACGTCGAGGCGACGTCGTGGTTCGACAGCAAGCCCGAGGCGGCGCTGGAGACCATCGCGCTGCGCAACAGCAGCCTGCAGGGTGCCTATCTGATCCTGGCCGCGCGCGCGCTGGGTCTCGACACCGGGCCGATGTCGGGCTTCGACAACGCCAAGGTCGATGCCGCGTTCTTCGCCGGCACCGATATCCGCTCCAATTTTCTCCTCAACCTCGGCCACGGCGACCCGGCCAAGCTGTTCCCGCGTTCGCCGCGGCTGTCGTTCGACGAAGCCGCGCGGATCGCCTGATCCGCGCTTCGCCTGATCACCCTTTCCAGGACACCCCGAGCATGTGCCAGCGTTCCCCCCTTCTCCCCCTGGGCCTCGTCCTGGCCCTGGGCACCGCCAGCAGCGCGGCCATCGCGGCGCCCGTCAGCTACCGGATCGACCCGAACCACACCGACGTGACCGCCAGCTGGAACCACTTCGGCTTCTCCCATCCGATTGCGCACTTTGGCCAGGTGGATGGCGCGATCGTGTATGACGCGGCCAATGTCGGCCTGTCCTCGGTCGAGGTCACCCTCCCGATGGCGGGCCTGGATTCCCACGTGGCCGCGCTGGACGAGCACCTGCGCAGCGCCGAGATCTTCGACGCCGCGAAGTACCCGGTGATCACGTTCAAGAGCAGCAAGGTCGAGGCGGCAGGCGCCGGCAAGCTGCGCGTGTTCGGCGATCTCACCGTGCACGGCGTCACCCGCCCGGCGGTGCTCGACACCACCATCAACAAGATCGCCATCCACCCGATCAGCAAGCGCCCTGCCGCCGGTTTCGAAGCGACCACGACGCTCAAGCGCAGCGATTTCGGCGTCGGCCTGTACGCACCCAACGTCAGCGACGAGGTGACCATCCGCATCACCACCGAAGCGATGGTCCCGAAGGCCGCTGCGGCAACCGCCGGGAAGGCCACCATCAAGGTGCGGGCCGACCAGGGCTGACCAGGAGGTAGCAGCGCGATGATCATCGAACGCCGCTCCGCCGCGCGCGGACGGGTCGAGGCCGGCTGGCTCGACAGCCGCCACACGTTTTCGTTTGGCCAGTACTACGATCCGGCGTGGATGGGTTTTGGCGCCTTGCGGGTGATCAACGAGGACCGCGTCGCCGCTGGCGGGGGCTTTGCACCACACCGCCACGCCAACATGGAGATCCTCAGTTACGTACTGGACGGCGCGCTGTCGCACCGCGACAGCAGCGGTGGCGGCGGCGTGATCGGCCCCGGCGAGCTGCAATGGATGGGCGCCGGCCACGGCGTCGAGCACAGCGAGTTCAACGCCTCGGCGACCGGGCCGGTGCACTTCCTGCAGATCTGGCTGCAGCCCGACCGGCTCAATGCCGCGCCCGCGTACGCGCAGCGCGAGGCGACGGGGCGGTCGCTCTCGGGCCGCTGGGTGCTGCTGGCCTCGCCCGATGGCGCCGATGGCAGCCTGGCCATCCGCCAGCAGGCGCGTGTGTTGGGCGCGCGCCTCGCGGCGGGCGAGACCGTCGAGTTGCCCCTGGATCCGGCGCGGCGCTATTGGCTGCACGTCGCGCTCGGGGCGGTGTCGGCCGGCGAACGCGAGCTGGCGGCCGGCGACGCCCTGGGGCTCGTCGACGAAGACGGGTTGCTGCGCCTGGATGGCGCGGGCGAAACCGCCGCCGACGTGCTGCTGTTCGATCTGCCCAGGGACTGAGGCTGCATGCGGGCCGGCGGCGGCCGTGGCGGTGGTCACCGCTGGTAAACTGCCGGCCTCGCGCACCCTGCCGCGCCCCGCCGCTGGAATACCATGCCTGCCGACACCGCCCATCCCACCCAGGCCAATGCGCAGCGGCGCTACAACGTGTCCCGCGCCGACCTGCCGCTGAGCTGCCCGATGCCCTCGATGGCGCTGTGGAATTCGCACCCGCGCGTGTACCTGCCGATCGAGGCCGAGGGCGAGTGCCAGTGCCCGTACTGCGGCGCGGTGTACGTGCTCGAAGACCGCGGCTGATGGGCCTGATGGTCCGGGTGTCGCGATAACCAGTCCCGCCATGCCCGCCACGCGTTTGGTCGCCGGACCGGTGCTTGCGCGGCAGGTCCTTCCGGAGGGTCGCGCGGCGTTTTCGCGGCGACTGCCGAGGCGCAGGGTTTCGCCATGACGGAGTTCGCTGCGTGGATCGCCGCGTGCGCTCCATCGCGCGCTATCGGAGCGTCGGCATGCGCCCGCTGACTGTCCTCCAGTTGCTGCCGGCGCTCGAGTCCGGCGGTGTCGAGCGCTCCACGCTGGAGATCGCCGAGGCGCTGGTGCGCGCCGGCCACCGCGCGCTGGTGGTCTCCGCCGGCGGGCGGCTGGTGGCGCGGCTGCAGGCATCGGGCGCCGAACATGTCGAGCTCGACATCGGTCGCAAATCATTGCTGAGCCTGCGTCACGTGCGCACGCTGCGCGCGCTGCTGCAACGCGAACAGGTCGACATCGTGCATGCGCGCTCACGGCTGCCGGCGTGGGTCGCGCTGCTGGCATTGCGTGGCCTGCCCGCCACGGCGCGTCCGCGGTTCGTCACCACCGTGCACGGGCTCAATTCGCCGTCGCGCTACAGCGCGGTGATGACCCGTGGTGAACGGGTGATCTGCGTTTCGCGAACGGTGCGCGACTACGTGCTGCGACATTACCCGGGCACCGATCCGCGCACGCTGCGGGTGATCACGCGCGGGATCGACCCGGCCGCGTTTCCGCGTGCGCCCACGCCTGATCACGAGGCGCGCGCCTGGGCGGCGGCCCGGCATCCCGAACTTGCCGGTGATGGCTCGCTGCTGCTGCTGGCCGGCCGCGGCACGCGCCTGAAGGGCCATGCCGACGCGCTGACATTGCTGGCGGCATTGCGCGCCGATGGCAGCGACGCGCGGTTGTGGCTGCCGGGGGCGCGTGAGGCCGGGCGCGAGGGCTACATCGCTGAACTCGAAGCCCAGGCCGATGCCTTGGGCATCGCCGGCGCACTCGCCTTCACGCCGCCCATCGACGCGATCGCCCGCGCCTATGCCGCCAGCGACCTGGTGCTGCAGCTGTCGCGCAAGCCCGAGGCGTTCGGCCGCACCGTGATCGAGGCGCTGGCAGTGGGCCGGCCGGTGCTGGGATGGGCGCACGGCGGGGTCGGCGAGCTGCTTGGCGATTTGCAGGCCGCCGGCGCGGTCGCGCCCTTCGATGGCGCGGCGCTGCTCGCCGCCGCATGTGCGCTGCTCGCGCGTCCGCCCGCGCCAGCCGTTACGATCCCGCACACCTTGCTTGCGATGCAGGAGGCCACGCTTGCCGTCTATGCCGAACTCGTCGATCACCCCCGTGCCCGCTGATCCACCGGCCCCGGCGTCCCCAGCGAGCCGCCACGCGCCGCAGGGCTGGCGCTGGGCCCCGGCCTGGATCCTTGCCTATGTCGCGCTGTGGCCGGCGCCGGGCTACGCCGAAGGCGTCCTGGCGCTGGGTGCGCTGGTGGCGATCGCCAAGCTGCTGGCGTCGCGATTCCGCGCCGGGACGCAACTGCTGAGCGGCGCGGCCTGGGCGCTCACCAGCGTGCTGTTTTTTGCCTATTGGCTGCCGGAACTGGTGTCGTCGTTCGATGCGATGGACCGCGCCCATGCATTCGCGCAGACCGCCGAGGATCTGCGCTACCTGCCGTTCCTGTGGCTGGTGGCATCGGCGGTGGCCAGCGAGGCCGGGCGGCGGATCACGTTCGGTGGCTTGGCGATCATCGTCGGCGCGTGGACCGTGGACGCGCTGCTGCAGGCGCTGACCGGCACCAGCCCGCTGTTCTTCGGCATCGACGCGATCAAGCACGCAATCAGTGGCCACGGCATGTGCAATGCGGTCGAAACCGCAGCGGTCGACCGGCTCAGCGGCCTGCTGGGTCCGTGCAATCTCAAGCTGGGCGTGGTGCTCGCCAGCTTGTCGCCCTTCGCGCTGTACGTGGCTGCTCGTCGCCTGGGCGTGTCGGGCTGGATGCTCGCGGCCGCGGCGGTGGGCATCGTCGTGGTGCTGGCCGGCTCGCGGGCGTCGTGGATCACCTACGCCCTGGTGCTGGTGCTGTCGGGCTGGCGCCTGCTGGGCTGGAAGCGGCTGGCCGGCATGTTCGCGTTCGGCGCGATCGTGCTGGTGGTGCTTGGGGTGTCGTCGCCGCAGGTGCGCGAGCGGTTGCAGCGCACGACCCACGCGCTGTCGGCCAGCGACGCGGGCGTTGACACCGCCCTCTCGGGGCGGGCGCGGATCTGGGGCGCCGCCCTGTGCATGGTGCGCGAGCATCCGTTCAACGGCGTTGGCGCGCGGAATTTCCGCGAGGCATTCCCGGGCTGCGATCCGACCCCGGCCGAGACCGCGGCCTGGGGCGAGGGTCCGGCGCTGCACGCGCACCAGATCGTGCTGGAAATCCTCAGCGAAACCGGCGCGTTCGGCCTGCTGCTGTGGCTGGCCGGCGCCGCACTGGGCTGGCGCGCATGGCGCTACGCCGGTGCCATCGCGCGCGAGCGCGCGCGGCCGGCGATGCTGGCGCTGGTGGTGACGCTGTTCCCGTTCAACACCCACCTGGCGTCGTATTCGACGTTCTGGGGCGGGCTGACCCTGCTGCTGGCGGCGTTGTACGCCGGCAGCCTGCTGGCGCGCGACGACGATGTCGCCGCCACTGCTTGATCAGAGCCTGGAATGCGGTTGGGATCAGGTCAACCGCGGCGGTCGCGCATTACCCTCGTTGCAGCGCCATCAATACGGCGACGCCATTCCCGGCGGCCGGCGCTTGAAGCGGCGGTGCAGCCACAGGTACTGCGACGGCGCCTCGCGCACCATCGCCTCGATCGCGGCATTGACCCGGGCGCTGTCGGCGATCGCGTCGCTGGTGGGGAAATCCGCCAGCGGCGCCGCGATCCGCAGCACGTAGTCGGCGCCCTCGCGGCGATGGAAGAACGGCACCACCGCGCAGCCACTGAGCCGCGCGAACTGGTGGGTGGCGGTGATCGTCGCCGCCGGTACGCCGAAGAACGGCGCGAACACCGTGTCCTTGCCGCGCATGTCCTGGTCGGGCGCATACCACAGCAGGCCGCCCTGCTTGAGGTGGCGCATCGCCGGACGGATCTCCTCGTTGCTGAACATCGCCGCGGCGTAGCGCAGCCGTCCACGCTTGACCGCCCACTCGAACACCTCGCTGCGGTGGCGGCGATACATGCCGGCCAGCGGATAGTGGTCGCACAGCAGCCGGCCACACATCTCCAGGGTCATGAAATGGCCCGACACCATCAGCACGCCACGGCCCTGCGTGCGCAGGGCGTCGAGATGCTCGCGGCCCTCGATGCGCACCGTGCGCCGCATCGGCGTGGCGGAACCCCACCACGCCCGCGCGAATTCGAACAGGCCAATGCCGAAGTCGCGGAAGTTGTCGTGCAGCAGCGCCTCGCGCTGGGGCGCGGATTTTTCCGGGAAGCACAGTGCAAGATTGGTCGCCGCGGCGCGCCGCCGCGATCGGGCCAGCCGCAACGCGATCGAGCCCACCAGCGCTCCGAGCACGCGTTGCAGCGGCCAAGGCAATTGTGCGGCGAGCCACAACGGCGCGAACGCGAGCCACATCGGCAGGTGCCGCAGGCCGCGCGGTGGCGGACCGGGCGAGGTCGGGGAAGGGGCAGCGGGCATGCGCGGATTCTAACGTCGCGCGCCTGCGCGCCCACCTGCGCGGGTCGACGGTCGACTTCGCCGGGCGCGTCGCGCGCGCCAATCGCCCGCGCGTCGCCGGCTTCGCTATCCTTCGGCGATGCCCATCGACCCATTTGAGCGCCTTTTGCGCGGCCTGTATTCGGCCGCGCTCTACCTGTTGGTGCCGATCACGGTCTACCACCTGATCTGGCGCGGCTTTCGCCAGCCCGCCTATTTCCAGCGCTGGCCGGAGCGCTACGCGATGTATCGCGAGCCGCCTGTCGGCCGCGCGCTGTGGTTGCATGCCGTTTCGGTCGGCGAGGTCAATGCCGCGGTGCCGCTGGTCAATGCGCTGCGGCGCGGTCGTCCCGACCTCAGGCTGCTGGTCACCACCATCACCCCGACCGGATCGGAGCGGGTACGCGCGCTATGGGGCGACGATGTCGACCACGTCTACCTGCCGTACGACCTGCCCGGCGCGGTCGGCCGCTTCCTCGCGCATCATCGCCCGCACGCGGCGTTGATCATGGAGACGGAGCTGTGGCCCAACCTGCTGTTCGGCTGTCGTGACCGCGGCATCCCCGCCTACATCGTCAATGCGAGGCTGTCGGAACGGTCGTTGCGCGGCTACCGGGTGCTCGCGCCGCTGGTGGCGCGCGCGCTGCGCACGGTTCGCATCGTCGCGGCGCAGTCGATGGCCGACGCGGTGCGTTTCGTGCGGCTGGGGGCGTTGCCGGAAAATGTCGTCGATACCGGCAACCTCAAGTTCGACGTCAGCGTGCCCGACAACCTCGACGCCTTCGCCGGCGAGTGCCGGGGCCGCAGCGGTACGCGCCCGGTGTGGATCGCGGCGAGCACCCACGCCGACGAGGAAGCCGCGATCATCGGCATCCACCGGCAACTTCGCGCGCGCCATCCGGATCTGCTGCTGCTGTGGGCGCCGCGCCACCCCGAGCGCTTCCGGATGGTAGTGCAGCATGCCCGCGCCGCCGGGTGGCAGGTGTCGACGCGCACGCGTGGACGTTGGCCCCAGGCGGACGATGCGGTGTTCGTGATCGACACCCTGGGGGAGCTGTTGAATTTCTATGCCTGCGCCGATGTCGCCTTCGTCGGCGGCAGTTTGCAGGCCATCGGCGGCCACAACCTGCTGGAACCCGCCGCGGCCGGCACCCCGATCGTCACTGGCCCGCACCTGCACAATTTCGTCGAGATCGCGCGGCGCCTGGAGGCGGTGGACGCGGTGCGTATCTGTACCGATGCCGACGCAGTCGCCGCGGCGCTGGCAATCCTGCTGGATGATGCCGACGCGCGCGCCACGATGGCCCAAGCGGGTCACCGGCTGGTGGAGTCCGGTCGTGGCGCCTTGGCGCAGACCCTCGCACTTCTGCAGCCGGCGTTGCCCCGCACGGCCTGACAGTTCACGCGGGATCGGGGCAGGTGCATTTGTCGCCTCCGTCCGGGGGGCGGCGTTGCGGATGAGCTGGTGCGAGGGAAACCAGACCCCGGAAACAACGATGCCGGCGCAAGGCCGGCATCGATGCAGCAGTCGCGGTCGCCGCGGCGTTACGGCGTGGTGCCCGCGCTCGTGGGCGCGTTGACCGTCAGCAGGCGGTTGATGTCCTGCACGTCGGCCACGTCGAGCGTCCCGGCCTGTTGCTCCAGCAGCAGGCGGTTCTGCAGGTAGTTGTAGCGCGCCACCGCGTTGGCCTGTTGCGCCGTGAACAGGTTGCGCTGGTTGATGAGCACGTCCAGCACCGTGCGGGTGCCGACTTCCAGGCCGACCTGCGAGGCGTCATAGGCACTCTGCGCCGAGAACAGTGCCAAGCGTCGCGCCTCGACCTCGCTCACCCCGGCCACCAGCGTCTGGTAGGCGTTGCGCGTGTTGCGGACCAGGGCGCGTTTCTGCGCCTCCAGCTCGTCGCCGGCGATGTCACGCTGGGCAATCGCCTGGCGCACGCGCGACTGCACCGCGCCGCCGGAAAAAATCGGCACCGACAGGGTGATGCCGATGTTCGGTCCGCGGCTCTGGCTGTCGATCGGGCTGGTGCTCGGCTCGGGCAGGAAGCTGCTGCTGAAGCTGCGGTCGCCGGTGGTCTTGTTGTCGCCGTAGCCGCCACTGGCATAGATCGTCGGCCAGTGGCCGGAACGCGCGGTCTCGACGTTGGCATCGGCCGATTCGACCTGCAGCTGCTTGGCACGCAACGCCGGGTTGTTGTCGACGGCTGCCTGCACCCAGGCGTCGCCGCCTTGCTCGGCCGGCAGCTGCGGCTGGAAGTCCGCGGGCAGGCCCTTGAGATTGCGCACCGACTTGCCGGTGATCTCGACCAGCGCCTGGTAGGCGTCCGCGACCGCGTTGCGGGCCAGGATGGTGCTCGCGCGCGCGCTGTCGAACTGCGCGCGTGCCTCGTGGACATCAGTGATGGGCGCCAGGCCGACTTCGAGGCGCTTGGACGCGAAGTCGAACTGCTTCTTGAGCGCGGTCTCCGCCGCTTCAGCCGCCGCCAGCGTCTCCAGTTGCACCAGCACATTGAAATACGCCGCCGACGTGCGGGTGATCAGGGTGTCGTTGGCGGACTCGAGCTGGTAGTCGCTGGCCTGGCTCAGCGCGTTCTGGCTGCGCAGGGTGGTGAAGCGCGAACGGTCGTAGACCATCTGGTTGACGTTGACGCCGATGTTGCGCGAGGTGCTGTTGGATTCGATGTCGCCGCTGAACTGCACCTGCTCGCCGGTGGCCGGGTCGAACTGGGTCGAGGTGGTGGGGCCGTTGCTGCGCGACTTTCGCAGGGTCGCGTCGCCGGTGATCTGCGGCAGCATCGTCGCCCGGGCCTGCACCGCGCCTTCGCGGGTGGACAGGCGCCCGGATTCGGCGGCGGACAGCTGCGGGTCGCCGGTGCGAGCCAGCTCATAGGTTTGCAACAGGTCTTCGGCGGCGGCGGTGGCCGGCAGCAGGACGGAGGTGCTGATGACAGCGAGCAGGGCGAGCGCGAGCGGACGGCGGATCATGGGGCTTCCTTGGCGGATCAGAGCTCGAACGTCGGCACCGGTGCGGTGCCGACGAGATAGGGGAGGTCGGTTTCAAACAACGACTCGATGCGCGGCGCGTTGACAGTGGCTCCACCGTCGGCCCGTACCAGCACCGCTTCCATCGCCGGCGAACGGCCACGCACGATGAACATGCGGCCGCCCGGTTGCAGCCAGTCGAGGAAATGCGCCGGGATGTCGGCCACCGCGCCGGTCACGCAGACCGCGCTGAAGCGGCGATCGGTGCTGTAGGTCATGGCATCGGCGGTGACGACGGTCGCGTTGCTGATCGATTGGGCGGCCAGTTGCAGGCGTGCGCCTTCAGCGAGGTCGGCATGGCGTTCGAGGCTGACCACCTCGCGCGCCAGGAGTCCGAGACAAGCGGTGAGGTAGCCGCTGCCGGTGCCGATTTCGAGCACATCGTCGCCAGGGCCCAGATCGAGCGCCTGCAGGGTGCGGCCCTCCACCACCGGCTTCATCATGGTCTCGCCATGCGGCAGCGGCAGCGGAAGGTCCGCGTAAGCCAGGGTCCGGTACGCGGCCGGTGCGAACGCCTCGCGCGGCAGCGTCGCCAGCACGTCCAGCACCCGGGGGTCGAGCACGTCCCAGGGGCGAACCTGCTGTTCGACCATCGTTTCGCGGGCTTTGGCGTAATCGAGCGTCATGGTCGTATCGTCGTCTGCGGCTGAACCGCGCATTCTACAAGGGGCCGGGATGCGGCTCGGACGGCGCCGGCAGCCCGCACAGGATTGGCGAGCGGCCGGGCGCGGCTAAGTGCCGTAAGTCATCGGGACGATTGTCTTCGCGGCCGCGGTCATCGCGGCGCGCGCCGGGCCGGACGTGCGGCGGTCGCGTAGGCGCGCAGGAACAACTCGACGGTCGCGGCCAGGTGGGCCTCGGTGTCGATCACGACATCGGGATCGCCACAGCCGAACACCAGGCGCGCATGGGCCTCGCCCTTGAGCAGGGTGAAGAACTGCGAGGCCGCGCGGTCCACGTCGTCGATCTCCAGCTCGCCCGCCGCGATGCGCTGCGCCAGCAGCCCCGCGAAGTCGGCCTGCACGCGTTGGGGACCGGCCTCCCAGAACAGCTGCGGCAACGGCGAGCCGGACAGGTGCGGGGTGCACAACATGCGATGGCCGGCCACGGCGGCCGGGGCGCACACCATCGAGTAGAAGGCCCGCGCGATCGTCAGCAGGCGCTCGCGCAACGGCACCTGGGGCATCGGTTCGAACAGTGAGCTGGGCAGTTGCTGCTCGCAATGCGCCTGCACCGCGGCGGCAAACAGCCGGTCCTTGTCGCCGAAGTGGCTGTAGACGGTGAGCTTGGACACGCCGGCGGCGGTCGCGATCTGATCCATGCTGGCGCCGTCGAAACCACCCTGCGTGAACATCTGCTTGGCCGCTTCCAGGATCGCCGCGCGCTTGCCAAGGTCTTTCGGCCTGCCCGGACCGGCGGGCCTGGCGTGGTCAGGCGACGGCGGATCGGGGCGGGCAGGGTCGGGGCGTGTTCGGACGGTCATGTCAATGAATACTAGACTATCGGGTTCGATATTTATACAGTACCCGTAAGTTCATTAAGTATTCCGAGCCGCTTGCCATGACTGCCTCCGACCCGAAGACCCGCTCCCTGCAACGCCACCGGACCGGCAGCGTGGTACGGGCCATCGCCGCGGTGTCGGTTGCCGTCACCGTTCTGGCCGGCTGCCGCGCCCAGGTGCCAACCGCCGAGGTGCCGCGCCCGGTGCTGGTGGCGCACCCGACGCCCGCCGGCAACGGTGCGTCGGCGTTCGCCGGTGATGTGCGCGCCCGCCAGGAGAGCCCGCTGTCGTTCCGGGTCGGCGGCAACCTGGTCGAGCGCCGCGTCGATGTTGGCGACCACGTCACCCGCGGCGAGGTGCTGGCGGTGCTCGACGCCGGCGACCTGCAGGCGCAGGCGCGCGCGGCGCAGGCGCAACTGGCGGCGGCGCAGGCCGAACTCGGTCGCGCCCGCGCCGACCAGGCGCGCTACGCCAGACTTGGCAAGGACCAGCTGGTCAGCCGTTCGATGATCGACGCACAAAATGCCAGTGCCGCCGCCGCGCAGGCGCAGGTGGATGCCGCCCGCGCCAACCTCGACGTCGCCGGCAACCAGGCGGCGTACACCCGACTGCGCGCGCCGTCGGACGGCGTGATCGCGGCGCGCAGCGCCGAAGCCGGTCAGGTGGTGGGCGCCGGGCAGGCGGTGTTCGTGCTCGCCGTCGATGGCGCGCGCGATGTCGCGTTCGCGGTGCCCGAGGGGGTGGTCACGGCGATCAAGCCCGGCCAGCCGGTGCTCGTGGAGCTGTGGTCGCAGGCCGGCCAGCGCTGGCCGGGGCGCGTTCGCGAGGTGTCGCCCGCCGCGGATCCGGCGTCGCGGACCTACGCCGTGCGCGTCACCGTCGAGGCGCCGGACGAAGCGCTGCCGCTCGGCCAGAGCGCGCGCGTCTATCTACCCGGCGCCGACAACGACGGCCTCGACGTGCCGCTGTCGGCCCTGCAGCGCAGCAACGGCGGCTTCGCGGTGTTCGTGGTCGACGCCGCGACTTCCACGCTGAAGCTGCGGCCGGTCGAGGTCGGCGCCTATGGCAGGGATCGCGCGCCGGTGCGGCGCGGCCTCGCCGCCGGCGACTGGGTGGTCGCCGCGGGGGGCCATTTGTTGCGTGATGGCCAGGTGGTGAGGCCGGTGGACCGCGACAACCGCCCGGTCGCGGTCGCGGCGACCACCGCTCCCGACGCCGCGAAGCGCTGAGGCCGCCATGGGCTTCAACCTGTCGGAATGGTCGCTGCGCCATCGCAGCCTGATCGTTTACGCGATGCTGGTGCTGGCGATCGTCGGCGCGATGTCCTACCTCAAGCTCGGCCGCAGCGAGGATCCCTCGTTCACCTTCAAGGTGATGGTGGTGCGCACGCAATGGCCGGGCGCGACCGCCGAGGAGGTGGCGCAGCAGGTTACCGAGCGCATCGAAAAGAAGCTGATGGAGACCGGCAAGTACCAGTTCGTGCGTTCGTACTCGCGCGCTGGCGAGTCGCAGGTGATCTTCGCCGCGCGTGATTCGATGCGTTCCCGGGAAGTGCCGGAGCTGTGGTACCAGGCGCGCAAGAAGATCGCCGACCTCAAGCCGACGCTGCCGCGCGACGTCGTCGGGCCGTTGTTCAACGACGAGTTCGGCGACACGTTTGGCAACATCTACGCGCTGACCGGCGAGGGCCCTTCGACTTCGACTTCGGCGTCGTCTACGCCCAGGACGGGCTTCGACTACGCGGTCATGAAGGACTATGCCGACCGCGTGCAGCTGGCGCTGCAGAACGTGCCGGACGTGGGCAAGATCGAGCTGTTCGGCGTCCAGGACGAGAAGATCTGGGTCGAGCTGGCGAACACCAGGCTCGCCACGCTCGGCGTGCCGGTCAGCGCGGTGAAGGAGGCACTCGACCAGCAGAACGCCCTGGTGCCGGCCGGGTTCTTCGAGACCGCCAGCAGCCGCGTGGCGCTGCGCGTCGACGGTCGCTTCACCTCGGTCGAGCAGATCCGCGCGTTCCCGATCCGGGTCGGCGACCGCACGTTCCGGCTTGGCGATGTCGCCGAGGTGCACCGCGGTTTCGCCGATCCGCCCGCCCCGCGGATGCGCTTCATGGGCCAGGACGCGATCGGCATCGGCGTGGCGATGCGCGATGGCGGTGACATCCTGCGGCTGGGCAAGACGCTCGAGAAGGAATTCTCGGCACTGCAGAAGACCCTGCCGGCCGGCATGGAGCTGCGCAAGGTCTCCGACCAGCCCGCGGCGGTGGAGGAGTCGGTCGGCGAGTTCGTGCAGGTGCTCAGCGAAGCGGTCGCGATCGTGCTGCTGGTGAGCTTCTTCTCGCTGGGCCTGCGCACCGGCCTGGTGGTGGCGCTGTCGATCCCGCTGGTATTGGCGATGACGTTCGCCGGGATGCAGTTTTTCGGTGTCGGCCTGCACAAGATCTCGCTCGGCGCGCTCGTGTTGTCGCTGGGCCTGCTGGTTGACGACGCGATCATCGCCGTGGAGATGATGGCGATCAAGATGGAGCAGGGCCTCAGCCGGGTGAAGGCGGCCGCGTTCGCGTGGGACTCCACCGCGTTCCCGATGCTGACCGGCACCCTGATCACCGCCGCCGGCTTCCTGCCGATCGCGACCGCGGCGTCGGGCACCGGCGAGTACACGCGTTCGCTGTTCCAGGTGGTGACCATCGCGCTGCTGATGTCGTGGATCGCCGCGGTCGCGTTCATCCCGTACCTCGGCGACAAGCTGTTGCCGGACTTCCAGCATGCCGCCGCGGCGCCGAAGCCCGGCTCGCTGGCCGCGCGCTGGCAGGCGCTGCGCCTGCGCTGGGCCGACCGCCATCCCGCCCTGCACGACGTGATTGCGCCGAAGGCGGCGATCGATGGCCAGGCCCACGACCCGTATGCCTCGAAGTTCTACCGCCGGTTCCGCGGCTGGGTGACCTGGTGCGTGCGTTACCGCAAGACCGTCATCGCGGTCACGCTGGCCGCGTTCGTGGCGGCGGTGCTGCTGTTCCGCTTCGTGCCGCAGCAGTTCTTCCCGGACGCGGTGCGCCCCGAGCTGATGGTCGACATGGAACTGGCCGAAGGCAGCTCGCTGCGAGCGACCACCGAGCAGGTGCAACGTCTGGAAGCGATTCTCAAGCAGCGCAAGGACCTGGCCAACTACGTGTCCTACGTCGGCACCGGTTCGCCGCGCTTTTACCTGCCGCTGGACCAGCAGCTGCCGGCGGCGAATTTCGCCCAGTTCGTGTTGATGCCCAAGGACATCGCCGCGCGCGAGGCGATCCGCACGTGGATGATCGCCGACGTGATCCCGCGCTTCCCGGAACTGCAGATGCGCGTCACGCGGCTGGAGAACGGCCCGCCGGTGGGCTATCCGGTGCAGCTGCGCGTGTCGGGCGAGCACATCGACCAGGTCCGCAAGCTCGCCTACCAGGTGCAGCAGGAGCTGCGCGCGAACCCGCACGTCGCCAACGTCAACCTCGATTGGGACGAGCCCAGCAAGGTCGTGCGCCTGCACGTCGACCAGGACCGTGCGCGCGCGCTGGGGATCAGCTCGCAGCAACTGGCGCAGTTCCTGTCCCGTTCGCTGTCGGGCTCGCACATCAGCACCTACCGCGAGGGCAATGAGCTGGTCGAGATGCTGCTGCGCGGACCGGAGCCCGAGCGCCTGCAGCTGGACATGCTCGGCAGCCTCGCGGTGCCCACCGCCAGTGGCCAGAGCGTGTCGCTGGCGCAGATCGCCACGCTCGAGGACGGCTTCGAGGAAGGCATCATCTGGCACCGCGATCGCGAGCCGACGATGACCGTGCGCGCCGACATCTATGACGGCACCCAGCCGGACTCGGTGATGGCGCAGGTCGCGCCGGCGCTCGACGCGATCCGCGCCACGCTGCCGTACGGATACGCGATCGAGGTCGGTGGCACCGTGGAGGATTCCGCGCGCGGCCAGGACTCGATCAAGGCTGGCATGCCGCTGTTCCTGTTCGCGGTGTTCACCCTGCTGATGCTGCAGCTGCGCAGCTTCTCGCGCAGCGTGATGGTGCTGCTGACCGCGCCACTGGGGCTGATCGGCGTGACGCTGTTCCTGCTCGTTTTCCAGGTGCCGTTCGGATTCGTGGCCATGCTGGGCACGATCGCGCTGTCGGGCATGATCATGCGCAACTCGGTGATCCTGGTGGACCAGATCGAGCAGGATCGTGGCGACGGCCGCGAACCGTGGCAGGCGATCGTCGAGGCGACGGTGCGCCGCTTCCGGCCGATCGTGCTGACCGCGCTGGCATCGATCCTGGCGATGATCCCGCTGTCGCGCAGTGCGTTCTTCGGGCCGATGGCGGTGGCGATCATGGGCGGGCTGCTGGTGGCGACCGTGTTGACCCTGCTGTTCCTGCCGGCGCTGTACGCGGCGTGGTTCAAGGTGAAGGTGCCGGACGACGCTTGAGGGCCATTGCACAGGCGCGGCCGCGATTCGCCCCGCGTGGGCGCCGGCATCGGTGATCGACCGACGACGGCCAAGCGGGGCAGTCGCGCAGCTCGCTAGCTGGCCAGCAATCGGGCGCGCAGCGCCAGGTAGTCGTCCGCCAGCGGCTCGGCGCTGGCCGGCCGCGCCATCATCGCGGCGAGCGCCGGCGGCAGTTCGAGCGCATGGCCGACCAGCGGTTCGACGATCGTCTCGAACTTCGCCGGGTGGGCGGTGGCGACCACCGCCCACGGCCGCGTGTCGCCGGATGCGCGCAGTTGCTCGAGCAGGTGCAGGCCGGTCGCGGTATGCGGGCAGGGCACCACGCCATGGCGCGCGGGCGCATGGCCGATGGTGGCGCGGATCGTGGCGTCGTCGACCGCCGTGGCGGTCATTGCCGCGCGCAACGTGTCGTCGTCGTGGTGCCAGTGGCGCAGGCGTTCGAAGTTGCTCGGCGCACCGACATCCATCGCATTGGCCAGCGTGGTACGGCCCGCTTGCGGCGCATACGGTTCGCCGTCGAAGTAGCGCGGCAGCACATCATTGGCGTTGGTGGCCAGGCGGATCTCGCCGATCGGCGATCCAGTGCTCCGGGCAACCCACGCAGCGGCGGCATTGCCAAGGTTGCCGGTCGGCACGATGAAATTGAGCGGCTGGCCCTGCACGGCGGCGAACGCGGCGGCCGCGTGCGCGTAGTACGCGACCTGCGGCATCAGCCGGCCGAGGCTGATGCTGTTCGCCGATCCCAGCGGCGCGCGGCGACGCAGGTCCTCGTCGTTCAATGCCTGCTTGGCAAGGCGCTGGCAGTCGTCGAAGCTCCCGGCGACGCGGAACGCGCGCACGTTGTCGCCCCAGCACCCGAGTCCATGCGCCTGCCGCGGCGACACGCGGCCATCGGGATACAGGATCACCACCCGGAAGCCGGGACGGCGGTGGAACGCGGCCGCGACCGCCGCTCCGGTATCGCCAGAGGTCGCGACCAGGATGGTGGTTGGCGGCGCATCATCGGGACGCAGCGCTTCCAGCGCGACGGCCAGGAAGCGCGCACCGAAGTCCTTGAACGCCGCGGTCGGGCCGTGGAACAACTCCAGCAGCCAGTCGCCGGGATCGGCCAGCGGCTGCAGCGGCGCCGGGAAGCCGTAGGCGTGCGCACAGAGTTCGCCGAGGCGGTCGCGCAACCGCGAGCCCTCGAAGTACGGCGCGAGCACGTCGCTCGCCGTCGCCGCCAGCGACGCACGCAGGGGCAAGGCGGTCGCTGCCGGCAAGCGCTCGGGCACGAACAATCCGCCATCGGGCGCCAGCCCTGCGACGAGCGCCGTGTCGATGCCGACCGCCCCCGTGCCACCGCGCGTGCTGAGGAAGTTCATGGCCCGATCCCGGGTCATGCGCCGTCGTCGGGGCGGGGCTGGGCGAAGTCCCGATCGGCATCGATGTCGGAAGCATCACCCGCCATCACCTCGGCGCGCGGCCCGTCAACCGGTGACACGGTTGCCCGCGAGTCGAAGCCGGCATCGGCAAACCCCGCGCGCATGGCCGGCGCGGCGGCCTCGGCATCGGCGCGCGACGCGAACCACGCGAACACGCTGGGGCCGGCGCCGGAAATGCTCGCGCCGAGCGCGCGGTGGTCCAGCGCGGCGGCCTTGACCGCGGCGAAGCCCGGGATCAGCGGCGCGCGGCGGGGTTCGACCAGCACGTCGTGCAGGCCGTCGCGGATCAGCTCGGCGTCGCCGCGCTGCAGGCCGGTCAGGAACAGCGCCAGGTGCGCGCTCTGCGCGACCACCAGCGGCAACGGGTAGGGCTCGGCGAGCACCGCGCGCGCACGGCGGGTCTCCAGCACCTGGTCGGGGTGGACGACGACGCAGTGCAGCCACTCGGGCACGGCCAGCGCGATCATGCGCGTGGAGGTCGCCAGCACCATGCCACCGAGCAGCATCGGCGCGACGTTGTCGCCATGCCGGCTGCCGCTGGACACCGCCTCGCCATCGAGCGCGAACGGGTACAGCGCCGCGCGCGGCAACGGGGCATCCAGCAGCGCGTTCGCCGCGACCAGCGCCGCCACGCACGACGCCGCCGAACCACCGAGGCCCGACCCGAGCGGGATGCCCTTGTCGAGTTCGACGGCGAAACCATGGGCCAATCCGAGTCTCTCGCGCAGCGCCTGCAATGCGCGCCCCGCGGTGTTGAGTTCGGCCTGCAGCGGCAATGAGGCGGCGCCACCGGCGGTGCCGCGGATCGCGTCGATGCGCACCACCGGCGCGTCGATGCGTCGCACCGTGGCGACGTCGCGCGGGCCCGCGATCGCGTGGCCGAGCAGGTCGAAGCCGACCGCGATGTTGCCGACGCTGGCCGGCGCGAAGGCGCGCATTGCGTCGTGTCGATGGGCGTTCATGGCGCTGCTCCTGCTGCCTGTGCGGTCGCCAGGCCGGGGCCGTGCGGGTCTGGTGGGTGGCGGCAATCGCGCCGACGCGGCCTGAGGGCATGCGGGCGAGCGACCCCGCGGGAGTCGGGTGGGTGCGCATTATCGGCGCATTGCCTGGCCAGCGGATCGGCGTGGTGGCGGATCGGGCGTTCTTGGCGCCGCAGCGCACCACGACCGGGGCAATCGGCCCTGGCTGGCCCCGCCGGCGCCGGCGTGGTGAAATGCGCGTTGAAGCGGGGGTACCGCGGCTCCCAGACAGGAGCCCCGGTTGAGACAGTCCCTTCGAACCTGATGCGGGCAAGGCGGCACGACTCCGACGAGTCGACCCCCCAACCGCCGTAGGAAGCTTCGCCGGACCGGCTCGCCGTGTCCGCGCGCCGCCGCTTCGTCCGCGCCGCGGTGACAGTCGCTGCGAGAGTGTCCAACGCGCCGCCGCGCGCGACGACCTTCGCAGAGGAGGTCACCGCCCTACGCAACGCAACTGGACGAATTTCAATGAACGCAGTGCCCTCACAACTCCTGCAGGACGCCGACCGCCTGTCGGCCGACGTCGTCCGCCCGATCCCGGGATCCAGCAAGGTCCACGTGCCCGGCTCGCGCCCGGACATGCTGGTGCCGATGCGCGAAGTCGCCCTGGCGCGGACGCCGACGATCTTCGGCGGCGAGGACAACCCCGCGTTCGCGATCTACGACACCTCCGGCGCCTACACCGACGCCAACGCCGAGATCGACCTCGCGCGTGGCCTGGCGCCGATGCGCGCGGCCTGGATTGCCGAGCGCGGCGACACGCAGGCGCTGGCCGGGCTGTCGTCGGAATTCGGCCGCCAGCGCGAACACGACCCGAAACTGGCACATATCCGCTTCGGCAATCGGCCGTTGCCGCGCCGCGCCCTGGCGGGCGCCAACGTCACCCAGATGCATTACGCGCGCCGCGGCATCGTGACGCCGGAGATGGAGTTCATCGCGATCCGCGAGAACCAGCGCTTCGGCGAGGTCCGCGAGGCGCACCTGCGCAGGCAGCACCCGGGCGAGAGCTTCGGCGCCAACATCCAGCAGGTCATCACCCCGGAATTCGTCCGCGACGAGGTCGCCCGCGGCCGCGCGATCATCCCGTGCAACATCAACCACCCGGAAAGCGAGCCGATGATCATCGGCCGCAACTTCCTGACCAAGGTCAACGCGAATATCGGTAATTCGGCGGTAAGTTCCGGCATCGCCGAGGAAGTCGAGAAGCTGGTGTGGTCGATCCGCTGGGGCGCCGACAACGTCATGGACCTGTCCACCGGCAAGCACATCCACGAGACGCGCGAGTGGATCATCCGCAACAGCCCCGTCCCGATCGGCACGGTGCCGATCTACCAGGCGCTGGAGAAGGTCGACGGCCGCGCCGAGGAACTGACCTGGGAGATCTACCGCGATACCCTGATTGAACAGGCCGAGCAGGGCGTGGACTACTTCACGATCCACGCCGGCGTGCTGCTGCGCTACGTGCCGCTGACCGCCAAGCGCGTCACCGGCATCGTCTCGCGCGGCGGCTCGATCATGGCCAAGTGGTGCCTGGCGCACCACAAGGAGAGCTTCCTCTACACGCATTTCGAAGACATCTGCGAGATCATGAAGGCGTACGACGTGTCGTTCTCGCTGGGTGATGGCCTGCGTCCGGGCTCGATCGCCGATGCCAACGACGCCGCCCAGTTCGGCGAGCTCGAGACGCTCGGCGAACTGACCCAGATCGCCTGGAAGCACGACGTGCAGACCATGATCGAGGGCCCCGGCCACGTGCCGATGCAGCTGATCAAGGAGAACATGGACAAGCAGCTCGCCGTCTGCGGCGAGGCGCCGTTCTACACCCTCGGGCCGCTGACCACCGACATCGCGCCGGGCTACGACCACATCACCTCGGCGATCGGCGCGGCGATGATCGGCTGGTTCGGCTGCGCGATGCTGTGCTACGTGACGCCGAAGGAGCACCTCGGCCTGCCCAACAAGCACGACGTGCGCGAGGGCCTGATGGCCTACAAGATCGCCGCGCACGCCGCCGACCTCGCCAAGGGCCACCCGGGCGCGCAGGCGCGCGACAACGCACTGAGCAAGGCGCGTTTCGAGTTCCGCTGGGAGGACCAGTTCAACCTCGGCCTGGACCCCGAACGCGCCCACGAGTACCACGACGAGACGCTGCCGAAGGACGCGCACAAGGTCGCGCACTTCTGCTCGATGTGCGGCCCGCACTTCTGTTCGATGAAGATCACCCAGGACGTGCGCGAGTATGCCAAGGAGCACGGCCTGGGCGAGGACGTCGCCCTCGACGAGGGCATGGCGGAAAAGGCCGCCGAGTTCCGCGCCCAAGGCGCCGAGGTGTATCGCAAGGCCTGAGCCGGGCGGCGTTGTTCGCCGCCGGGATCCGGACGCGGGCATGGCGCATGGTCGTTACGCGCCGACCGCGTCGCCCACCGTGTCAACTGGTCGGCCGGGGTCGGCGCCGGGCGCTGCTGTGTACGATATGCGCGAGCCACCAGGGTCGAAAAATGAAATTACCCGCGCCATTCATCCAGTTGCCGTTGTGCTTTGACGCCGCGCTGCTCGCCGCGGAGGTCGGCGCATTGGGCGAGCGGCCCTGGCGTCCGCATCCGCAGGGGTTTGCGGGCAATTCGATGCTGCCGCTGGTGGCCGTTGGCGGCGATCCGGCCAACGAGGCATTCAGCGGCGCGATGCAGCCCACTGCGGAACTGCAGCGCTGCCCGTACCTGATGCAGGTCCATGCCAGCCTGGGCGCCACGGTGGGCCGCAGCCGGTTGATGCGGCTTTCGGGCAATGCCGAGGTCAAGCGTCACGTCGACCAGGGGTATTACTGGATCGAACGGGTGCGCGTCCACGTCCCGATCGTGACCCAGCCCACGGTGCGGTTCGAGTGCGGCGACGCGGCGGTCAACATGGCCCAGGGGGAGTGCTGGATCTTCGACACCTGGCGCCAGCACCGCGTCATCAATGCCGCCGAGCAGTCACGCATCCACCTGGTCATCGATACCGTCGGGGGCGGCGAGTTCTGGCGCCTGGTGGACCAGGGGCGGGCGCCTTCGACGAGACCCGGCGCGGACTGGCAGCCGCGGCTGGTGCCGCCGCCGCCGGGGCCGGGGCCGTCGTTCGCCCTGGAGACTGTCAACCTCCCCTCGGTCATGAGCCCGTGGGAAATGGACGCGCATTTCAGCCTGCTGTTTTGCGAGGTAGTGGCGCACCCGCAACTTGGCGTGGTGCGCCAGCTCACCGCGGATCTGTCGCGAACCTGGCGCGGGCTGTGGGCGCGGTTCGGGACGACGCCTGCGGGGCAGCCGCATTACCAGGCGGCGCTCGACCAGTACATTGCCCGCGTCCGCGGCCCGGCCCAGACCCTGGCACTGCAAAACGAGATCCACTGGTTCAGCGCGATGATGACGATGATCGGCAAGCCCGCCGTCGGATCGCACGCACAAGCCGCCGCGCAGGTCGCCCGGCCGCTCGGGAACCCGGCGCCAGGGGCGGCGCGGTGACTCCAGCGCCTGATCCGGTGTTCGACCGCCCGGTATTCATCGTGTCCACGCCGCGGTCCGGTTCGACGTTGCTGTTCGAGACGTTGGCGCGCGCGCCGGGGCTCTACACCATCGGTGGCGAAAGCCATCAACTGATCGAATCCATCCCGGGATTGGGCATCCAGTCGCGCGGGTTCTCGTCCAACCGGCTGCTCGAAGCGGACGCCGTGCCGGACATCGCGACGGAATTGCGCCGGCGTTTCCACGCCAACATGCGCGACCGCGACGGCAACGGCGTGCCGCCCGGGAACGAACGTTTCCGGATGCTGGAAAAGACCCCGAAGAACTCCCTGCGCATCCCGTTCCTGCTCAAGGTGTTTCCCGAGGCGCGCTTCGTCTTCCTGTACCGCGATCCGCGCCAGGTGCTGGCGAGCATGATCGAGGCCTGGACGTCCGGACGGTTCAAGACCTATGTGGGCTTGCCGGGCTGGCCGATGCCGTATTGGGCGCTGCTGTTGACCCCCGGGTGGCAGGCGCTGGCCGGCAAGCCATTGGCCGCGGTCGTCGCCGGGCAATGGCAGGCGGCGACCAGCGTGCTGCTGGACGACCTCGCGACGCTGGCGCCGGAGCGCTGCCAGACGATCCGCTATGGCGACTTCATCGCCGATCCGGCGGCGGAGATTGGCCGCCTGTGTGCAGGCCTCGGCCTGGAATGGGACCGTCCACTGGCGGGCGCGCTGCCGTTGGCGCGCCACACGGTCACCCCTCCCGACCCGAACAAATGGCGCGTCCACGCCAGCGAAATCGAGGCGGTGATGCCTGGCCTGCTCGCCGCGATCGAACGTGCCGAGCGCACCGTGGGGGGCTGAGCGCCCACGGCCTCGCCAAGGTCAGAACTTGCCAATCGTTGAACTTGCCAAGCTCAGAACTTGCCAGGTTTAGAACTTGGGCTTGTCGGTGCTGTCGTCGTAGCGTTGGATCGAATCGGCCAGCACCGCCTTGGCTTCGGCCGCATTGCCCCAGCCATCGAGCCTGACCCACTTGTCCTTCTCCAGGTCCTTGTAGTGCTGGAAGAAGTGGCCGATGCGCTCCAGCCAGTGCGGACTCACCTTCTCGATGTCGTCGATGTGGCTGTAGCCGGCGAACACCTTGTCGACCGGAACGGCAAGGATCTTCTCGTCGCTGCCGGCCTCGTCGCTCATCCGCAACACGCCGACCGGGCGGCAGCGGATCACCGAACCGGGGATCAGCGGCAGCGGCAGGATCACCAGCACGTCGGCCGGATCGCCATCGCCGCACAGGGTATGCGGCACGTAGCCGTAGTTGCATGGGTAGCGCATCGGCGTGGACAGGATGCGGTCGACGAAGATCGCGCCCGTCGCCTTGTCGACCTCGTACTTGACCGGCTCGGCGTCCTTGGGGATTTCGATGATGACGTTGATCTCATCGGGCGGGTTGTTGCCGGTGGGGACGAGGTCCAGGCCCATGGGTTACTCCAGGTTTGTGCGCCGTGGCGCCACGTTCCCCGGAAAAGGGCGGGCAGCACGAGGCGGGGTCACAAGGCCGCGCATTCTACGCGGCCGCGTGCTGCACTGCACAAGCCTTGCGGCAGCAGGCCTCGGGGGCCGGCCGCTGCTGCCCTGCCCCGGAGGTCGTCGCCGACCGCGGCCTCAGAGGGCGGGCCATTGCGTATTACCCCTCATGAACAACTCCTTGGATGATTCTCGGACCCCGGCGATCGTGCTGGGCAGTGGGTACACCGCGCTCGGTGCGCTGCGATGCCTGGTGGCGGCCGGTATTCCGGCCTATGTAGCCTGCCCAGCGGGGGATCCGGTGACCCGCTCGCGCTGGTACCGCCCAACGCCGGGTGCGACCCGCTGGAACGGCAGCCTCGGTCCGCGTGGCCAGGCCATCCTGCGCGCCATGCCGCTGTCGAATGCCGTCCTGATCCCGTGTGGCGACGATGCTGCGTTGTGGCTGGCGGAAATCGCAGGGGGCGAACTGTCTCACCGTTTCCGGGTGAGTTCGAGTTCCGCGGAGACGCTGCAGATCCTGCAGGACAAATCCCGGTTCGGCGCGTTCCTGGCGCATCACCGCCTGCCACACCCGCGTACCTATCCGATCGCCACCTTGGATGATGTCGCGGCGATCCCCTTCGCCGAACTCGACCGGGTCTTCATCAAGCCCGCCGACTCCCAGTCGTTCAGCCGGATCCTCGGCACCAAAGGCATCTGGGCGACCACCCGGGAGGAGTTCGAAACGATCTGGCGCCGGCTCGATGCCGGAGGCTACAAGGTCATCGCCCAGGAATACGTGCCCGGCTCCTCGGCGGACCACTACTTCGTCGACGGTTTCCGCGACCGGACTGGCGCCTTGGCCGGCCTGTTCGCACGCAAGCGGTCTCGGCTGTACCCGGCGGACTTTGGCAACAGTTCGTATTGCCACAGCATTGCATTGGCCGAAGTCAGTGGGGCGGTGGACTGCGTGACTGCGTTGCTGGCCACGCTCCACTACCGGGGCATTTTCAGCGCCGAGTTCAAACGCGATTCTAGGGACGGAACGCTGCGCTTGCTGGAGGTCAATACCCGCGCGTGGTGGTATGTCGAGTTCGCCGCGCGTTGCGGCGTCAACGTGTGCGCGATGGCCTTTGAGGATGCGCTGGGTCGGCCGCCGGAAACGTCGTCGCGGGACTACCGGCCCGGCGTCGGCTGCTTGAACCTGCTTCAGGACATGAAGGCTGTCCGATCGCTTCCACGGGCAACGCGACCGTCGCTGTGGCAGGTGCTGCGGCAGTGGGCCGGCGCGTATTGCCATGTGTTCAGGTGGTCGGACCCATGGCCATCGCTGACGATCGTGTGGTCGATGGCCTGGCAGAAGCTTCGGCGATCGGCAGTGCGTGGCACCGCGCTGGCCAGCAGTCGCAGTGACGCCAAGCGCGCGCGCAACACGTAGCGAATGGCCGGCACGCTGGCGCGCCAGCACGTCCTGCCGGGATCGTGCCGGTCGACAGGAAGCGTCCCGGGCTCCCTTCCGGGTTGGGCATACGCCGCTGCCCTACGACCGCTGCTTTGCGTGTGCCGACCACTGCACGGCCATGAAAGAAAACGGCGACCCGAAGGCCGCCGTTGCTGGTGGTAACCAGAGCGCTGGTGGATCAGCCCAGCAGCGGCACCAGCAGCAGCGCCACGATGTTGATGATCTTGATCAACGGGTTGATCGCCGGGCCGGCGGTGTCCTTGTATGGATCGCCGACGGTATCGCCGGTGACCGCGGCCTTGTGCGCCTCGGAGCCCTTGCCGCCGTGATGGCCGTCCTCGATGTATTTCTTGGCGTTGTCCCACGCACCGCCGCCGGTGGTCATCGAGATCGCCACGAACAGCCCGGTGACGATCGTGCCGATCAGCAGGCCGCCGAGCGCCTTCGGCCCGAGCAGCAGGCCGACCACCACCGGTACCGCGACGGGCAGCAGCGACGGGATCACCATTTCCCTGATCGCCGACTTGGTCAGCATGTCGACCGCGCGCGAGTAGTCGGGCTTGGCGGTGCCGGCCATGATCCCGGGGATTTCACGGAACTGGCGGCGCACTTCCTCGACCACCGCGCCGGCGGCGCGCCCGACCGCCTCCATCGCCATCGCCCCGAACAGATACGGGATCAGGCCGCCGATCAGCAGGCCGATGATCACCATGTGGTCGGACAGGTCGAAGCGCAGCGCCTCGTAGGCAATGCCGGTCGCCGCCGCCTTGGCCTCGCCCACGGTGTTGAGGTTGTGGGTGTAGTCGGCAAACAGCACCAGCGCCGCGAGCGCGGCCGAGCCGATCGCATAGCCCTTGGTCACCGCCTTGGTGGTGTTGCCGACCGCGTCCAGCGGATCGGTCACCGCGCGCACCTCCGGCGGCAGTTCCGCCATCTCGGCGATGCCGCCAGCGTTGTCGGTGATCGGGCCATAGGCGTCGAGCGCGACGATCATGCCGGCCATCGACAGCATCGCCGTGGCGGCGATCGCGATGCCGTACAGGCCGCCATGCAGGTGGGCGAAGTAGATTGCCAGGCACACCGCGATCACCGGCCACGCGGTCGACTTCATCGAGATGCCGAGCCCGGCGATGATGTTGGTGCCGTGCCCGGTGGTGGATGCCGCGGCGATGTGCTGCACCGGCTTGAACTGGGTGCCGGTGTAGTACTCGGTGATCCAGACGATCACGCCGGTCAATACCAGCCCGATCAGTCCGCACACGAACAGGTTGACCGCGCTGATCGACACGCTGCCGTCGAGCGCCGTCAATCCGGCCGGGAACAGCGCCGTGGTGACGAACCAGAACGCCACCGCCGACAGCACTGCCGACACGATCACGCCCTTGTACAGCGCGCCCATGATCGAGCCGCCTTCCTTCACCTTGACGAAGAACGCGCCAACGATCGAGGCGATGATCGACACGCCGCCCAGCACCAGCGGATAGAGCACCGCGTTCGTGTCGGCGGCGAACATCAGTCCGCCCAGCAGCATCGTGGCGATGATCGTGACCGCGTAGGTCTCGAACAGGTCGGCGGCCATGCCGGCGCAGTCGCCGACGTTGTCGCCGACGTTGTCGGCGATCACCGCCGGGTTGCGCGGGTCGTCCTCGGGGATGCCGGCCTCGACCTTGCCGACCAGGTCGGCACCGACGTCCGCGCCCTTGGTGAAGATGCCGCCGCCCAGGCGCGCGAAGATCGAGATCAGCGAGGCGCCGAACGCGAGCCCGACCAATGCGTGCAGCGCCGGTTCGCCGCTGATGCCCATGCGCCCCAGTACCAGCCAATAGCCGGCGACGCCGAGCAGGCCCAGGCCCACCACCAGCATCCCGGTGATCGCGCCGCCGCGGAAGGCGATGTCCATCGCCGGGCCGATGCCGCGTCGCGCCGCCTCGGCGGTGCGCACGTTGGCGCGCACCGAGACGTTCATGCCGATGTAGCCGGCCGCGCCCGACAGCACCGCGCCGATCAGGAAACCGATCGCGGTGGGCCAGTTGAGGAAGATGCCGATCAGCACGAACAACGCGACGCCGGCGATCGCGATCGTGGTGTATTGGCGGTTGAGGTAGGCGCGGGCGCCTTCCTGGATCGCGCCGGCGATCTCCTGCATGCGGGCGTTGCCGGCGGGCTGCGCGCTGATCCAGCGCGCGGAGATGATCCCGTAAAGGATCGCGATGGCGGCGCACCCGAGCGCCAGATACAAACCGTAAAGCTCCAGCATGAAACCCTCCCCAGAGTGGAAACATCACAGGAAAAACGATTGAGCACCTTGTCCAGCTGTCTTGATTCTTGTGTCGCTGGTTCCGCGTTGCCGGCCTGGCCGGTGTGGTAGTGGATGGCTGCGGCATCGGCTCAGGTCCGCGACGGCAACCGCCCGACTATGGCACACGGCCCCGGGGCGTGGAACCTCGTGAAACCAGGGTTCAGGCCGCGCGTGCGAGCCTGCGGCCCGAGTTCCGTTCGATGGAGTCCCCCATGCGTCTCGTCCTGGCCTTGCTTGCCGCCCTCTCCTTGCCCGCGCTCGCGGTTGCCTCGCAATCCGAAAGCCCGAAGCCCGAAATCACCCGCGCCGACATCAAACCGCAGGCCGTCGGCGCCGCGCACACGCTGCGCACGATCCCGGAGGCCTGCGCCCGCATTGAAGGCGTGTTCACCGGTGAGGCGACGCAGCCGTACAAGTTCGCGGTGGTGCGTACCAGTCCGAACTGCCAGCCGCGGGCGCGTTTCGTCGATGCCGCCAAGGCCAAGCCCTCGGAAAAAACGGGCTGGAAGTTCAATGACCTGATCCGCGTTGCCAACGCGAGTTGCGGCACGCAGCTGGCTGTCGTGCGGGTGTGGCGCAAGCCGGTCGCCGTGGCGCCGCCGAAGCTCGATGGCCAGGGCCAATCGCGCATCTACCTGGACGAACAGCGCAAGCTCGCCGCCGCCAAGCAGCTTGCCTCGGTGCCGATGTTCGCGGCGGAGATGAGCGTCGAGGGCCTGGCCTGCAAGTGACTCGCCGGCACGCCCGGGATACGTCGATCCCTTGCTGAAAAAAAGAAGGCCGCGTGAGCGGCCTTCTTGTTGGTCCGTGACAGGACTGATGTGGCAACCGACAGCCCTTGTGTCGCCGAGCGTGGCGGCGCCCCCGACGCCTATTCGCCGGTGCGAACGCGCTGCCCGCGTCAGCCGTCGAATGCAGTCAGCTTCCTCTTCACCGCGACATTCTTCAGCGTCACGTACCTGGGCAGGCCGTCGCGCCCGTACGGCGGCGGCGACTCGCCGCGGATCAGTGGTTCCAGGTACTTGCGCGCCGCCGGCGTGATGCCGTAGCCGTCCCGGCGGATGAAACCGGCGGGCATCTTCTTCTCGTGGTTGGCGACCTTGGACAGCGGCGCGGCCTCGATCTTCCAGCGGTAGGGCGCGTCGGAGGTGCGCACAATCACCGGCATCACCGCGTTCATGCCCTTGAGTGCGAACTCCACCGCTTTCCTGCCGACCGCCTGGGCCTGGTCGAGATCGGTCTTCGACGCCAGGTGTCGCGCAGAGCGCTGCAGGTAATCGGGCAGCGTCCAGTGCACCTTGTAACCGAGTACGTCCTTGACCCGGCCGGCGAGGTGCGAGGCGACGCCGCCGAGCTGGGTGTGCCCGAACGAATCCTTGCCGCCGCCGGCATCGGCGACGAAGCGGCCGTCGGCCGTCTGGATGCCCTCGCTGGCGACGACCACGCAGTAACCGACGCGCGCGACCGTGGCCTTCACCCTGGCGAAGAAGTCGGCTTCATCGAACGGCCGCTCCGGGAACAGGATCAGGTGCGGGGCGTCGTCGAGGCCCGCGCCGGCCAGACCCGCCGCGGCCGCGAGCCAGCCGGCATGGCGGCCCATCGCCTCGTACACGAACACCTTGGTGGAGGTGTCGGCCATCGCCGCGACGTCGAGTGCGGCCTCGCGCACCGACACCGCGGTGTACTTGGCCGCCGAACCGAAGCCGGGGCTGCAGTCGGTGACCGCGAGGTCGTTGTCGACCGTCTTGGGCACGCCGATGCAGGTCAGCGGGTAGTCGAATTCGCGGGCAAGCTGCGAGACCTTGAGCGCGGTGTCGGCCGAATCGTTGCCGCCGTTGTAGAGGAACCAGCGCACGTCGTGGGCCTTGAGCACGGCGAGCAGCCGCTGGTATTTCTCCCGGTCGGCGTCCAGCGACTTGAGCTTGACCCGGCAGGAACCAAACGCCCCGCCCGGGGTGTGGGCGAGCGCACGGATCGCCGCGGCAGACTCCTTGCTGGTGTCGATCAGGTCTTCGCGCAGCGCGCCGAGAATGCCGTTGCGGGCGGCCAGGACCTTCACCTTCTTGGCGCGGGCGGCCTCGATGACGGCGGCGGCGGTGGCGTTGATGACGGCGGTGACGCCGCCCGACTGGGCGTAAAGCAGGGTGCCGGAGGCCATGTGCGTTCCAGGGTTGCGGCCGGTATGCGGTAAACTTCGCGCATTGTTTACCCGGCACGGTGGGCGGTGGCCGCATTGTAGCGTCGCCTCGCGCGCCGGGTTCTTAAGTCTTCGGGAGTCATGTAAATGCGATTGGTACTTCTTGGCGCCCCGGGCTCCGGCAAGGGCACGCAGGCCACGCGACTCAAGGACCACCTGCAGGTGCCGCACATCTCCACCGGCGACCTGCTGCGCGCCGAAGTCGCCGCCGGCAGCCCGCTCGGACTGGCGGCCAAGGCGGTCATGGACGTCGGCAACCTGGTCAGCGACGAGATCCTGCTCGGCATGCTCGAGGAGCGCCTCGCGCGCCCGGACGCCGCGCACGGTTTCATCCTCGACGGCTATCCGCGCAACCTCGCGCAGGCGGCGGCGCTGGATCGGTTGCTGGCCCGCATCGGCCAGCCGATGGGTTTCGCCGTGCAGCTGGACGTGCCGACCGAATTGCTGGTCGAGCGCATCGCCGGCCGCGCACAGGCCGAGGGCCGCGCCGACGACAGCCCGGAATCGGTGCGCAACCGCCTGTCCATCTATAACGGCCAGACCGCGCCGGTGATCGACTTCTATCGCCAGCACGGCCAGTTGACGGTGGTCGATGGCGTCGGCTCGCTCGATGAGGTCTTCACCCGGATCGTCGAGACACTGGCGCGGGTTCCCGACGTCGGTTGAACGGATGGGCCGGGGCACCCCGCCGGGGTGCCGATCCGCGCCCGCGGCGGTGAAGCGATCGCGGCCATGGCCGCCCCTACCCAACGGAACCCAAGATCTTGAAGCTACATATCCTCGGCATCGCCGGCACGTTCATGGGCGGCGTCGCGGCATTGGCGCGAGAGCTTGGCCACGCGGTGGAAGGCAGCGACCAGGCGGTGTATCCGCCCATGTCGACGCAGCTGGAGCAGCTGGGCATCGCGTTGCGACAGGGCTACCTGGCCGAAAATATTTCCGTCGATGTCGACGCGGTCGTGATCGGCAATGCGCTGTCGCGCGGCAACGCCGCGGTCGAGCAGGTGCTCGACGACGGCCGCACGTACACCTCCGGCGCGCAGTGGCTGTCGGAGTGCGTGCTTCCCGGCCGCGACGTGCTCGCCGTGGCGGGCACCCACGGCAAGACCACCACGACCTCGATCCTGACCTGGCTGCTCGAAGCGGCCGGACGCAGCCCGGGCTTCCTGATTGGCGGCGTCGCCGAGGACTTTGGCGTGTCGGCGCGCATCGGCGCCGGCCGCGAGTTCGTGGTCGAGGCCGACGAGTACGACACCGCGTTTTTCGACAAGCGCAGCAAGTTCGTCCACTACCGGCCGCTGGTCGCCATCCTCAACAACCTCGAATACGACCACGCCGACATCTTCCCGGACGTGGCGGCGATCCAGCGCCAGTTCCACCACCTCGTGCGCACCGTGCCGCGGCGCGGGCGGCTGGTCGTCAACGGCGAGGACCCGCGCCTGGCCGAGGTGCTGGCGATGGGCTGCTGGACGGCGGTGGAGACGTTCGGGCTCGACGCCACGCAAGCTCAATCGATGCCGGCACCCGCTGCCCGCGGCGGCCACGGTGATGGCGACCGCATGCGGACCGGCGCGGCGTTCAACTGGACCGCGCGGATGCTCGCCGACGACGGCAGTGCGTTCGTCGTCGTTCACGATGGCGTCGATGTTGGTGAGCTGCGCTGGCCCCTGCTCGGCCGGCATAACGTAATGAATGCGCTGGCGTCGCTGGCGGCCGCGAACGCGGTCGGCGTGGCGGTTGCCGCCGTGCTGGCGGCGCTGGCGGATTTCCGCAGCGTCAAGCGGCGCATGGAGGTGATCGGGCAGGCCGGCGGCGTCACCGTCTATGACGACTTCGCCCACCATCCGACCGCAATCGCGACCACCCTGGCGGGCCTGCGCGCCCGCGTCGGGGGCGCCCGCATCGTCGTGGCGATGGAGCCGCGCAGCAATTCGATGCGCCTGGGCGCGCATGCCGACGCCCTGGCGCCGTCACTGGATGGCGCCGACCTGGTGGTGTTCCTGCAGCGCCCGGAACTGGCCTGGGATGCCGGCAAGGTGATCGCCAACCTGCGCGGCGAAGGCGTCACCGCGGCCGACGTCGATGGCCTGATCGCCGCGCTGGGCGAGCACGTGCAACCGGGCGACCACGTGGTGTTCATGTCCAACGGTGGCTTCGACGGCGCCCCGCGTCGCTTCCATGCCGTGTTGCGCAACCCCTGATCGCGGGTAGATTGGCGGCCATGGCCACCCAAACGCCACCCGTCGAATCGCCGCCGGTCGATTCACTGAGTATCTTCCCGCTGCACACGGTGCTGGTGCCCGGCGCGTCGCTGGGGCTGCGGGTGTTCGAGCCGCGTTACCTCGACCTGGTCCGCGAGTGCGGCCGCAACAGCGTCGGGTTCGGCGTCTGCCTGATTCTCGATGGCGCCGAGGCGGGTGCGCCGGCGACGGCCGCGGTGGTCGGGACCGAAGCCGTGATCGAGGATTTCGGCAGCGATTCCACCGGCGTGCTGACGCTTCAGGTGCGTGGCGCGCGGCGGTTCCGGGTGCAGCGGATGCGGGTGCGCGACAACGGTCGCCAGGTCGCGGACGTCCGCTGGTGCGACGCCGAACCGGTGCAGCGGCTGCAGCCCGAGCACGGCCTGCTGGCGTTGCTGCTGCAAAGCCTGATCGACCGCTTCGGTGGTGAACACACGAGGGCGCCGAGCGCGTTGCTCGACGATGCCCGTTGGGTGTCGTGGCGACTGGCCGAACTGCTGCCGCTGGAAGACGAGCAGCGCCTGCAGTTGTTGCAGCTCGACGATCCGCACGAGCGCCTCGAACGGGTGCTTGCGCTACTGCCCTGAAGCGTCTGGCGGTGGCTGTCGGGCCGCCACATCATCCGTACGGATGCGCAAGACCGGCATGCCACTGCCGGGGTGGGGGCTGTCGACGCCACGGAACGATTGCAGCGCTGCACGCACCGCGGCATGGGCGTGGCCGGTGTCCGGCTCGGGCTGCCACAGGGTTGCGACCCCGAACAACCGGGTCGCGCGCAACGTCTGGGTGCTGCCGAGCCACAGCGGCATGCCGTCGTCCAGCGTCGCCGGCGCGGGCCACAGGCGCAGGGCATGCAGCTCGCCGGGCTGCTCGCCGTCGTGCAGCATCAGCAGCGCTTCGGCCTGGGCGTCGAGCGTGGCCGGCAGCACCACCTGGTCGCGCATCGGCGTGTTGTCATCGAGCAGGCCCAGTGTCGCCACCCAGTCGGCCTGTGGCTGGGCGCGCCAGCCCTGTGCCTGGAGCACGGCCTGCAGCGGCGCCAGCGAACCGGCCACCTGCAGGTCCAGCGGCCAGCGCCGGCGGATGTCGGCTTCGGCGCGCCGGTCGGGCAGGCTGGCCCAGTCGCGTCGCCACCAGCCATCCGCGGCGAGGGTGGTGGTCGGCACGGCCACCGCAAATTTCGCCAGCAGCGGATCGGCCGCGCGCGGCGCATGCCACAACGCCGCCAGCGCGAAGACGCCGTAAAACGACCATGCCAGCGGCCGCATCCACAGCGCGCGCGCAACGTGGCGACGGTACGCAAAGCCCAGCGCCAACAGCCACAGGATGCCGAACAGGGTGCCGCCGACCAGGTCGCTGGGCCAGTGCGCGCCCAGATAGAGCCGCGCGAAGCCCACCACCGTCGTCACCACGCCGGCCAGCAGGTAAGGCCATACGCGCCGGCGGCCGGGCAACTCGCGCGCGATCAGGACGGCGAAAAAACCGAACGTGATCGTGGTCATCGTCACCGCGACCGAGGGAAAGCCAAAGCCGGCCGGCGCAGTCGGCGGGCGTGGCATGTCGATCGCCGCTCCCAGCAACGCGGTCAGCGCCAACCCGAACACCAGCGCGGCCAGCCAGTGCGCCGCCGCCATCCAGCGCCGTCGCCATAACAGGTAGGCCAGCGCCACCGCCGCCGCGGGACCCAGCACCGCGAAGTCGCCGAGGCTCGCCAGCGCGGCCATCATCCGGTCGGCGAGCGGGTTGCGCAGGGTCCACATGAAATCGTGGATGCGGTGGTCCAGCGCCAGCGGTCCGCCACTGGCCAGCAGCGAGGCCAGCAACGAAAACCACGCCCAGCTGATTCCGAGCAGGCACACCGCCAGCAGCAGCAGCGACGGCGATTCCGGCCGATTGGGGTCGATGAGGGCAGCAGCGTAACGGCCCAGGCGCGGGTGCGCGCGCGTCCACGCCAGCGCTCGCGCCAGCAAACTGTCGGCGTGCACGGCGAACCAGCGCCACGTGTACAAGACGCACGCCCAGACCAGCGCGATCGCAGCCAGCAAGGTCAGCAAGACCAACACCAGCCGGTCGGCGACCGCGGCCACCGCGTCGTAGGACGCCCCCAGCACCCAGCCGGGGCCGAGGAACACCGCCGACCACGCGATGCAGGCCGCCAGGCTGGGCAGCGCGTAGCGGCGCAGTGGCATGTGCAGCATCCCGGCGATCGCCGGCACGAACGGCCGCACGGTGCCGACGAAACGCGCGATCACGATGCTCTTGGCGCCGTGGCGGCGGAACATCGACTCGCCCCGGTCCAGCCATTGCGGATAGCGCGAGAACGGCCAGCGCTGCCGCAGTTGCGGCCCCCAGCGGTGGCCGATCCAGTAGCTCAGGCCGTCACCCAGGAATGCCCCCAATGCCGCACACACCAGCGCATACGGGCCGTTGACGTGCCCCAGGCCGACCAGCGCGCCAGCGGCGAGCAGCAGCGGCAACGCCGGCACGAGGATGCCCAGGATCACCAGCGCATCGCAGAACGCGACCAGGAAGATCAGCGCACCGGCAGCGGTGGGGTGCGCGCCGACCCATGCGGTCGTGCTCTCGATCCAGGCGGGTTCCATGGCTCGATTATAGGCAGCGCCAACGCGCCGCTGGTCGCAGTCGCCATGGCCTTGTCCGTAAACTGCGTCGATGGCCCACGTTCCTGAAACCAGCGCGATCGAAGTCGCCGCACTCAAGGCCGACAGCTTTGGCCGCATCGCGCTGATGCGCGATGCCAGCGGCCTGTTCGTGCGCCGTGACCTGGGCCACGTACCGTGGTGGCTTCGGCTGCCGGCCTGGTGGCTGGCGCGGCGCGAGGCCCGGGCGCTGCGCACGGTCGATGGCCTGGCGGCGACCCCGCAACTGTTGCGCTGGGACGGTCGGCGGCTGGATCGCAGCTACATGGCCGGGGATGCGATGTACCAGCGCCCGCCGCACGGCGATCGCGCCTACTTCCAGCAGGCGCGGCGCCTGCTGCAACGGCTGCATCGGCGCGGCCTGGCCCACAACGACCTCGCCAAGGAAGCGAACTGGCTGGTGCTGACTGACGGCACGCCGGCGATCATCGACTTCCAGCTGGCCACCCGCGGTGATCCTCGCTCGCGCTGGATGCGCCTGCTCGCGCGCGAGGACCTGCGCCACCTGCTCAAGCACAAGCGCACCTACTGCCGCGAGGCATTGACGCCCGTCGAACGGCGCGTGCTCAGGCGGCACTCGTGGGTGCGCGAGCTGTGGTTCGTCACCGGCAAGCCGGTCTACCGCTTCGTAACGCGCCGCCTGCTTAAGTGGGAAGACAATGAAGGCCAAGGGCCCAAGCCCTAGCGAACGCCGGCGCGCTGAGCGGGCTGTCCGGACGCTGCTTGCGCGCGATGCGCCGCATTCCCTGCACGCCCCTCCTGACCAGGCCAACCCATGACCACCCTGTCCGGCAAGACCCTGTTCATCACCGGTGCCTCCCGCGGCATCGGCCGCGCGATCGCGCTGCGCGCCGCGCGCGACGGCGCCAACATCGCCATTGCCTCGAAATCGTCGGTTGCCAACCCGAAGCTGGCCGGCACGATCCACAGCGTCGCCGCCGAGGTCGAGGCCGCGGGCGGCCGCGCGCTTGCGCTGAAGTGCGACATCCGCGAGGAGGACGAGGTACGCGCCTCGGTCGCCGCGACCGTCGACCTGTTTGGCGGTATCGACATCCTGGTCAACAACGCCAGCGCGATCTGGCTGCGCGGCACGCTCGACACGCCCATCAAGCGCTACGACCTGATGCAGCAGGTCAATGCGCGCGGCAGCTTCGTGTGCGCGCAGGCCTGCCTGCCGTACCTGTTGCAGGCGCCCAATCCGCACATCCTGTCGCTGGCGCCGCCACCGAACCTCGATCCGAAGTGGTGGGCGCCGCATACCGCCTACACCCTGGCGAAGATGGGCATGAGCTTCGTCACGATTGGTTTGGCGGCGGAGTTCGGCCCGCGGGGCGTGGCCGTCAATGCGCTATGGCCACGCACGATCATCGCCACCGACGCACTCAACATGATCCCGGGCGTGGAGCTGTCGCGTTGCCGCACTCCGGCGATCGTCGCCGACGCCGCGCACGCGATCCTGGTACGGTCGGCGGCCGGTTTCGCCGGGCAGTTCCTGATCGACGATGAGATCCTGTCCGCTGCGGGGGTGGACGACTTCAGCCGCTACGCCGTCGATCCGGGCCAGCCGTTGCTGCCCGACCTGTTTCTCGATGCCTGAAGCCGCTGGCTGACCGCCGTCCCGACAACGAACTGGAGACATCCGAACCATGAAATACCTGCATGCAATGGTCCGCGTCCGCGACCTCGACGCATCAATGACGTTCTTCCGCGATGGTCTGGGCCTGGTCGAGACCCGGCGCAAGGACTACCCGCAGGGCCGATTCACGCTGGTGTACCTGGGCGCGCCGGAGAACCCCGAGGCCGAGGTCGAACTCACCTGGAACTACGACGACGAGGCATACGGCAGCGCGCGCAACTTCGGCCATCTGGCATTCGCCGTCGACGACATCCATGCGACCTGCGAACACCTGCAGTCGATGGGCATCACCATCAACCGGCCACCGCGCGACGGCCACATGGCGTTCGTGCGCTCGCCCGACCTGATTTCGATCGAATTGCTGCAGAAGGGCGAGGCCCTGGCACCGACCGAACCCTGGCTGTCGATGGCCAATACCGGCATCTGGTAAGCGGTGCGGCCGCCGCCGCGGCGCATGGACCCGCCGCTCTCAACCCATCGGAACCGGCAGTGCATGGCCGCAGCGGCGACAGAACATCGCAGCCGGATCGTGCCCCTCCAGCGCGCAGTGTGGACAACCGCGCCGGTCGGTAGGGCCGGCTCCATGCGACAGCTCGCGCAGGCCGCCCGCGAGTTCCGCCGTATAGATGCCGGTGGGCACCGCGATCACGCCATAGCCGATCAGCACCAGTACGGAGGTGGTGAAGCGCCCGAATGCGGTCTGCGGGACGATGTCGCCGTAGCCCACGGTCGTCATGGTCGTGATCGCCCAGTACATGCTGGTCGGGATGCTGTCGAAGCCGTGGTCCGGGCCTTCGATCAGGTACATCAACGCGGCGAAGATCACCACCACCGTCATGACGCCGCTCAGGAACACCAGCAGTTTGCGGCGGCTTCGCCACAGTGCCCCCATCAACAAGCCGCTTTCCTCGACGTAGTGGCTGAGCTTGAGGATGCGGAACAACCGCAGCATCCGCAGGACGCGCACCACCAGCAGGCTCTGGCCGCCGGGCACCAGCACTGACAGGTACGTCGGCAGGATCGACAACAGGTCGATGATTCCCCAGGCGCTCAATGCGTAGCGCAGCGGCCGCTTCACGACGACCAGGCGCATCGCGTACTCGAGCGTGAACAACCCGGTGAATATCCACTCCAGCGGATACAGCCAGTCGGAGTGGCGGGCGTGGAACCGGGCGTCGCTGTCGGCCATCACCACCAGCACGCTGGCCAGGATGATCGCCATCAGCAGCAGGTCGAAGTTGCGCGATGGCGGCGTGTCATGGCGGTAGATGATGTCGAACCAGGTCCGGCGCCAGCCGGTGTCCCTGGCGGGATTGAGTTGCGGGTCGAACAGCAGACGCATGGGAGTCCTCCGGAGGAGGCGATTGTGACGCACAGGTTCCCGGGATCGGCGAAAATGCCGCTGCCTCCCCGTCAGCACGCATGCCGATGACCAGCCAGACCGCCGAACTCCGCGCCCTCGTCGACCGCTATTACCTGCCGGTGTACCGCCCGCGCCGGATCGTGCTGGACCACGGCATCGGCTCGCGGGTGTGGGACCTGGATGGTCGTGAATATGTCGATTTCGGCGCCGGTATCGCCGTCAACGCGCTCGGTCACGCACACCCGGCATTGGTGGCCGCATTGACCGCGCAGGCGGGAAAGCTGTGGCATACCAGCAACGTGTTCGTCAGCGAACCGCCGCTGCGCCTGGCCGAAGCGCTGGTCACCGCGTCGCGTTTCGCCCAGCGGGTGTTCCTGTGCAATTCCGGCGCCGAGGCCAACGAGGCCGCGATCAAGCTCGCGCGCAAGTGGGCGACCGGGCAAGGTCGCGAGCCGGGCCGGCGGGTGATCCTGACATTCACCGGTGGCTTCCATGGGCGCACGCTCGCCGCCGTCACCGCGACCGCGCAGCCGAAATACCACGAGGGCTTCGAGCCGCTGCCGGGCGGTTTCCGCTACAGCGACTTCAACGACCTCGTCGCGGCCGAGGCGGCCATGGCGGGCGGCGACGTCTGCGCGGTGCTGGTCGAGCCGGTGCAGGGCGAGGGCGGCGTCACCCCAGCCACGGAGGCTTTCCTGCACGGCCTGCGCGCGCTGTGCGACCGTCATGGCGCATTGCTGATGCTCGACGAGATCCAGTGCGGCATGGGCCGCACCGGCGAGCTGTTCGCCTGCCACGGCTATGGCGTCGTGCCGGACGTGGTGACGCTTGCCAAGGCGCTGGGCAGCGGGTTCCCGATCGGCGCGATGCTGGTCGGCCCGCGCGCCGCCGAGGCGATGCAGTTCGGCAGCCACGGCACGACCTTCGGTGGCAATCCGCTCGCGGCGGCGGTGGCGTTGGCGGCCTTGCGCGAGCTCTCGTCGCCGGCGCTGCGGGCGAACGTGGAGCGCCAGGCGACTGCCATCCGCGAGGGGCTGGCGGTACTGGACGCCGAGTTCAGCCTGTTCGCCGAAATTCGCGGGCGCGGGCTGATGATCGGCGCGCAATTGCGTTCCGGGAATGCCGGCAAGGCCGCGGACATCCTCGACCGCTGCATCGAGCACGGGTTGTTGCTGCTCCAGGCCGGTCCCGACGTGCTGCGCTTCGTGCCGGCACTCAACATCACCGACGCCGATGTCGCCGAAGGCCTGGCCCGGCTGCGCGCGGCGCTCGTCGACTTCCAGTGCGGCTGATCGGCTCGCGGCTCCCCCACCTTCCAGGCTGGGCAGGGAGCGCCGGGCTCAGCTTTTTGCCACCACGAACGCCTCGCGTGCGGCGCCAATCGTGGCGGCGATCTCCGCGTCGCCGTGCGCGGCCGACATGAAGCCAGCCTCGAACGCCGACGGCGCGAAGTACACGCCGCGCTCCAGCATTGCGTGGAAGAAGCGATTGAAGCGCGCGGTGTCCGATGCCATCGCCTCGGCGAAGGTCTCCACCGGGCCTTCGCGGAAATACAGGCCGAACATGCCCGCCGCGCGCGTGGTGTGGAACGCCACGCCGGCATCGCGCGCCGCCGCCTCCAGTCCATCGCAAAGCGCATGCGTGCTGCGTTCCAGCGCCTCGTGGAATCCCGGCGCACCAATCAGGTCCAGCGTAGCCAGGCCCGCGGCCATCGCCACCGGATTGCCGCTCAGCGTGCCGGCCTGGTAGATCGGGCCGCTCGGCGCGATCTGACGCATCAGGTCGCGGCGACCACCGTAGGCGCCCACCGGCATGCCGCCGCCGATGATCTTGCCGAACGTGCTCAGGTCGGGCGTGACGCCATACAGTTGCTGCGCGCCGCCGAGCGCCACCCGGAATCCGGTCATCACCTCGTCGAAGATCAGCAGCGTGCCGTGTTTGGTGCACAACTCGCGCAGGTGCTGCAGGTAGCCCTCGCGCGGCAGGATGCAGTTCGCATTGCCGACGATCGGCTCGATGATCAACGCGCCGATCTCGTCGCCGATCGCATCGAAAAATACCGTCGCCGCGTCGAAGTCGTTGTAGGGCAGCGTCATCGTCAGGTCGGCCAGTTCGGTCGGCACGCCCGGCGAATTCGGCAGCCCCAGCGTCAGCGCGCCGCTGCCGGCCTTGACCAGGAAGCTGTCGCCGTGGCCGTGGTAGCAGCCCTCGAACTTGACGATCCGCTCGCGACCCGTGGCGCCGCGCGCCAGCCGGATCGCCGCCATCGTCGCTTCGGTTCCGGAATTCACCATCCGCACCATTTCGCAGCTGGGCACGATCGAGGTGATCGCCTCGGCCATTGTCACTTCCAGCGCGTTGGGCACCCCGAAGCTGAGGCCGTCGCGCATCGTGCGCGCGACCGCTTCGAGGACCTGCGGGTGGGCATGGCCGGCGATCATCGGGCCCCACGAGCCGACATAGTCGATGTAGCGGTTGCCATCGACGTCAAACAGGTAAGGGCCCTGCGCGCGCTGGGCGAAGAACGGCTCGCCGCCGACCGATTTGAACGCGCGTACCGGCGAATTGACGCCGCCGGGCAGCAACTGCTCGGCGCGGGCGAACAGGGCATGCGAGCGATCGGTGTTCATGGATTCGGAATTCCCAGGATGGTTGGGGTGAAGCAGGCCAGGTAGGCGCGGGTCGCGGCGGCCGGGTCCGGAGCGTCGAACACCCCGCTGATGACGGCGAGCAGGTCGGCGCCGGCGGCCACGAGGGGTCGTGCATTGTCCGGGGTGATGCCGCCGATGGCCACTCGCGGCAAGCCGAGCGCCGCGCTGTCGCGCAGCAGGTCCAGTGACGCGCGGCGGGCCAGGCGCTTGGTCGGGGACGTAAAGAAGGCGCCGAACGCCACGTAGCTCGCGCCGTCGTCGCGCGCTGCCCACGCCAGATCGAGGTTGTCGTAGCACGATGCACCCAGGATGGCGCCACTGCCGAGCGCCTGGCGTGCGACGGCCAGTTCGCCATCGTCTGGACCCAGGTGCGCGCCATCGGCGCCGATGGCTGCGGCGAGGCGCCAGTCGTCATTGATCACCAGCGCCGCGCCATGGCGCCGGCACAGTGGCTGCAATGCCCGCGCCTGCTGCTCGCGCAGGCGACGGTCGGCCGTCTTGTTGCGGTATTGCAGCCAGGTGGCGCCCGATTCCAGTACGGCGGCGACGCGAACCAGCAGCCGCTCGGTATCGGCTTCGTCGGGCGTGATCGCGTAGAGGCCGCGTGGCTGGGGATTCAGGTTCGTGGGTTCCGTGCGCACAGGCGGGGTGTGACAATGGCGATCACTCATCCAGCCATTATCCGCCCATGTCCGACACCGCCGCGATCACCGTGTACCGCAACTGGATGTGCGTCGTCTGCGGCTTCATCTACAACGAGGCCGAGGGCCTGCCGGAAGAGGGCATCGCCCCCGGTACGCGCTGGGATGACATCCCCGACAGCTGGACCTGTCCGGACTGCGGGGTCACCAAGGACGATTTCGAGATGATGGAACTGTAGGGCCGGCGCCGATATCACCGCGGCCGATATCCCTATGGTGCTGCGACGCCTGGTCCGAATTGCAGCGTCGCACCATCGGCAAGCTCCAGCCGCGCGGCTTCGCCGGCATTGAGTTCCAGCACATAACGGGCCGGCGCGTTGCTCGGGTAGGGAGGGCACCGATCGCCAAGCGAGCACGGCGGCACGTCGCGCTGCTGCGACACCAGCCGCTTCGCGGTGTCGAAATACAGGATGTCCAGTGGGATCCGGGTGTTCTTCATCCAGTAGGCCTGCGGCTCCTCGCGCTCATGCACGAAGAGCATGCCGCGATCGGCGCCCATCTCGTCGCGGAACATCAATCCGCGTGACCGCTCCGCATCGTTGTCCGCGACCTCGACGGCGTAGCGCTGGCCGCCGATCTCGACCCACGGCGCGCCCGACGCACATCCCGCCAGCAACACGCTCAAGCAGGCAAGCAGGATCTTGGACGTGGTCATGGGTGCTTTCCGGGTGGGGGTCACCGCGAACACTCGGTGACAGGCCATGGAGGCGTCAAGCCTGCGCGAAGCGCGCCCTGGCTGAACGGGCGAAACCGCTGCAAAAAGAATTCGCGAAAGGGCTTCCCAAGTGCCAGCGGGATCTGCATAATGCGCGGCCCCGCTGACCGGACCGGAACAACGGCCGAAGTCGACGGGGGAAGCAGCAGAAAAAGATTTCACGAGGTGTTGACGGACTCGGAATCTGCTGTAAGATGTGCGGCTCACTCGACGGCTTTGAGGTCGGGTACGGGACAAGGCGCTGAGGCCGGTTCCGAAGATCTTTGACAGTGTGCGCAGGTGA
>JBBRWW010000003.1:0-55757 GCA_038248955.1 Lysobacterales bacterium
GAGCGGCCGCGCGGGGCCCGGGGCGCCGGCAACGGCGTGCGCTTACAATCGCCGGCTTCGGCCGCGGCGCCCTACATACGCACAGCAGCCTCCACGCATTCCGGGACACCGCATGAGCATCAAGTCAGACCGCTGGATCCGCCGCATGGCGCAGGAGCAGGGCATGATCGAGCCGTTCGAGCCCGGCCAGGTCAAGCACGCCGCGGGCGGCGAGCGCATCGTCAGTTACGGCACGTCCAGCTACGGCTACGACGTGCGGTGCTCGCGCGAGTTCAAGATCTTCACCAACATCAACTCGACGATCGTCGACCCGAAGCATTTCGACCCTGGCAGCTTCGTCGACGTCGAGAACGACGTCTGCATCATTCCGCCGAACTCGTTCGCGCTGGCGCGCACCGTCGAGTACTTCCGCATCCCGCGCGACACCCTGGTGGTGTGCCTGGGCAAGAGCACCTATGCGCGCTGCGGGATCATCGTCAACGTGACGCCGCTGGAACCCGAGTGGGAAGGCCACGTCACCCTGGAATTCAGCAACACCACGCCGTTGCCAGCGCGCATCTACGCCAACGAAGGCGTGGCGCAGATGCTGTTCTTCCAGTCCGACGAGGTCTGCGAGACCTCCTACAAGGACCGCGGCGGCAAGTACCAGGGCCAGACCGGGGTCACCCTGCCGCGCACCTGAGCCCGCGTGCGGGGAGCCGTACCTTGTTCCCAAGCGAGCGCCCGCGAAGGTTGGATGGCCTCGATGTCGTCACCGCGGTTTTGACCCCGGTGAAAGTATCCGGCGACCCGGGTTGTCCTGCTTTTGCCGAACGCCTCGTTGGGCTTGCAATGGGGGCGCCATAGCACACTGGAAGATCAGCGTTTGTGCCATGCGGCGTGACTCGATGAGTAATTCATCTTAGGTTTAGCCAGTGACGGCGCCTTCGCGCCGTCGCTCTTGGGGCATCGCACTGCCCATCTTCCAATTCTTCGGGGATAACCAAAATCATGAAATTCAACCGTCTTGCGCTCAGCGTCGTCGGCGCTGCCGCCCTGTTTACCGTCGCGGTCACCGCCAGCGCCACGCACAGCTGGAACAACTACCACTGGGCGCGCACTGCGCAGAACTTCCCGCTGCAGGTGGTCGACAGCACCACGCCGGACTGGGACGGCGAGCTGGCACAAACGATGACCGACTGGTCGAAATCCACCGCGCTGGAGCTGACCGTGACCGGCAGTGACGACAGCTCCAACACGCGCAAGCGTTGCCCGTCCGTCACCGGCCAGATCCGCGTGTGCAATGCGTCCTATGGCAACAACGGCTGGTTGGGGCTGGCGTCGATCAACATCGACAGCAGCGGCCACATCACCCAGGGCACGGCCAAGATGAACGACAGTTATGCATCGTCGTTCGCGGTGCAGGACGAGCGTGACCACGTCATGTGCCAGGAGGTCGGTCATCTGTTTGGGCTGGGCCATACCAGCGAGGACGGATCCACCCAGAACACCTGCATGGACTATTCGTCGTCGCCGACCAGCACGCGTCCGAACCAGCATGACTACGACCAGTTGCAGCTCATCTATGGCCATCTCGATAGCTACAACAGCTACGGCACCGGCTCCGGTGGCGGCGGCAAGCCGCACGGCAAGCCGAGCAGTGCGATGGCCGGCGAAAACCCGATGGGCATGCGGATCCGCAAGGGCGTGTTCGACGAGGTCTGGGCCAAGTCGGATGGCAATGGCGGCGTCTGGGTCCACCATGTGACGCTCGCGCCGGGCTTCGAGCACACCGAGTTGCTCGACTGATTCGTCCGTGACGCAATGAAATAAAAAACGCCGGGCGATCCCGGCGTTTTTTTTGTGTCGACAGCCCAACGCCCGCCGGACCTGACCAGGTCCCGGGTCGGCTTGATCGCCGCGGCATTGGCGGCGTCGCTGCGGCGCTGCGGCGCCTCGTCCTTAACCTAGGTAACGGAAGCGCTCGATTGATTGGCAGGCCAGTCAAGGCTTCTGGTAGGTCACGAAGAATCCCTGCAGATCGCCGTTCTCGATATAGGGATCAACGCTGGTGACCCGGTAGCCGTACTTGGCGAAGGCCTGGTGCGCGCGGTTGAGCGAATTGGCCGAGCCCTGGTTGCGGAAGCCCCAGGTCGCGTCGACCCAGATCGTCACGGCATTCATTTTGGCTTGCTCGGCTTCCTGCGCGGAGGTCTCCGGCTTCTTTTCGAACAGGCCGGCTTGTGCCGGCAGCGTGGCGGCAAGCGAAGTGGCCGCGAGTAGCGCGGCGAACAGCAAGGTACGCATGGGGATTTTCTCCAGGGTCAATGTTCGGCGCCGGCGGCGATGCGCAGGTCGTCGGTGGTGGTCAGCGCCACCCGCAAGGCGATGCGCAATGCCTGGCTGGCGGTGGCGATCGGCAGGCTTGGCGCGCCAAGATGGGCGGCGGCCTGTGCGGTCGAAAACGGGATGTGGATGAACCCGCCGCGTACCCCGGCCGCATCGCGCAGTGCGTGCATCAATCCGTAGAACACGTGGTTGCAGACATACGTCCCGGCGGTCTGCGAGACCTCGGCGGGAATCCCTGCTTCGCGCAATGCGGACAGCATCGCCTTGATCGGCAGGTCGCTGAAGTACGCGGTCGGGCCTCCCGCCACGACGGCTGCGTCGATGGGGCAGGCGCCGGCGTTGTCGGCGATGCGGGCGTCGTCGACGTTGATGGCCACGCGCTCCAGCGACAGCTGGGCGCGGCCGCCGGCTTGGCCCACGCACAGCACCAACGCCGGGCCGAGTTCGTCGATGGCCTCACGCAGCGCGTCGAGCGAGGCGCCGAACGCGACCGGCAGGCAGCGCGCGACAACGCGATGGGAGGCGATGCATTCACCGTCGAGCGCCTGCACGGCGTCCCAGCTCGGATTGCCGGCTTCGCCGCCGAAGGGTTCGAAGCCGGTCAGCAGCACCGTGGGCAAGGTCATCGGAAGCATGGCGGCATTGTAGGTGCCGCGGCAGTGGGTGATGACGGCTGGGCATGGGCGCCGGCGTAAGCCTGCCGGTAGCGGCCGATGACGGCGGGCAGGGGCGTCGTCGTCATCCCGGCATGCGGCGAGGCCCGGGCGATATCGCCAACCGCCGTCCGGGCGTCGTCGGAGACGGCCGTGCGGCGCGCGCTCAGCGGAATACCAGCCCGTACATCAGCATCAGGTTCACCAGCAGTAGCGGGATCGCGGTCGGCAACTGCGCGCGGATCACGGCGTTGGGATCGTCGAGCTCCAGCAACGCGGCCGGCACCAGGTTGAAGTTCGCGGCCATCGGCGTCATCAGCGTCCCGCAATAGCCGGTGAGCATGCCGAGTGAGCCGAGGATCGCCGGATCAGCGCCGTGCTGCCGGATCAGCAGCGGCAGGCCGATGCCAGCGGTCATCACCGGGAAGGCGGCGAACGCGTTGCCCATGATGGCGGTGAACGCCACCATTCCCAGTCCGTAAGCCAGCACGCACGCCAGCCGGCTGTCGGCCGGGATCACCGCCGACACCAGCGATGCGATCGCCTCGCCAACGCCGCTGGCGGCGAATACACCGCCAAGCGTTGCCAGTACCAGCGGCAGCAGCGCGGCCCAGCCCATGGCATCCAGCAGGCGTCGCCCCTCGTTGGCCACCTGGATGGGGCGCTCGCGGGTGACGATGATCGCCAGCAATGCCGACAGCACGCTCGCCAGCGCCAGCCCGATCAGGGTGATGCTGCCTTCGCCGAACAGTGGCGACGCGCCGAAGCGGATCTTGGCGCCGAACAGCGCCACCAGCACCGTGACCAGCGGGATCAGCAGGGCCGGCACGAACAGCCAGTGCCCGTGCCGCAGCGCCGATGCACGCCGCTGCGCCTCGGGCGCTTCGGCGACGTGCTCACGGCGCATGTGCGTGGCCAGCAACGCCAGCGCGATCACGCCGGCGCCGGCGAGCTGCGCCGGACGCGGGTCCCCGGCTTTGGTCGCCGCCAGCACGGTATTGCCCGCGGCGAACAGCAGCGCCAGCAGGCCCCAGAAACCGGCATGTGCATGGCGCCGGTCGCGCAGGTTGCGCCATCCGGTGTACAGCAGGAACGCCGCCAGTACGGCGTAGAAATACTCAACCCGCAGCACGCGGGGCCTCCGTCTTCTGTGCGACCCGTCGCACCAAAGCGCGCTGGAACAAGGTGATCCTGATCGCGTGGATCACGAAGGCGGCGATCGCGGTCGGGATCGCCCACAGCGCGATCTGCAGCGGCTCGAGCACGATCCCATGCTCGGCATAGAACCCCTGGATCAGCAACACCGCGCCGATCGCCACGAACACGTCCTCGCCGAAGAACAGGCCGATGTTGTCGGTCGCCGCATCGAGTGCATACAGGCGTTGCCGTTCGCCATGTTCCAGCGGCCCGACCTGTTTCTCAGCGGCGGCCTCGCTCATCGGGGCCAGCAGTGGCCGCACGGTCTGCGGGTGGCCGCCGACATTGTTCAGCCCGAACATGCTCAGCACCTGGCGCAGGCCGAGATAGCCGATCAGCAGCCGTGCCAGCGTGAGACCGCGCAGCCGGCCGATCCACGCATGCGCGTGCTCGCGCAGGCCTGCGCGCTCGAGCAGGCCGATGGTCGGCAGCGTCAATGCGAACAGCAGCAACGCGCGGTTGGAGACGAAGCTGTTGCCGATCAGGGCGAGCAGTTCCGGCAACGACTTGCCCGCCGCCAGGCCGCTGACCAGGCTGGCACTGACCACCACGATCACCGGGTTGCGACGCAGCACGAAGCCGGCGACGACCCACGCGATGCCGAGCAGCGGCCAATAATTCATGGCGTCGCTCCAACGGCCACGATGCGCACCGCGTCCGCTTCCAGGGCGCGCCGCACCGACCGTGCGAACAAGGCCGCATCGCCGCGGTCGCCGTGCAGGCACAGCGTGTCGGCGCGCAGCTCGATCCGACGGCCATCGACGGTGGTCACCGCGCCGGTGGTGGCGAGCGAGCGCGCCTGTTCGACGGCGGCCTCCAGCGACTCGCTCACCGCGCCGGGCGTGCCGCGCGGCAGCAGCCGGCCGTCGTTGCCGTAGCCGCGTTCGGCGAACACCTCGTGGGCGACGCGCAGGCCCGCCGCGCTGCCGGCGGCAGTGAGCGCCGAGCCCGACAGCCCAAACAGGATCAGGGTGGCGTCGAAGTTCGCCACCGCCGCGGCGATCGCGTCGGCGACGGCGCGGTCGCGCGCGGCCAGGTTGTACAGCGCGCCGTGCGGCTTGACGTGCTGCAGGCGCACGCCTTCGTCCTCGGCGATCGCCGCGAGCCTGGCCAGTTGCGTGTGCACCAGCACGCCGATGTCATCGATCGACAGCGCCAGTTCGCGCCGCCCGAACCCGCCGCGGTCGGCGTAGCCGGGGTGGGCCCCGGCGGACACGCCATGCGCGCGGCACAGTCGCAGCGTTGCGCGCATGGTCGCGTCGTCGCCGGCATGGCCGCCACAGGCGATGCTGGCCGAACTGAGGTGGGGAATGATGTCGGCGTCGTTGCCGCAGCCTTCGCCGAGGTCGCAGTTGAAGTCGATCCTCGGCATGCGTCGTCAGTGGCTGGCCGGCGCTGCCGGGGGTGCCGCTTCATCAGGTGCGGCCGGCGGCGTGGAGGTCGGGACGGCCGGGACCTTGGCCGATGCCGGCGCCGACCAGAGCTTCGCCTCGGGCTTGCCGCCGAGCATCTGCGCGCGCACCAACGGGATCGGCGGGCCGCCGTAGCCCAGGAACTGGTCGTGGAACGCCTTCCAGCCGCTGCGGCCACCGTGGTCGCGGGTCCAATCCTCGCGCAGCTGCATGATCATCAGCTTGCCCAGCGTGTAATTGAGGTACGCGGGGTCGTACGTGCCGCGCGCCGCCTGCTGGCGGGCATTGCCCGGATCCTGGAAGGCCTGCTCGCGGAACATCTGCTCCGACTGCGCCACCGTCATGCCGCCCGTGTGCAGGCCGATCGCCGACAGGAACCGCACGTTGCGCAGCAGCGCGTTGCTCAGTTGGCCGATATGGACCTCGGGCGTTGCGCCGTCGACGCCGGCATCGAACATCATCTCTTCGGTGTAGTGCGCCCAGCCCTCGGCGAACGCGTAGCCGACAAACAACTGGCCGAACGACCACTGTGCCCGGTTGGCGTGCAGGAACTGCAGGAAATGCCCCGGCCATACCTCGTGCGCGGAGGTGAACAGCAGGTCGGCCTTGCCGGGCACGTAGGCGAGCTGTTCGGCCTTGGGCCAGGTCGGGTCCGGCGGCGCGATGTAATACACCGACGGCAGGTTCTTCTCGAACGGACCGGGGATCTCGATGTAGGCGAAGTTCCAGCGGTTGAACGGCGGCGCCTCTTCGACCTTCGCCAGTTCCGGACCCGGGATCGTCACCAGGTCCTTGTCGATGAGGAACTGGCGCAGCCCGGCCAACTGCCTGCGCGCGCCTTCGACCGCGCCGCCTTCAGGCTTGTTGGCCGACACCTTGTCGACGCACTGGTTGAGCGTCCGGCCGGGCGCGAACTGCGCGCACGCCGCTTCCAGCGCCAGCCGGTTACGCGCCAGGTCGGCCACACCGGCGGCCTTGAGTTGGTCCAGCGGAATGTCGACGCGTTCGGTGGCGGCGAGCATCTTCGCGAAGCGGTCCGCACCGATCGCATAGTCCTGGGTGGCCTGCGGCTTCTGCGCCTTGAGCCAGTCGGACAGGCCGGCGACGGCGGCGATCGCCTTCGCGTTGGAGGCCTTGAAGCGCAGCTGCAGCGCGGGGTCGTCGACGTCGGCGAATGCCTTGGGCACGTCGCTGCGGAAGAAATCCGCCAGCCCGCCGAACACGCCCACGCCGTAATCGATGTAACTGGCGGGCAGTGGCGCCTTGAGGTTGGCCTGAATCTGCGCGACGAACGCGGGCAGCGCCTCCTGGTAGGTGGCGAAGGCGGCCATGCGCTGCGGCAGCGGGGCGTAGGGCCGGGTCAGGTACATGCTCGGCGACAGGTCGCCGGTGTAGAACGCCGGGTTGTGGGTCGGGAAGCCCGAATCCTCCAGCCAGAACAGCTGGCCATCGATGACCGCCAGCGCATAGTCGCGCTGGTATCGCTGGGTGGGTTCGAGCGACCCGTCGGCGAACGTGGCGATCGCGTTGCGCTGCTGGTGCAGCCAGTCGATCGTGGCCGTCAGCGCGGCGGGGCTGTAGTCGGGCAGCTTGCCGTCGAACTCATGCTTGCCGGCGTTGGCGGCGAAGGTCGGGAAGCGCTGGAAGTAGCCGTCGACGAAGGCGTCGATGGCTGGCTGCAGCGCAGCGATGGCTGGCGTTGCCACGGCGACCGGTGCGGCTGCTGCGGGTTGCGGCGCACGCTGGCAGGCGGCGCTGAGGGCGAGGGCAAGCAGTAGCGGTGGCAGCAACGGTCGCATGGGCGGATCTCCTGAGGATGCCCGCCGAGCCTAGGCAATCGCGCCGTCGCCCGCAACGTGCCTGTCGTCGGACGATCAGAGCAGACGGTCGGCGATCGCGTAACGCAACCGCGCCAGCGCCGCCCGGTGCTTTCGCGTCAGCGCTTGCGCGGCGGATGCAGCGACGGCCTGGAACCGCAGCGCTGTTCCCGGTCGGGCTTGCGCCAGTCGCGGCAGGTCGGCGGCAATGACGTAGCCCAGCCGCGGATAGCCCCCGACGGTCTGTGCGTCGGCCAACAGGACGATCGGCTGGCCGTCCGGGGGCAATTGCAGCGTACCGGGCGCCACCGCGGCCGAAAGCAGGTCAGTGCCAGCGACGGGAATTCCATTGCCTTGCAGCCGAAGGCCCTGGCGGTTGCTGTGCGGATCAACGTGCCACTGCGCAGCGGCGAACCGCGCAGCCGCAGGATGGCCGGAGGCGACGAAGCGCACCGGCGCGTCGGGATCGTGATCGCCCGCATCCACCCACCACGGGGTGGTGGTGGCAGTACCGCCAGGTCGAGGGCGCGATTGGCCGAGCAGCGACAGCCTGTCGCCGCGGCGCAGCGCGCGACCCTCGTGGCCGCCGAAGCCGCCACCCAGGTCGGTGCTGCGGCTGCCGAGGACCACCGGCACGTCGATGCCGCCGGCAAACGCCATCCAGCCACGCAGGCCGCCACGAATCGCGCCCAGGCGCAGGGTCCCTGGCGGCAGGTCGACGCGGCGACCACCCGGGACGGGGCTGGATTCGCCGCTCTCGTCCTCGAACCGAGCCGCCACCTGCGCACCGCAGATCGCCAGCCGCGTCGGTTGCAGCAGCTGCAGGCTGGGGCCATGCACGGTGATCTCGAGCACCGCGGCGGCCTCCGCATTGCCGACGAGGCAGTTGGCCACCGCCACCGCGTGGGGGTCGAGGCCGCCGCCGCGGGCGACTCCGACGTGGCGCCAGCCGTTGCGGCCGAGATCCTGGACGGTGGTCAGCGGTCCCGCAGCGAGCACGCGCAGGTTCATGCGTGGCGTTGCAGGCGCGCGAACGTAGCGGCGTCGACGGCGCGGAAGCGCACGCGGTCCCCGGGCGCCAGCAACGCGGGTGGGTCGCGCAGCGGGTCGAACAGGCGCAGTGGGGTGCGTCCGAGCAGGCGCCAGCCGCCGGGACTTTCGCGCGGGTAGATGCCGGTCTGGGCGCCACCGATCGCGACGCTGCCCGCCGCCACCTGCGTGCGTGGGCTCGCCAGCCGGGGCAAAGACAGTGCCGGGTCGAGTCCCGACAGGTACGGGAACCCCGGCGCAAAGCCGATCATCGCGACGCGGTAGATCCCGGCGGCGTGGCGTCGCGCGAGGTCGTCGGCCGTCAGCCCCAGTTCGGCCGCGGCCGTTGCCAGATCCGGGCCGGCGTCGCCGCCGTACAGGACGGGTACCTCGACGATGCAGGCGGGGTCATCCGCAGGCGCCGCCTCCGCCAGCTGCGACCACGTGTGCAACAGCCAGTCGCGCGCGTCGGACGCGCCCACCAGTTCGACGTCGAAGAACACACCGAGGCTGGCGTACGCCGGCACGGTGTCGCGCACCCAGCGTGGCGCCGCGATGCGTATCGCGGCGGCGAGTGCATGCACGCGCATCGTGGTCTGGTCGTCGATGCTGCCGCCATCGGCCACGTCGCCCAGCTCGATCAACCATGCGTCGTCGGCGAGCGGGCGGATCCGGTCGGCGGCGCTGGGCGCGATCACGCGTTCAACGCGGCCTGCAGGCGTTCGATCCGTCGCACCAGGGCTTCAGGCGAGTACGGCTGCGCCGACGCCATGCCCCACACCGGGCGCGGCCAGGCGATGTCGTGTTCGAAACGCGCGATCACGTGCACGTGCAGCTGCGCAACCAGGTTGCCCAGCGATGCGACGTTGAGCTTTTGCGGTTTGAATGCCACCTGCAGAGCGCGGCTGGCGCGGGCGATTTCCCGCGTCAGTTCAGCCTGCTGCGCTGCATCCAGATCAATCAGTTCGACCGCACCGTCGATGCGCGGGACCAGGATCAGCCACGGGTGGTTTTCATCATCCATCAGCCGCACTTCGCACAGCGACCAATGGGCGACCGGATGGGTGTCGTCGGCCAGTTGTGGATGCAGGTGCCAGGCGTTCATTTCAGGGCCTCTTCGAGGAAGGCGGTGGTGCGTTGCCACGCCAGGTCGGCGCTGGCGCGGTCGAAATCGGTGCGGGCGTCGCAGTTGAAGCCGTGGCCGGCCGGATACACATGGATGTACGCGCCGGGCTGCTTGTCGCGGTGGGCGGCGACCGCGTCGGCAGGGATGATCGTGTCGCGCTCACCGAAATGGAACAGCATCGGCGCGCGCGCGGGTTCGTCCAGGAAGGGCACGGTGCGGCCGCCGTAGTAACTGACCGCCGGCAGGCCGAGGCGGGTGTTGGCGAGGAACGCGATGCTGCCGCCCCAGCAGAAGCCGACCACGCCGGTGCGCAGCCCTTCGAGTCGCAGCAGTTTGGCGGCGGCCTCGACCAGCGCGACCGCGCGGTCGAAGCCCAGCGCAGCCGTCATCGCGCGGCCCTTGGCGACGCCGGGTCCGTCGTAGCCGAGTTGCACGCCGGGTTCGACCAGGTCGAACAGGGCCGGTGCGAGCGCCGTGAAACCCGCTTGGACGAAGCGGTCCACCACACTGCGGATATGTGAATTGACGCCGAAGATCTCCTGCACGACCACTACCGCGGCGCCCGAGGCGCCGGTGGGGGCGGCGCGCCAGGCGGCGATCGCGCCCTGCGCGGTGTCCAGTTCGATCCAGTGGCCCATGGTGTGGTTCCATCCTGCCGCCGGGGGCGCGACTTCGCGATGATCTTAGCGCCGGCTGGATGATTTGGCCTGCCGCGGCTCCCTCGCCGACGGCCCGCAATACTGTTGCTTCGATCCCGGGCGCAGCTGGTCCACCGGTGCATTCCGAGTTGCGATGGTGTCGACCTGCGGCACCCGCCTGTGCGCTGCTGCCCCGGGACGCTCGCCTTGCGCGATCCGGAGCGGTCTGATGGCTTCTGGGGGTCGCTCCCCCTCCGCTCACCACTCACCGGTTCGTTTGGACGGTCAGCGTGCATCGCCGTCGTGCGTGCCATGGTCCGGCTGTGTTCGGCCGGCGCCCGGCCGCGGGTGGTTCCCGCGTGACCACGGTGGGTGCAGACAGGCCATGTTCCACCTCGGCAAGGCAGGCGAGCCACGACTTCGCGGTGGCAGCGGCCTTCCCGGACTCGCAGCCCTGCGGCTCCCGGTAACCAACCACAAACGGAGTACGCTCCCGTGGAAACCGGGAGGTCGCCAGATGTCGTCAAATCCCGACATGGAAACTTTCCTCGTCGGCCAACGGGCGAGGGCGCAGCGCATGGTGCTGCGGCATCGCTGGCCGCTGCGCTGGATGCACTGGATCAACCTGGCATGCATGCTCGCCATGATCGGCAGCGGGCTGCAGATCTTCAACGCGCATCCGGCGCTGTACTGGGGCCAGGCTGCGACGTTCGAGCGGCCGTTGCTGGCGATGCGCGGCGAACGCCTCGCCGATGGTCGGCAACGCGGCATCACCTTGGTGGGCGAGCGACGCTTCGATACCACCGGCTTACTCGGGGTTTCCGCCAACCCGGTCACGCACCGACCCGGTGCGCGCGGCTTTCCGAGCTGGGCGACGATTCCGGACATCCGCTCGCTGGCCGTGGGGCGGCGCTGGCACTTTTTCTTCGCGTGGTTGTGGGTCGTCAACGGTACCGTCTACCTGCTGTGGTCGGTCGCCAGTCGTCATCTGAGCCGCGACCTGTCGATGCGCCGCGGAGATTGGCGCGAGTTGCCGGCGACGGCACTGGACCACCTGCGCTTCCGCCATCCGGTCGGTGAGGCGGCCATGCGCTACAACCCGCTGCAGAAACTCGCCTACCTCGGCGTGATCTTCGTGCTGACGCCGCTGATCGTGCTCACCGGCCTGTCGATGTCGCCGCAGATGGGACCGGTGCTCGGTGGCTTCATCGATCTGGTGGGTGGCCGGCAGGCGGCGCGTACCCTGCATTTCGTCGCGATGGCGCTGTTCGTGCTGTTCGCGCTGGTACACGTGGTGATGGTGTTCCATGCGGGGCCAATCAACGAAATGCGCTCGATGATCACCGGGCGTTTTCGCGTGCGTTATCCCCGGTCGCCGGACGGAGTCGAGCCCGATCCCGGCAATATCGACCTCAAGGAGTCCGGCCATGACTGAGCGTGTTCTGCTCGGGCGGCGCTCACTGCTGCGCGGCGCGCTCGCGGGTGCGGGCGTCGGTTTGCTCGGCGGTTGCGATGCGCTGTCGCGCAGCAGCAGGTTCGTCGATCTGCTCGACAGTGCCGAGCCAGTCAGTCAGGGCGTCCAGCGCTGGCTCAGTGGCGACCGGCTGGTGCCGGAATTCCCGGAATCGATGATCTCGCCGGTGTTCCGTCCGAACGGCTCGATCGATCCGCAGACGCCCGAGTACCTCGCGCTCAAGGCGACCGGTTTCAGCCAGTACCGGTTGCAGGTACGCGGACTGGTGGCAACGCCGCTGGAGTTCTCTCTGGATGCGTTGCGGGCGCTGCCCAACCGCACCCAGATCACCCGCCACGACTGTGTCGAAGGCTGGAGCGTGATCGGCCGCTGGAGCGGGGTGCCGCTCGCGCATCTGCTCGACCTGGCGCGGCTGCGTGCGGGCGCGCGCTACGTGGTGTTCCATTGCTTTGACGACCTCTCCGGCAACGGCGGACGGTTCTACGAGAGTATCGATCTCAAGGACGCCTACCATCCGCAGACGCTGGTCGCGCACTCGCTCAATGGCGCGCCGCTGCCGGTCGCCAACGGCGCGCCGGTGCGCATGCGCATCGAGCGCAAGCTCGGCTACAAGCAGCCCAAGTACCTGAGCCGGATCGAAGTGGTAGATGACTATGCCGCGATCGCCGGCGGCCACGGTGGTTATTGGGAAGACCAGGGTTACGACTGGTACGGCGGGATCTGATCGCCGTCGATTCAGTGGCCTCGATGGATGCGTCGTCGATGGCCGTGCTTGGATCGCGGCCGTAGAGGCAGCAAACAACGGCTCGCCGGAACGCGACGCCGCCGCGCGTTGGCTGACGACCGCGCCAGGCCGGCAGTGCTTCCACGGCCTTTCAGCCGGCGTAGAGCACGTCGACGATCACGAACCGCTGTGGACCGGCAGGCAGGGTTGCCTCGAACTCGTCGTCACAGCATTTTTTCAGCATCGCGCGCGCCAGCGGAGAGTCGATGCTGATCCAGCCGAGCTTGGCATCGGTCTCGTCGGGCCCGACGATACGGTAACGCTGGCTGTCGCCGCTGGCGATGTGCTCGACTTCAACGCTGGCGCCGAAATACACCGCCCGCGGATCCGACGGCGCGGCGTCGACCACCCGCAATGCCGGTATGCGCTTGCTGAGGTAACGAACGCGGCGGTCGATCTCGCCGAGCTGTTTCTTGCGGTAGGTGTATTCGGCGTTCTCCGAGCGGTCGCCCTCGGCTGCCGCCGCGGACAGCGCCCGGACCACCTCGGGTCGCCTGACGCGCCACAGGTCGTCCAGTTCGACGCGCAGGCGTTCATAGCCCGCCCGCGTAATGATCGCAGTGCTGTGTTCGGCAGGGGGGCGCCAGCGACCCATGGCATCGGCAACGGTGTAAGGGGGTTGCCGTTATCGCAGACACACCGCCGGCACTCAAGCGCTGCGTTTCCCTTGCATCGACGCCACTAGCGATGTCACGGTCCGTTGGCGTGGGCAACCCGTTGCGGCGCAGACGTTGGCACGGCGACCAGCGCTTCGGGGCGGAGGTGCTCAGTTGCCGAAACGCCACGGCAGGGCGCCGCAGGCGAATGCATTCCACCAGGCGCGGCGCAGTGCGTTCAATACCAGGCACTTGGCGCCGAACGGCGCATCGACCAGGCCCGGGGCGAGCAATCCACCGCGGTCATGCCGTCGACAGGGTGCACGGCAACCTCCCTGTCGCACGTGTCCCCGGTAACAACGCCGCGGCGCAGCGCGAGCGGTCAAGCGCTGCACGCGACGCGGCAAACCGTGTCCCCGGGAGGTCAGTACTCGGAGTCTGCGCGCTGCAGCGGAATGCCGTCCGCGAGCGGCTGCCCGGCGGCGTCGATCGGGCGGATCTCGTCCTTGCCGGTAACGCCATACAGGCGATCGGGCTCGGCCTTGCTGTTCGGATCCAGGCGGATCCGCGCGCCGTCGGCTTCGGCCGTCCAGGTGCCATCGAACGCGGCGGCGCCCTGCTTGATGCTGAATTCGCCGTCGCCGGTGAGGGTGACGGACGCGCTACCGCCCACGAATCGGCCGGCAAAGCCCTTGCGGTCGAGGGCCGGCGCGCTGCCCGGACCGGCGGTCGCGGCGGTCGCGGCGGCGGCGGGGGTCATGGCGGTCGGGGCGGGTTCGCCTACTGACTCCGGCGTGGCGGGTGCGGCCGGTTCCGCCGGCGCCTGAGGCTTGCATCCGGCGGCAGCCAAGGTGGACAGGACGGCGCAGGTGAACGCGAGCAGCTTGTGATTCATCAGGGACTCCAGGGAAAGGGATGGGTCGGGGACGACGGACACGGAAAAGTGAATTGGGACGATTAGCGGCGGCCGCCGAAGATGCTGCCCATGACGCCCCGCAGGATCTGCCGGCCGATCTGGCTGCCGACCGTGCGGGCCGTCTGCTTGGCCATGGTCTCGACCATGCCCTGGCGGCGCTTGGTGCCGAACACCGCATCCTTGACCGATTGCCCGAAGCCGCCTTCCTCGGCGTCGTCCTGTGCGCGGGTGCGTGCCGCCGGCGCGGCGACCTTCTCGGCCACGGTGGCGACCTTGCGGGCCAGCATCTCGGTGGCCGAGTCGCGATCAACCGGCGTGTCGTACTTGCCGCCGACCGGGCTGCCGGCGCGAACGCGCGTGCGCTCGGCATCGGTGATGGCGCCCATGCGGCACCGCGGCGGCGCGATCAGCGTGCGCTCGACCGGCATCGGGATCCCTTTGTCCTGCAGCGTCGAAACCAGCGCCTCGCCGGTACCCAGGGTGGAGATCACCGCGGCCACGTCCAGGCGTGGATTGGGCACGAAGGTCTCGGCGGCCACGCGCACCGCCTTCTGGTCGCGCGGGGTGAACGCGCGCAACGCATGCTGCACCCGGTTGCCCAGTTGGCCCAGGATGTTGTCGGGCACGTCGTCGGGAAACTGCGAGCAGAAGTACACGCCCACGCCCTTGGAGCGGATCAGCCGCACGACCTGTTCGATGCGCTGCCGCAACGCCGGCGGCGCGTCGCCGAACAGCAGGTGGGCCTCGTCGAACACGAATACCAGCCTGGGCTTGTCGAGGTCCCCGACTTCCGGCAACTGCTCGAACAGCTCCGACAGCAGCCACAGCAGGAAGCTCGAGTACAGCCGCGGCTTCAGCACGAGCGATTCCGCGGCAAGGATGTTGATCATCCCGCGGCCATCAGTGGTGGTGCGCATCAGGTCGGACAACTCCAGCGCCGGCTCGCCGAAGAACATCTCGCCGCCGTCTGCCTCCAGCCGCAGCAGCGCGCGCATGATCGCGCCCACCGACGGCGTGCTGATCAGGCCGTAGGCGGTGGAGATGTCCTTGCGCTCGTCCACCACCAGCGCCAGCAGCGCGCGCAGGTCCTTGAGATCGAGCAACAGCAGGCCGCGGTCGTCGGCGAGCTTGAACACGATGTCGAGCACGCCCGCCTGGGTGTCATTGAGTTCGAGCATGCGCGACAGCAGGGTCGGACCGATCTCGCTGACGGTGGTCCGCACCGGGTGGCCGAGCTTGCCGAACAGGTCCCAGAACACCGTCGGGCTGCCTTCGGACGCGTAGTCGTCGATGCCGATCTCGGTGATGCGCGCCTGCAGTTTCTCACTGGGTTCGCCCGCGACCGCGAGGCCGGCCACGTCGCCTTTCACGTCGGCCAGGAACACCGGCACGCCAATGCGCGAAAAGCCTTCCGCAAGCGTCATCAGCGTCACCGTCTTGCCGGTGCCAGTGGCGCCGGCGACCAGCCCGTGGCGGTTGGCGAGCGGGGCCTGCAGGAACACCAGTTCGTTCCCTGACTGCGTGCCTGGCGCGGTCACGGCCTTGCCGACGAGGATCGAGCTGGAAGGCGTCATGGGTGGTTCCTTGGCGGGGTGCGGCGATTCTAACCAGAGTTGCGCGCGCGCCGAGCGCGGCTGAACGACGTCTGCACCGGGCGACATGAACGCGCGCCATCGCCTTGCCTCTGTCGCGGCCGCGCGACTACCCTCGACGACCCCCTCCATGCCGACGTGTCCATGTCCGCTTACGTTCATTTTCCGGGGAGTTGCGTCGCTGGCGTGTTGGCTCCGCTCGCCGTCGCCGCACTGCTCGTGCTGCCAATCGATGCCCAGGCGGCGTCGCGTCGTGACGAGGCCGCGGTCGACAGCCTCAACCAGCGGATGCAGGCCGCCGAGACCAAGTACCGCGAAGCGGTGGTCAAGGTCCGCAATGCCGACCCCGACGGCCAGAAGCAGAGCGATTCCGCGCTGGAGGACATGGAGGACGTCATCGCGGCCTGCGGCAAGCAGCGTGGTTGTTCGGTATCGACCCAGCTGGGCGCCTTCAAGCGCCTGCTGAAGGCGAACGCCGATGCGCAGGGCGGCGATGGCGACAGTGACGCCGACGGCACCCTGGTCGACGAGCCGATCGCTGCCGCCGGCGACGTGCCGGCCGCAGCCGGAGCGGCGGCGCTGCTCAGCGCCGACGGCCAGCGCTTCGTCAAGATGGTGCAGTACAACCCTGCGGTCCAGGCCGGCATCCGCCGCTGGCTCACCGACATGCGCGTGTCATTGATCCAGAGCCACGAAAACTACCAGTACATGCGCCACCTGATGGCGCCGTCATTCGCGCGCAACGGCCTGCCCGAGGCGCTGCTGTTCGGCATCCTGGCCAAGGAATCCAACGGCAAGGTGCACTCGGGCTCGCGCGCCGGGGCGGTCGGACCGATGCAGTTCATGCCCGCCACCGGCCAGCGCTTCGGCCTGGGTCCGGACGGCACCGGGTTCGACACCCGCTACGACCCGCGCGCCGCCGCCGACGCCAGCGCGAGTTACCTCAATGAACGCTTCGCCGAACTCAACAACAGCATCGAGATGTCGCTGGCGGCGTACAACGGCGGCGAAGGTCGCGCAAAGCGCGTGTTCCGCGAAAGCGGCGGGCGCAACTTTTGGGACGCCGACGTCTACAACCAGTTCCCGCCCGAGACCAAGGACTACGTGCCCATGGTCATCGCTGCGGCCTGGCTGTACCTGCACCCCAAGGAATACGGATTGAGCTTCCCGCGCGTCGACGCGCGGCAGGCGACGCTGCGACTGGCCCAGCCGGCGTCGATCTACCAGTTGACCATTTGCCTGGGCAACGGCGGCACGCGCGACGGCTACATGCGGGTGCTGCGCAACCTCAATCCGCGTTACGAGGCCGATGGCTACCTGCCGGCGGGTACCTCGCTGAACGTCACCACCCGGATGGCCAGCCTGTACGGTCGCTACTGCGTCGATGGCGCCCGCGCCGACCTCGCGCGCACGCTGGTGAGCAGCGACGCGGCCTCGGCGGTCGTGCGCACCGGGCCGATGGAGGTCGTGCCGCCGCCCGTGTCGACGTTCGTCCCGGCGGCCATGGCCGTCAAGACCACCGTCGCCACCGGCCAGCCGCGGCCCGCCAAATCGCGCCAGTACCGGGTGCAGCGCGGCGAGACGCTGGGCTCGATCGCGCAGCGATTGCAGTGCGACGTGAGCGTGTTGGCGAAGGCCAACGCCATCACCGCGCCGCGCTTCGCCATCAGGCCGGGGCAGTCGCTGAAGCTCGACGGTTGCGCGGCCAGGTGATGCGACGGGCCCCGGACTGTCGCAAAACGGTGCTCCGCCGCCGCCGCGTTCGCGGCGGGCGAGCTGCCGCCTCGTCCCTGTCACGGGCGCCACTCGAATACTTGCTCAGTCGGAAAGCGTCGCCAAACGCTGGCCGAGCCTGACCGGTGATTCGGGCGACAGCTGGGGCGCCAGTTCGGCGACGCCGGCCGGCAGCAGCACGATCACCGTCGATCCGTAGTTGAACCGCGCCATCTCGTCGAAACGCTCGACCACGATGTCCTCGCCGCGATAGTCCTTGACGGTGACGGTGTCGCCGTAGCGCGGAATTTCCTCGCCACTCCAGACGGTTTCCACGCCCGACACCAGCAGCGCGCCGACCATCACCACCGCCATCGGTCCAAAGTCGGTGTCGAAGTGGCACACCAGCCGCTCATTGCGGGCGAACAACCGCGGCACGTGGCGGACCGCGTCCGGACCGACGCTGAACAGCCGACCGGGCACGTGCACGGTCTCCAGCAGCTTGCCGGTCCACGGCATGTGCACGCGGTGGTAGTCCTTGGGCGACAGGTACACGGTGGCGAACAGGCCGTCGGCGAAGGGTTCGGCGGCATTCGCATCGCCGAGCAGTTCGGCGGCAGTGAACGACTGTCCCTTGGCCTGGAAGATCCGTCCGTGCTCGATCGCGCCGCACTGACTGATGCGGCCGTCGGCCGGCATCACCAGCGCGGCGGGATCGGGGTCGGGCACGCGCGCGCCCGGCTTCAACGCGCGGGTGAAGAACGCGTTGAAGGTCCGATAGGACGACGGGTCGGAGTTCGCGGCCTCGCCGAGATCGACGCCAAACCTGCGGGTCACGGTCTCGACCAGCCACTGGCGCAGCCGTGGGTTGTCCGAATACGCCAGCGCGCGGGCGAGCGAGGACAGCAGCCGGTGCGGCAGCACATAGGTCAACGCGGTCATCAGGCTCATGGCGCGGCCGCCGACGTCAGGGCCGCCATGTCGGCGGCGATGGCCTTGGCATCGAGCGGCGGGTGGATCACCCCGGACATCCGCCCCTGCGGATCGAGCACCACCATGGCCGCGCTGTGGTCGACCGAGTACTGGTCCGGCGCTGCGCCGTCTTCGGCGGGCACTTTGGCGAACACCAGGCTGAGCGATCGGGAGAAATTTTCCAGCGCCGGGACGTCGGCGGTCGCCGCCAGGGTGTCGGGGTGGAAGGCGTGGGCGTATTCGCCGATGCGGTCGGGGGTGTCGCGTTCGGGGTCCACGGAGACGAACAGCAGCCGCGGCCGGGTCGACTCGGGGATCGATGCCCACTGCTTCTGGGCGGCAGCCATGGTCGCCAGCGTCGTCGGGCAGACGTCCGGGCAATGCGTGAAGCCCAGGAACACCAGCGTCCAATGGCCCTTGAGTTCGCCCGATACCAGCGCGGTGCCGTCGGACTGGCGCAGCGAGAACGCCGGCAGCTCGCGCGGCGGGTCGAACAGCCGCACCGCCTGCGTCTGCGGCCATTTTGTCGGCTGCGTAGCGCCGAAATGGCGCTGCGAGGCCCACAGGCCGAGTGCCCCCGCAATGGCGACGATGAGGATGACGACCGTGGTGCGGTTGAACATGGGTGATCCCGCTCAGGCAAGGCGCCTGCGAGCCGGCATGATAGCCGCCGCGTCACACCCCGCCGGTGATCGGCTCCCGGCGTGGGCGGCGCCGGAGACGGCGCCCCTATAATGGCCGCCTCGTTTCGCCCTGGATCCGCCGTGCCCGCCGACGCCCCTGCCGCCACCTTCGAACCGCTGACCATCATCGACCTGATCCGCCACGGCGGCACGCGCTTTGGCGCCGCCGGGCTCACTTTCGGCCACAGCTACGACAACGCCCTGGACGAGGCGACCCAACTGGTGTTGCACGCGCTGCACATGCCGCACGACCTCAGCCCCGTGTACGGCCAGTCGCGCGTCACCAGCGAGGAAAAGGCCGTGGTGCTGGCGCTGTTCGACCGCCGGATCAACGAGCGCGTCCCGGCGGCCTACCTGACGGGCGAGGCCTGGTTCGCCGGCCTGAGCTTCAAGAGCGACCCGCGCGCGCTGGTGCCGCGCTCGCCGATCGCCGAGCTGATCGAGTCGGGCTTCGAGCCCTGGCTGGGTGGCCGCGACGTCCACCGCGTCCTCGACCTGTGCACCGGTTCGGGCTGCATCGCCATCGCGACCGGCCACTACCACCCCGGTTGGCAGGTCGACGGCGCCGACATCAACGACGACGCCCTGGCGCTCGCCCAGGAGAACAAGGCCCGCTTGCACGCCGACAACGTGTCCTTGCGCAAGTCGGACCTGTTCGACGGCCTGGAAGGCGAGATCTACGACCTGATCGTGACCAATCCCCCGTACGTCACCAACGACGAGACCGACGCGCTGCCGCGGGAGTATTCGCACGAGCCCGACTTGGGCCTGCGCGCCGGTGACGACGGCCTGGACCTCGCGCTGAGGATCCTGCGCGACGCCCCGGCGCACCTCAGCGACGACGGATTGCTGATCTGCGAGGTCGGCGAGGCCGAGCAGGCGCTGGTCGATCTGCTACCGCAGTTGCCGATGGCCTGGGTCGAGTTCAAGGTCGGGCAGATGGGGATCTTCGTGGTTGAGCGCGCGGACCTGGTCGAGCACCACGCCCGGATCGCGCAACTGGCCGCCTCGCGCGACTGAATGACGGGAGACCAGGCGACGTGTCCAGCAATACTTTCGGCAAGCTGTTCGCGGTGACGACCTTTGGCGAAAGCCACGGCCCGGCGATCGGCTGCGTGATCGACGGCTGCCCGCCGGGCATCGCGATCGCGCCGGAGGACTTCCGCCACGACCTCGAGCGCCGCGCCACCGGCAAGACCCGCCACACCTCGGCGCGCCACGAGGCCGACGAGGTCGAGATCCTCAGCGGGGTGTACGAGGGCCGGACCACCGGCACGCCGATCGCCCTGCTGGTGCGCAACGTCGATGCGCGCAGCAAGGATTACGGCCGGATTGCCGAACAATTCCGTCCCGGTCACGCCGACTACACCTATTGGCACAAATACGGCATCCGCGATCCGCGCGGCGGCGGGCGGTCGTCGGCGCGCGAGACCACGATGCGCGTCGCCGCAGGGGTGATCGCCAAGCGCTGGCTCGCTGACCGGCACGATGTGCGCGTGCAGGGCTTCCTGGCGCAGATCGGCACGGTGGTGCCCGGCGTCGCCGTCAATGGCATGGCGGACCTGGCCACGGTCGAGGACAACCCGTTCTTCTGGCCCGACCCGTCGCAGGTGTCCGACCTGGAAACCTACATGGACGCGCTGCGCAAGTCCGGCGATTCGGTCGGCGCGCGCATCGACGTGGTTGCCGACGGCGTGCCGCCGGGCTGGGGCGAACCGATCTACGGCAAGCTCGACGGCGAACTCGCCGCGGCGCTGATGAGCATCAACGCGGTGAAGGGCGTCGAAATCGGCGACGGTTTCGCGTGCGTCGCGCAGAAGGGCAGCGAGCACCGCGACCACATGACCGCCGCGGGCTTCGAATCCAACCATGCCGGTGGCGTCCTTGGCGGCATCAGCAGCGGCCAGTCGTTGCGCTGCTCGGTCGCGTTCAAGCCCACGTCGAGCCTGCGGCTGCCGGTCGATGGCCTCGACGTGCACGGCAATACGGTCGAGGTGGTCACCACCGGCCGCCACGACCCCTGCGTCGGCATCCGCGCCACCCCGATTTGCGAGGCGATGGTGGCGCTGGTGCTGATGGACCAGGCCTTGCGGCACCGCGCCCAGTGCGGCGACGTCGGCGAGGTGTCGCCGCGCATCCCGGGCGATGCCGGCACGGGACGCCAGCGCTAGGACATCCGCGCGGCGCTTGCGCGGCCGTCGCAGGCCATGGCGCCGCCCGACGTTCCTCACGACCGCATAATCCACGCGCGGCGAGCCCGCGCCGTTGCCGCCGGATCATCGGCTGGCGCCCACCCCAGACAGGATCGTGATCCATGAGCAAGACCTTCACCGTAGCCATCGTCGGCGCCACTGGCGCCGTGGGCGAAACCATGCTGAAGATCCTCGCCGAACGCAATTTCCCGGTCGGCAAGCTGCACGTGCTGGCCAGCGAGCGTTCGGCGGGCGGCGAAGTCCATTACGGCGCCAGGTCGCTGGTGGTGCAGGACCTGGCGACGTTCGACCCGACCGGCGTCGACATCGCGCTGTTCTCGGCCGGCGGGTCGGTATCGATGGAGTACGCGCCGAAGTTCGCCGCCGCCGGCGCCGTGGTGATCGACAATTCCTCGGCGTTCCGCCAGGACGTCGACGTGCCGCTGGTGGTCGCCGAGGTGAACCCGGAGGCCGCGCGCAACCGGCCGCGCGGCATCATCGCCAACCCCAACTGCTCGACGATGCAGATGCTGGTCGCGCTGGCGCCGATCCACCGCGCGGTGGGTATCGAGCGCATCAACGTGGCCACCTACCAGTCGGTATCGGGCACCGGCCGCCTCGCGCTGGAAGAACTGGGCAAGCAGACCGCCGCGATGCTCAATTTCCGCGAGGTCGAGCCGGTGGTGTATCCGGTACAGATCGCGTTCAACGTGATCCCGCACGGCGGCGACTTCCTCGACAACGGCTACACCAGCGAGGAGATGAAGCTGGTGTGGGAGACGCACAAGATCCTCGGCGACGACTCGATCGGGGTGAATGCGACCGTGGTGCGGGTGCCGGTGTTCTACGGCCATTCCGAGGCGCTGCACATCGAGACCCGCGACAAGCTGTCCGCGGTCGATGCGCGCGCCTTGCTGCGCCAGGCGCCCGGGGTGGAAGTGGTCGACGAGCCCACGGGCGGCGGCTACCCGACGCCGGTGACCCACGCATCGGGCAACGACCCGGTGTATGTCGGCCGCATCCGCGAGGACATCTCGCATCCCCGTGGACTGTCGCTGTGGGTGGTGGCCGACAATATCCGCAAGGGCGCTGCGCTCAATGCGGTGCAATTGGCTGAACTCGTGGTCGCCGAAGGCTGAACCGGAGCGGCCGTACATTGCGTGGAGAGCATGGCGACGGCTAGAGTCGCGGGCAGGGGATGGGGAAGGGGTTGGATTTGAAGCAGATGCTGCGGCAATCATCAACGAAGGCGGCGCTGGCGATCGTGCTGATGCTGGCCAGCGCCAGCGCTGCGGCCCTCGGCCTGGGCCAGATCGTGGTCAAGTCGCGGATCGGCCAGCCGTTGCTGGCCGAGATTCCGATCATCTCGAATGATCCGGCCGAGCTTGAGCAATTGCGGGCAGGTCTGGCGTCACCCGACACCTTTGCCCGGATCGGCCTGGAACCACCGCGCGGCATCGTGGCCGTCTTGCAGTTCGCGCCGGCGCTGGACGCCGCCGGCCGGCCCATCATCCGCGTGACCAGTGCGCAACCGGTCACCGAACCACTGCTCACGTTCCTGGTGCAGGTCGACTGGGGACAGGGCCGGCTGGTGCGCGAGTATTCGGCGCTCGTCGATACGCCGCGAACGGTCTCCGCCCCGCTGCAGCCACCCATCGACGCGCCGAGCGTCGCGCAGCCGGACGTGATCGAGCGCCCGCCTCCGGTCGTCATTACGCCGACTCCGGTCGTTCCCGCACCTGCAACTGCACGTACACCCGCACCCGCGGCGAATGGCGGTCGAGCCGCCGAGCCTGCGCGCCGCGACAACGGCATTGCTGTCGGACCGCCACGGCCCGCGCCCGCGCGACCCAGTGCAGACGCCACGCGACCGTCCCCGGTGGCCAGCCAGTACGGCCCGGTCAAGGCCGGAGAGTCGCTGTCACAGATCGCCGGACGTCTGGATTTGCCCGACAGCATGAGCATCGAGCAGTCGATGATCGCGCTGTTGCGCGCCAATCCGGCCGCGTTCATCGGCGGCAACATCAACCAGCTGAAGCAGGGCGCGGTATTGCGGGTTCCGGCCGCAGCCGAGATCGCCGATCTCGAGGTACGGCAGGCGGTCGCGCTGGTGCAGGCGCAGGCGCGACAATGGCGCCAGGCACGCCGTGGCAGCCCACCGACGGCGGTCGCCGTAGCCGGCGGCGTGCCGCTCGCCGCCCCGAAGACTGCTCCGGGCAAGGTGCGCGCTCCTTCGGGCGCGCGATTGGAGATCATTCCGCCGGGCGCCAGCCGGGCGACACGCGCGGGAACACAATCCGGTATCACCGCCGGTGGCGAGGGCCAGATGTTGAGACAGGAATTGCAACAGACGAAGGAATCCCTGGCCGCGCGTGATGCCGAGTTGCGCGAACTCAAGGGGCGCGTCGCCGACCTTGAGAAGCTGCAGGCAGACCAACAGCAGTTGCTCACACTCAAGGACAGCGAACTTGCCGCGGCGCAGCAGCGCCTGGCAACATCTAACAAGGCTGCTGCGCTGCCCACCGCGCCTGCCAAGGTGTCGACAGCCGTCACCGCCCAAGCGGCCTCCCCGGCACAAACGCCGTCCGCAGCCTCGGTCGTTCCGTGGGTTTTGGGTGGGGTGGTAGCGCTGGTGTTGGCGGTGCTCGCCGCCTGGCTGTTACGTCGCCGGCGGGCGCCGATCCCCAGGTTCGTCGCACCGTCGGCGATGTCGGCTTCGTCGCTCGCGGATGCTTTTGCGGCGTTTCCAGCCACGTCCCCCGTGCAGGAATCTCCCGAAAAGGTATCGTCCCGGCCAGCAAGGGCAGTCGCCCAACGCCGCAAGTCGACGGCGATGCCTGTCGCCGAAGTCGAAGACGCCGTCATTGACCCGACGAACATCGATGCCACCTCGGTGGACGAGGCAACGCCGCCGCTGGAGCCGGCGCAATTCGAGTCGATCGATCCAACGCACTCGGAGGTCGAAGCGCCGGCCGAACTCTGGAGCCGTCGCGACCGCCAGAAATTACCAACCGGCCGTCCCGAGCTCGCCGCAGCGCCGGCCTGGCATTCGGGCAAGCCGCGCGTCGCAGGCAGTCCGGTGCCGGTTCCGGCAGTCGTGACCCCGGTGGGTGAACGCCTGGAACTGGCCCAGGCCTACCTCGACCTGGGTGATGGCGAGAGCGCGCGCCAGTTGCTCGCCGAAGTCGCCGACAGCGGCGACGCCGCATCACGCCAGCAGGCCTCGCGGATGCTGCGCGAGCTGGAATAGGCGGTGTCGTCGGACAGCGGCGGGGTCGTCGCGCCGCCTGCCCGCTACGCGCTCGGGATCGAATACGACGGCGGCGAGTTCTTCGGCTGGCAGCGGCTGAGCAAGCCCGGCCAACCCGAGCGACCCGGCGAGCCCACGGTGCAAGTGGCCGTGGAGCGCGCCCTCAGCTTCGTTGCCGGTAGCCCGATCGCGGTCGTCTGCGCGGGCCGTACCGATTCGGGCGTGCATGCGGCGGGCCAGGTCGTGCATTTCGACAGCCCGGTGCAGCGCGACGTGCGCGGTTGGGTGCTGGGCACCAGCACGCAATTGCCGGCATCGGTCTGCGTGCGCTGGTGCCAGCCGGTCCCCGCCGACTTCCATGCCCGCTATGCGGCGCGCGCGCGACGCTACCGCTACCGGCTGCTCAATCGACCGGTGCGTCCGGCCCTGCATCGCCAGTACCTGAGCTGGGAACGTCGTCCGCTCGACGCGGACGCGATGCATCGCGCCGCCCAGGTACTGGTGGGCGAGCACGATTTTTCTGCCTTCCGCACCATCCATTGCCAGGCGCCGCACGCACGCCGGGACCTCCACGAGATCACCGTGCGGCGCGACGGCGACGTGGTCGAGATCGAGGTGCAGGCCAATGCCTTCCTGCACCACATGGTGCGCAACATCGTCGGCAGCCTGCTGATGATCGGCCGCGGCGAGCGTCCGCAGATCTGGCTGGGCGAGCTGTTGGCGGGGCAGGATCGCGCCGTCGCCGGACCGACCGCCCCTTCCGCGGGGCTGGTGTTCCTGGGTCCGCGCTACCCCGCACACTGGCAGCTTCCAGCGGAAGTCACGCTGTGATGTCACCGTCCATCCGCACCACGCATACGAGCCGCTCGCCATGAATCGCACCCTGTTCCGCACCCGCATCAAGTTCTGCGGCTTCACCCGTGCCGGCGACGTGCGCCTGGCTTGCGAGCTGGGCGCCGACGCGATCGGTTTCGTCTTCGCCCAGGACAGTTCGCGCCGGATCGCCGCCGAGGAGGCGCGCGCGATGCGGCAGGCGCTGGCGCCGTTGGTGGACGCGGTTGCGTTGTTCATGGACAACCCGCTGGACGACGTTCGCGAGGTCATCCGCCAGGTCCGGCCAAGCCTGCTGCAGTTCCACGGTGACGAGGATGACGCGTTCTGCCGGGGCTTCGGCGTGCCATACCTGAAGGCCATCGCGATGGGCAGCGAGATCGCGGGCCAGCATCCGGGCAACCTGCACACCCGATATCCGGGGGCGGCTGGTTTCCTGTTTGACAGCCACGGCGGCGGCGAAACGGGCGGCAGCGGCAAGTCGTTCGACTGGTCGCGAATCCCGGCGGGGATCCAGAAGCCGTTCGTGCTGGCTGGAGGACTCAATGCCGAGAACGTGTTCGAGGCGATCGGCGCCACGCTGCCGTGGGGCGTGGACGTGTCCAGCGGCATCGAGAGCGCCCCAGGCCTGAAGGACGGCGACCGCATGCGGCGGTTCGTGGAGGAAGTGCGCCGCGCCGACTGCCATACGGATTCGACCCAGTGACGCCCTGCCCGCCAGTAGGAACCTTTCCGGCGCCGAGCCTATAAACTGGCGCCCACGCCGACATCGTCGGCGATCCACATCGATCCCTCCCCATGCTCACCGACGCTCCCATCGATTTCCACGCCTACCCGGACGCCGACGGGCATTTCGGCAAGTACGGCGGCCGTTTCGTCGCCGAGACCCTGATCGGCCCGCTGCAGGAGCTGGCCGCCGCGTATGACGCGGCCCGCGTCGACCCGGCCTTCATCGCCGAGTTCGACCGCGACCTTGCGCACTACGTCGGCCGTCCCAGCCCGATCTACCACGCCGAGCGTTTGAGCCGGGAGGTCGGCGGCGCGCGCATCCTGCTCAAGCGCGAGGACCTGAACCACACCGGCGCGCACAAGATCAACAACACCATTGGCCAGGGCCTGCTGGCCTCGCGCATGGGCAAGACCCGGATCATCGCCGAGACCGGCGCCGGCCAGCATGGCGTGGCGTCGGCCACGGTGGCAGCCCGGCTGGGACTGGAATGCGTGGTGTACATGGGCGCGACCGACATCGAACGCCAGAAGATCAACGTGTTCCGGATGCAGTTGCTGGGCGCGACGGTGGTGCCGGTGACCAGCGGTTCGGCAACGCTCAAGGACGCGCTCAACGAGGCGATGCGCGACTGGGTGACCAACGTGCAGGACACGTTCTACATCATCGGCACGGTCGCCGGCCCGGACCCCTATCCGCGCATGGTGCGCGACTTCAATGCGATCGTCGGCCGCGAGGCGCGCGCGCAGATGCTGGCCGAGTACGGCCGGCTGCCCGATGCGATCACCGCCTGCGTCGGCGGCGGCAGCAACGCGATCGGCCTGTTCCATGCGTTCCTGAACGACCCGGGCGTGCGCATCGTCGGGGCCGAGGCAGCCGGCGAGGGCATCGCCAGTGGCCAGCACGCCGCGTCGCTGGTGGCTGGTCGCCCGGGCGTGCTGCACGGCAACCGCACCTACGTGCTGTGCGACGACGACGGCCAGATCATCGAGACCCATTCGGTCTCCGCCGGCCTGGACTATCCCGGCGTCGGCCCGGAGCACGCCTTCCTGAAGGACATGGGCCGCGCCGAGTACGTCGGCATCACCGACGACGAGGCGATGGCGGCGTTCCACCGGTTGGCGCGTACCGAGGGCATCCTGGCCGCGCTCGAATCCAGCCACGCGATCGCGCAGGCGGCCAAGCTGGCGCGCGAGCTGCCCAAGGATGCGATCGTGCTGTGCAACCTGTCCGGCCGCGGCGACAAGGACGTGCAGACGATCGCCGCCCGCGAGGGCCTGTCGCTGTAACCGGATTGCCCTGCTATGCGGCGAGGGACGGTGCGGGCCGGCCGGCGCGGGGTCGCCCCGGCTGCGATGCCGGATCGGCTCGTCCATCGCCGGCCCCACTCAGCCATCCGCGGGCGCCGTCGCCCCGAAGGTTCCCTTGCCCCAGCGCGCTTCCAGCGGGCGAGGGCGCTCCATCCTGCATCCCAAGGCCTCGCATGAATCGCATCGACACCCGTTTCGCCGCCCTCCAGTCCGCCGGCCGCAAGGCGCTGGTGCCGTTTTTCACCGCCGGCGATCCGTCCCTGGCAGCCACCGTTCCGGTGATGCATGCGCTGGCCGCGGCCGGCGCCGACGCGATCGAACTGGGCGTGCCGTTTTCCGATCCCATGGCCGACGGCCCGACCATCCAGCGCAGCTCCGAGCGCGCGATCGCGCGTGGCGCCGGACTGGGGTACGTGTTCGACAGCGTGCGTGGGTTCCGCCAGCGTGATGCCGACACCCCGGTGGTGCTGATGGGCTACCTCAACCCGGTCGAGATCCGCGGCGCCGACCGTTTCGCCGCCGAGGCGGTTGCCGCCGGTGTCGATGGCGTGCTGCTGGTCGACCTGCCGCCCGAGGAGGCGGCCGAGTTCCGCGTCGCCTTTGCCGCGCACGGCCTGGCGCTGATCCTGCTGGCCGCGCCGACAACATCCGACGAGCGCATCGCCCGCCTGTGCGATGACGCCGCCGGCTACCTCTATTACGTCAGCGTCTCCGGCGTCACCGGCGCCGACCACCTCGACACCGGCGCCGCCGGTGACCGCCTGCACGCGATCCGCGCCCGCAGCACCGTTCCGGTCGTCGCTGGGTTCGGCATCAAGGACGCCGCCAGCGCGGTGGCCATGGCCCGCGAGGCCGATGGGGTGGTGGTTGGCAGCGCGCTCGTTTCCGCCCTCGACGGCGCCACGGATCCCGCCGCCGCGGCCGCCGCGGCCGCCGCGTTCCTGGCGCCACTGCGCGCGGCCCTGGATGCCGCCGCCGGGGACTGACGCGGTCGCTGCGCTAGACTCCTGAAACCTCGGTGGTGATGCCGGGCTGCGTATTCCGCGCCCGGCCACATCGCCCTGAAGTCCGAACTGGAATCCCCAAACGCATGTCCTGGCTCAAGAAACTCATGCCGTCCGGTATCCGAACCGAATCGGGTGTCAGCAAGCGGCGCAGTGTCCCGGAAGGTCTCTGGGAGAAGTGCGACCGTTGCGGCGCCGTGCTCTACCGGCCGGAACTCGAGGAAAACCTTGAGGTCTGCCCCAAGTGCAGCTTCCACATGCCGATCCGTGCCCGCGCGCGCCTCACGTCGTTGTTCGACGCCGACAGCATGGTCGAGATCGGCGCCGAACTCGGCCCGGTCGACGTGCTCAAGTTCCGCGACCAGAAGCGCTATTCCGACCGCATCAAGGCCGCGCAGAAGTCCACCGGCGAGCGCGACGCACTCATCGCGATGCGCGGCACGCTGAAGCAGCGGCCGCTGGTCGCGTGCTCCTTCGATTTCGCGTTCATGGGTGGCTCGATGGGCTCGGTGGTCGGCGAGCGCTTCGCACTGGCTGCCGAGGCCGCGCTCGAGACCGGTTGCCCGTTGGTGTGTTTCTCGGCCAGTGGCGGCGCGCGGATGCAGGAGAGCCTGTTCTCGCTGATGCAGATGGCCAAGACCTCGGCCACGCTCGGGCGCCTGCGCGCGGCCGGGCTGCCGTACATATCGGTCATGACCCACCCGACCACCGGCGGCGTGTCGGCCTCGTTCGCGATGCTCGGTGACATCAACCTGGCCGAGCCCGAAGCCCTGATCGGCTTCGCCGGCCCGCGCGTGATCGAGCAGACCGTGCGTGAAACGCTGCCCGAAGGCTTCCAGCGCTCCGAGTTCCTGGTGGCCCACGGCGCGATCGACCAGATCTGCGATCGCCGCGAGTTGCGCGACCGCCTGGCGCACCTGCTGGCGATGCTGATGCAGCAACCGCAACCCGAAGATGACGCAGAGCTGGCGCTCGAAGGGAGTGGCAATTGAGCCGCAGGTATTTCGGCACCGACGGCATCCGCGGCCGGGTCGGTGAGGGCGTGATCTCGGCGGACTTCGTGCTGCGACTGGGCAATGCCTACGGCCATGCACTGACGGCCGCGTGCGACGAACGCCGCGGCTGGCGCAAGCCGGTGGTGATCATCGGCAAGGACACCCGCATCTCCAACTACATGTTCGAGGCGGCATTGGAGGCGGGACTGGTGGCGGCCGGCGTCGACGTGCAGTTGATGGGGCCGATGCCGACGCCCGCCGTCGCCCACCTGACGCATTCGATGCGCGCCGACGGCGGCATCGTGATCTCGGCGTCGCACAATCCGCATTACGACAATGGCATCAAGTTCTTCTCGGCGCAGGGCGAAAAGCTCGACGACGCCTCGGAACTGGCGATCGAGGCCGCGCTCGAACAGCCGTTCCGGACGGTGACGTCGGAAAACCTCGGCAAGGCCGTGCGCACCCGCGACGCCGTCGGTCGCTATCTCGAGGCCTGCAAGGGTTCGGTGCCGCGCCGCTTCGACCTCAGCGGCATGCGCATTGCCATGGATTGCGCCAACGGCGCGACCTACCAGATCGGCCCACTGGTGCTGAGCGAACTGGGCGCGCGCATCGATGCGATCGGTGTCGAACCCAACGGCGTCAACATCAACGACGGCGTGGGATCGACCCATCCCGAGCCACTCGCCGCGCGGGTCAAGGCCACCGGTGCCGACCTGGGTATCGCCTTTGATGGCGACGGTGACCGCGTGCTGTTCGTCGATGGCGATGGAGTGGTCTGCGACGGTGACGACCTGCTGTACGTGCTGGCCACGGACTGGCAGGTCAGCGGTCGACTGCACGGGCCGGTGGTCGGCACGCTCATGACCAATTACGGCCTGGAGCGGGTATTCGAGCAGGCCGGCATCGGTTTCTTCCGTGCCAACGTCGGTGACCGCTACGTGCACCAGCAGTTGATCGCCCGCGATGGCATGCTCGGCGGCGAAACGTCCGGGCACTTGCTGTGCCTGGACCGCGCGAGCACCGGCGACGGCATCGTCAGCGCGTTGCAGGTACTGGAAGTGCTGCGCCGTCGCGGCATCACGCTGCGCGCCGCCCTGGCGGGCTTCAGCAAGGTTCCGCAACAGACCATCAATGTCCGCTACGGGCGCGGCGCCGGCAAGCCGGTGGAGGCGGTCGCGGTACAGGCCGCGCTGGCCGCGGCGCAGTCCGCCGTGGTCGGTCGGGGTCGCGCGTTCCTGCGCCCGTCCGGAACCGAGCCGGTCGTGCGCGTGACGGTCGAGGCCGACACGGCCGAGTTGATGCAGTCCACCCTTGAACCCCTTGCCAATGCGGTTCGTGCCGCGGCCCAGTTGATCGACGAGACGTCCGCATGAGTGCGCAGATTCCCACCCTCGATATCCGCCGATTCACCCACCCGGCCAGCAGCCAGGACCGTGAGGCCTTCGTGGCCGACCTGGGCGCCGCCTACGAGGAGTGGGGCTTCGCCGGCATCCGCGGCCACGGCATTCCCGCCGCGCAGATCGACGCGTCGTACGAGGTGTTCAAGCGCTTCTTCGCGCTGCCCGAGGACAGCAAGCGCAAGTACCACGTGGCCGGTGGCGGTGGCGCGCGCGGTTACACGCCCTTCGGCATCGAAACCGCCAAGGGCGCCCGGTACTCCGACCTCAAGGAGTTCTGGCACGTCGGTCGCGAGATCCCGCGCGATTCCCGCTACGCCGACGTCATGGCGCCGAACCTCTGGCCGGAGGAAGTCCCCGGTTTCCGTGAGCAGGCATATGGCCTGTACGACGCCCTGGATCGGTTGGGATCGCGCGTCCTGAGCGCGCTGGCGCTGCATATCGGCCTGCCCGAGGACTATTTCGCCGACAAGACCGATGCCGGCAATTCGATCCTGCGACCGATCCACTATCCACCGATTACCACCGACGCCATTCCCAACGTCCGCGCCGGCGCGCACGAGGACATCAACCTGATCACGTTGCTGGTCGGGGCCAGCGCGGAAGGTCTGGAAGTCAGGTCGCACCAGGGCGAGTGGGTGCCGTTCACCGCCGACGCCGACACCATAGTGGTCAACATCGGCGACATGCTGCAGCGACTGACGAACCACCTCTACCCGTCGACGACACACCGGGTGGTCAACCCGCCGGGCGAGAAGGCTCGGCAGCCGCGCTATTCGACCCCGTTCTTCCTGCATCCGAACCCGGATTTCCTGATCGACGTGCTGCCCTCGGCGATCACGCCAGACAATCCCAGCCGTTATCCGCAGCCGATCACCGCGCAGGCGTACCTCGAAGAGCGGCTGCGCGAGATCAAGCTCGCGTAACGCTGTTGCCGCGACGCAGCGGTGTCCGTCCGCTCGGACCGGCTCGGGCGTCGTCAGCTTCATGGCGGCAGGCCGGCGTTGCAGCGGTGGAATCTCCAGCCGGGTCGAATCGATCCATCTGGCGTCGTGCTACCCGGCCGTGAGCCGGGCTCCCGCTTCGTGCAAGGCAGCCTGCCACGCCGCGAGCTTGCTGGCATCGGTTTGCGAGGCATTGGCCGGGCTCGTGGATGGCAGGCGGCGGCAGGCCAGCGCGGGCGCCCCCAAGGTCGGCAACACGTGGCGACGGAACGTGGATTCGGCCTTCGCGCCATTGAACAGGATCGTCGTGACATCGCGGTGGCGGGCGAGGAAGTGTCCCAAATCATTGACCGCCTCGTCGCGGATCGCGCTGTCGAGGCTGCCTTCGCGCCGGCATCGCGCAATCACGTCCCACACCGCGATGCCCGCCGCATGCAGGCGCTGCACCCGTTGCGGGTAGGGCAGCGTCGCGTGGGCGCCGGCCAGCGCGGCCATGTAGGGCCAGAAGCGATTTTGCCGATGGGCGTAGTACTCGCGCGCCTGCAACGAGGCCGCACCGGGCATGCTGCCCAGGATCAGCACGCAGGCATCGGTTCTGGCGATCGGCGCAAGTCCCTGGAGTATCGGCATGGCCCCGATTTTAGGCGGGCTGCGCCCGCGCTGCGGTAAACTGGGCGCCTTCGCATCCACGGAGTGGCCGATGCGCCGCAGAATCGTTGCCGGAAACTGGAAACTGCATGGGGATCGCCGGTTCGCCTTCGATCTGCTCGATGCCGTCGCGGCCGCGCCCGCCCCAACGGGCGTCGAGCGGGTCATCCTGCCGCCGCTGCCGTATCTGGGCGAACTGATCGAACGCTACCGCGCGCTGGGCTTCGGCGCCCAGGACGTGAGTGCCAACGAGCACGGCGCGTACACCGGCGAAGTGTCTGCGGCGATGCTCAAGGACGTGGGCGCGCGCTACGGGTTGGTCGGGCATTCGGAGCGCCGGCAGCATCATGGCGAAAGCAGCGAACTGGTCGCGCGAAAGTTCCAGGCCGCCCGCAATGCCGGCCTGACGCCGATCCTGTGCATCGGCGAAACCCTCGGCGAGCGCGAGCAGGGCCAGATGGAATGGCGGCTGCAGGAGCAACTGGCACCATTGCTGGCCAATGGTGGCGTCGCGGCGCTGGAGGGCGCCATCATCGCCTATGAGCCGATATGGGCGATTGGCACCGGCAAGACGGCCTCGCCGGAACAGGCGCAGGCGGTGCACGCATTCATTCGTGGCGAAATCGCCGCGTACGATGCTAGAATTGCGGGCTCGCTACCGATCTTGTACGGCGGTAGCGTAAAGGCCGATAATGCCGCCGCGCTGTTTTCGCAGCCCGACGTGGACGGCGGCCTGGTTGGTGGTGCCTCGTTGGTCGCCGCTGATTTCATTGCCATCGTCAATGCGGCGGCGGCATAACGCCTCCGGACCTGTCCGTTGGCCCTAATTTGAAGAGTTCCCGCCGATGCTGTTGTTCCTCAACGTCATCTATGTATTGATCGCCATCTCGATGGTCGCGCTGATCCTCATGCAGCGCGGCGCGGGTGCGCAGGCCGGTTCAGGCTTCGGTGGCGGCGCCTCCGGTACGGTGTTCGGTGCGCGTGGCGCCTCGAACTTCCTGTCGAAGGCGACCAAGTGGCTGGCGATCGCGTTTTTCTCGATCAGCCTGTTCATGGCCTACCACGCCACCCATCGTGGCGACGGCGCACCGGCGGGGCAGGACCTTGGCGTGATGTCGCAGGTTCCCGTGGCTCCGGTCAAGACGCCGGTCGGTACGCAGTCGGTGCCATCGGCGCCGCCCGCCGCAGCGCCAGCTGCGACCGTTCCGCCGTCGACCGGGACAGAGGGTGCCGCGCCGGCGCCGCCACCGTCGGGTGGTTGAGCCGGCGCGAAGCGAATTTTTGAAGCGCGTTGGCAGGGATCGCCGGGCGTGGTCAGCGATGACCCAAGCAATTTCGGTCGGTGACGACCGGGTTGTGGCTGACAGATCCAGGTTTCAGTGTGCCCAGATGGCGGAATTGGTAGACGCACTACCTTGAGGTGGTAGCGACTTAGGTCGTGGGGGTTCGAGTCCCCCTTTGGGCACCATTTTTTTTGTTCGTTTTCAGTAGATACGTGGCATCACCGACGTGTCGTCCGGACATCGGGCCGCACCACCGGCGCAAGACCGCCGAGCCAAGGCCGTGGAAACGCGGCGTAGCCGAGAGAACACCGAGTGCTGGCCGAATACCTGCCGACCCTGCTGTTCCTGATCGTCGCCAGCGGTATCGGCATAGCCCTGCTGGTGGTGGGCAAGACGTTGGGACCCACGCGCCCGACGGCGGAGAAACTGTCTCCCTACGAATGCGGCTTCGCAGCCTTCGAAGACGCGCGCATGCAGTTCGACGTGCGTTATTACCTGATCGCGATCCAGTTCATCATCTTCGACCTGGAAATCATCTTCATCGTGCCGTGGACGCTGGTATTCCATGACCTGGGTGCACGTGGCCTGGTGACGATGGGCCTGTTCGTCGGCATGTTGTTCCTGGGCTTCGTCTACGTGTGGAAGAAGGGAGCCCTGGAATGGGAGTGATCCAGAAGATCGAGGACACGGTTTCCGGGCTGATGCACAACCCGCTGCCGGAAGGTCGCCTCGACGACATCCTGCGGCCGGAAGGCGACAACCCCTTGCTGCAGCAGGGCTTCGTCACCACCAACCTCGACACCCTGTGGAACTGGGCGCGCACCGGTTCGATGTGGCCGATGACGTTCGGCCTGGCGTGTTGCGCGGTCGAGATGATGCATGCCGGCGCCTCGCGCCTGGACCTGGACCGCTTCGGCGTGGTGTTCCGCCCGTCTCCGCGCCAGTCCGACGTGATGATCGTCGCCGGCACCCTGGTCAACAAGATGGCCCCGGCGCTGCGCAAGGTGTACGACCAGATGCCCGACCCGAAGTGGGTCATCTCGATGGGAAGCTGCGCCAATGGCGGTGGCTACTACCACTACTCCTACGCCGTGGTGCGCGGTTGCGACCGCATCGTGCCGGTGGACGTGTACGTGCCCGGTTGCCCGCCCACGGCCGAAGCGTTGATCTACGGGATCCTCCAGCTGCAGCGCAAGATCCGCCGCGGCACCAATTTCGGCGACCACAAGCAGGGCGTGCGCTGACATGAACGCGCCTTTCGAGAGCGGGGCCGTGGCCGTGGATGCGTTCGCCGAGCGCCTGCGCGCGCGTTTCGCCGGTTCGCCGGTCACGGTGGCGCTGCCGCGCGGCGAAGTGACGCTCGAGGTCGCCACCGGCGCCTGGCTGGACGCGGCACGCGCGCTGCGCGACGAGTTCGGCTTCGAGCAACTGGTCGATGTCAGCGGCGTGGATTACCTCACCTACGGCAGCGACGAGTGGGATACCGAGGTGTCCTCGGAGGGGTATTCGCGCGGAGTGGAAGGCAAAGGCGCGGGCCGCTTCGTCTGGGGCGAGCAGCCCAACGGCGCCGGCTCCGTGCCGGGCCACCGCTTTGCCGCCGTGGCGCACCTGCTGTCGTACCAGCACAACCAGCGTTTGCGGCTGCGGGTGTTCGCCGACGATGACGACATGCCGGTCGTTGCTTCCCTGACCGCGGTCTGGCCGGGCGCGAACTGGTTCGAGCGCGAGGCGTTCGACCTGTTCGGCATCATTTTCGAAGGCCACCCGGACCTGCGCCGCATCCTGACCGACTACGGGTTCGTCGGCCATCCGTTCCGCAAGGATTTCCCGCTGATCGGCAACGTCGAAGTGCGCTACGACGCCGACAAGCAGCGCGTGGTGTACGAGCCGGTCTCGATCGAGCCGCGCGTGCTGGTGCCGCGCGTGATCCGCGACGACGCCCGCTACAAGACGGCCGTAGGCGAGGCGCGTGAAGCGCCACGCGGCGAGCCGCTGCGCCAGCCGCAGCGCTCGATTCCGACCAACATCCCGGATATCGGCGGCAAGCCGTTGACGCAGGCCAAACCATGATCACGCCCGCCACCGACATGCCGCTGGTCAACACCTCGGGCCTCAACAATGCCGAGATCCGCAACTACACGCTGAATTTCGGCCCCCAGCATCCGGCCGCGCACGGCGTGCTGCGGTTGATCCTGGAGATGGACGGCGAGGTCGTGCAGCGCGCCGACCCGCACATCGGGCTGCTGCATCGCGGCACCGAAAAGCTGTGTGAATCCAAGCCGTTCAACCAGTCGATCGGCTACATGGACCGTCTCGACTACGTGTCGATGATGTGCAACGAACATGCCTACGTGATGGCGATCGAACGCCTGATGGGGATCCAGGCGCCGGAACGCGCGCTGTGGATCCGCACGATGTTCGACGAGATCACCCGCATCCTGAACCACCTGATGTGGGTGGGCTCCAACGCGCTCGACCTCGGCGCGATGGCGGTGTTCCTGTACGCATTCCGCGAGCGCGAGGAGTTGATGGACTGCTACGAGGCGGTCAGCGGTGCGCGCATGCACGCGACCTACTACCGGCCCGGCGGCGTCTACCGCGACCTGCCCGAGCGCATGTCGAAGTACAAGGAATCGCCGTGGCGCAAGGGCGCTCAGCTCAAGCGTTTCAACGAATGGCGCGAGGGTTCGCTGCTCGACTACCTGGAGGCGTTCACCAACGACTTCCCGAAGCGCGTCGACGAGTACGAGACCCTGCTGACCGAAAACCGCATCTGGAAGCAGCGCACCGTCGGCGTCGGCGTGATCAGTCCCGAGACCGCGCTGGCGTGGGGCATGACCGGACCGATGGTGCGCGGTTCCGGCATCGCCTGGGACCTGCGCAAGAAGCAGCCGTACGCGAAGTACGCCGAGGTCGATTTCGACATTCCGCTGGGCACCAACGGCGATTGCTACGACCGTTACCTGGTGCGCGTCGCCGAAATGCGCGAATCGACCAGGATCATCCAGCAATGCGTGACGTGGTTGAAGGCCAACCCCGGCCCGGTGATCACCGACAACTTCAAGGTCGCGCCTCCCTCCCGCGAGGAGATGAAGGACGACATGGAAGCGATGATCCACCACTTCAAGCTGTTCTCCGAAGGCTACTGCGTGCCTGCCGGCGAGACCTACGCGGCGGTGGAAGCGCCCAAGGGCGAGTTCGCCTGCTATCTGATTTCCGATGGCGCCAACAAACCGTTCCGCTGCAAGTTGCGCGCGCCCGGCTTCGCCCACCTGTCGTCGATGGACGAGATCGTGCGCGGCCACATGCTCGCCGACGTGGTGGCGATGATCGGCACCTATGACGTCGTGTTCGGCGAGATCGACCGATGAATTCCCCCCACTCATCCACGCAGCGCGCCGCCGCCGCAACCGGCAGTCCCGTACTGCCGCGTGCGTGCGAGTCGTCCGACGCTCGTGGACGGATGCACCAGGCATGAAAGCGACCGGTAACTTCGAGGCCTCCCAGCACGTCGACCCGAAGGTCGCGTTGTCTGACCAGACCCGCGCGCACATCGACCACTGGCTGGCCAAGTTTCCGCCCGACCGCAAGCGCTCGGCGGTGCTGCAGGGCCTGCACGCCGCGCAGGAACAGAACAACGGCTGGCTCAGCGACGAATTGATCGCCGCGGTGGCCAAATACCTGGGCCTGCCGCCGGTGTGGGCCTACGAGGTCGCCACTTTTTACTCGATGTTCGAAACGCAGCCGGTCGGCCGCAACAACGTCGCGTTCTGCACCAATATCAGTTGCTGGCTCAACGGCGCCGAGGATCTGGTCCGGCATGCCGAGCAGAAACTGGGCTGCAAGCTCGGCGAGTCAACCAGCGATGGCCGCATCTTCCTCAAGCGCGAGGAAGAGTGCATGGCCGCGTGCTGTGGCGCGCCGGTGGTCGTGGTCAATGGCCATTACCTCGAGAACCTCGACACCGCCAAGGTCGACGAGATCCTCGACCGGCTGCTTGCCGGACAGCCGGAAGCGGGGCACTAGACTGATGGCGCACCACGACAGCCAGTACACCCAGGGCCAAGGCCCGGTCGGTCCCGCCCCGCAGGAACACAGCGTCGTCTACACGACGTTGCATTTCGACAAGCCGTGGTCGTACGACAACTATTTGAAGACCGGCGGCTACAGCGCCTGGCGCAGGATCCTGGCCGAGAAGATCGAACCGGCGGCGGTGATCGAGATGGTCAAGCAGTCCGGCCTTCGCGGCCGCGGCGGTGCGGGCTTCCCGACCGGCCTGAAGTGGAGCTTCATGCCCAAGGGCAGCGGCACCCAGAAGTACATCCTGTGCAACTCGGACGAGTCCGAGCCGGGCACGGCGAAGGACCGCGACATCCTGCGTTACAACCCGCATTCGGTGATCGAGGGCATGGCGATCGCGTGCTACGCCACTGGCAGCACGGTCGCCTACAACTACCTGCGCGGCGAGTTCCACCACGAGCCATTCGAACACCTGGAAGCGGCGCTCGCCGAGGCCTACGAAAACGGCTGGCTGGGGCGCGACATCCAGGGCTCGGGCGTGGACGTGGAGATGCACAACGTGCTCGGCGCCGGCGCGTACATCTGCGGCGAAGAGACCGCGCTGATGGAATCGCTGGAAGGCAAGAAGGGCCAGCCGCGCTACAAGCCGCCGTTCCCGGCCAATTTCGGCCTGTTCGGCAAGCCCACCACGATCAACAACACCGAGACCTTCGCATCGGTGCCGGCGATCATCCGCAACGGCTCGGAGTGGTTCCTCGACCTGGGCAAGCCGAACAACGGCGGCGCCAAGGTGTTCTCGGTTTCCGGCCACGTCGCCAAGCCGGGCAACTACGAAGTCCGCCTGGGCACGTCGTTCGCCGACCTGCTGCAGTTGGCCGGCGGCATGCGCAAGGGCGCGAAGTTGAAGGCGGTGATCCCCGGCGGCTCGTCGATGCCGGTACTGCCGGGCGAAACCATGATGGCGCTGACGATGGACTACGACTCGATCCAGAAAGCAGGCTCTGGCCTGGGTTCGGGCGCGGTGATCGTGATGGACGAAACGACCTGCATGGTGCGCGCCTGCCAACGCATCTCGCGCTTCTACTTCAAGGAAAGCTGTGGCCAGTGCACGCCTTGCCGCGAAGGCACCGGTTGGATGTACCGCATGCTGACCCGCATCGTCGACAAGCACGCGACGCTGGAGGATCTGCAGATGCTGCGCGCCGCCGCCGGGCAGATCGAGGGCCACACCATCTGCGCCTTCGGCGAGGCCGCCGCGTGGCCGGTGCAGGGCTTCCTGCGCCACTACTGGAACGAGTTCGAGTACGCGATCGTCAACAGGCGCTTTCTCGTCGACGACGAGGCTGCCGGCACCGTGGAGATCGCCGCATGAGCGCCGAAGCAGCGAGTCCGCCCGTCGCACCAGTGGTGCCTGAAGGCCACGTCGCCATCGAGATCGACGGCGTCGCGATGACCGCGCCGAAGGGCTCGATGATCATCAACGCCGCCGACAAGGCCGGCATCCCGATCCCGCGCTTCTGCTTCCACGACAAGCTGTCCATCGCGGCCAACTGCCGCATGTGCCTGGTCGAGGTCGAGAAGATGGGCAAGCCCGCACCGGCCTGCGCCACGCCGGTGATGGAGGGCATGAAGGTCGCCACGCGCAGCGAAAAGGCGCTGAAGTCGCAGCGCAGCGTGATGGAGTTCCTGCTGATCAACCACCCGCTGGACTGCCCGATCTGCGATCAGGGTGGCGAGTGCGAACTGCAGGACCTGTCGCTGGGCTACGGTCGCTCGATCAGTCGCTTCGCCGAGCGCAAGCGCGTGGTGCCCGACGAGGACCTGGGACCGCTGGTCGCGACCGAGATGACGCGCTGCATCCAGTGCACCCGCTGCGTGCGATTCACCGACGAGATTGCCGGCACCTACGAGCTGGGCGGCATGTACCGCGGCGAGAACCTGCAGATCGGCACCTACGACGGCAAGCCGCTCACCACTGAACTGTCCGGCAACGTCATCGACGTCTGCCCGGTCGGCGCCCTGACCAACAAGGTGTTCCAGTTCAAGGCACGTCCCTGGGAACTGATCGCCCGCGAGTCGCTCGGCTACCACGACGCGCTCGGCAGCAACCTTTTCCACCACGTCCGCCGCGGCGAAGTGTTGCGCAGCGTTCCGCGCGACAACGAGGCGGTCAACGAATGCTGGCTTTCCGACCGCGATCGCTATTCGCACCAGGGCCTGTATGCCCAGGATCGCGCGACCCGGCCGCTGGTGAAGGATGGCGATGACTGGCGCGAGGCGTCGTGGGACGAGGCGCTGGCGAAGGCCGCGAAGATCCTGCGCGACAACGCCGCCGACGAATTGGGCGTGCTGGTGCATCCGGCGACGTCGAACGAGGAAGGCATGCTGCTGGCGCGCCTCGCCGACGCGCTGGGCACCGGCAATCTTGACCACCGCATCGGCCAGGGAGACCTGTCCGACGGCGCCGTTGCCGAACCGTTCGCCATGCCGGTCGCCGACATCGAACAGGCCGGCGCGGTGGTGATCGTTGGCGCGAACCTGCGCCACGAGTTGCCGCTGGTGAACCACCGGGTGCGCAAGGCCTGGACCCGCGGCGCCAAGGTGTACGTGGTCAATCCGGTCGATTTCGACAACACCTTTGATATCGCTGGCAAGCAGATCGTCGCCCCGTCGCAGCTCGCCGGCGCGCTGGGCGATGCGGCGCTGCGCGATTCCGTCACTGCTGCCGGCAACGCGGTGGTGATCGTCGGTGCACTCGCCGAGAACGGCCCGCACGCCGCCGCAATCCGCGCGGCCGCGGCTGAATTCGCCGCCGCGACTGGCGCAAAACTGTGCCGCATCCCGCAGGGCGCGAACGCGGTCGGCCTGGCCGACTACGGCGTGCTTCCGACCACGCGCGACGCGCGCACGATGCTGGCGCAGCCGCGTTCCGCGTACGTGATCTACGGCATCGAGCCGGGTCTGGATTTTGCCGAGACCGGTGCCGCCATGCAGGCCCTGGGCGCGGCGCAGGTCGTGGCCTTCAGTCACTTCGCCTGCCGCTCGACCCTGGCCGTAGCCGACGTGATCCTGCCGATCGGCCTGCTGCCCGAGCTGGACGCGACATTGACCAATGTCGATGGCCGCCAGCAGTCCGCGATCGCCGCCGGCAAGCCGCCGGGCGAGGCGCGTGCCGGCTGGCGCGTGCTGCGTGCGCTGGGTGGAGAGCTGGCCGCCGACGGATTCGAGTTCACCAATCTCGCCGGCCTGCGGGACGGCATGCAGATGCGCGACGTGATGCAAGTCGCGGGTCAGGCTGCAGATGCATCCAGTGACGGCCTGGAGATCGCCGTGAGCACGGCGATTTATCGCAGTGATGCGGTAGTGCGCCGTGCCGCCGCACTGCAGGCGCATCCTCTCAACCTCGAACCGCGCGCCGTGATCCATCCCGACGATGCCGATGCGCTTGCCCTGACGGAGGGATCGATGGGCAGGTTCAGTGCCGGCGGTGGTACCGCCACGCTGCCGATCGTGATCAGCGAGACGGTCGCGCGGGGCACGGTCTGGATCGAGAGCGGGCACCGCGCGACCACGCCGCTTGGCGCCGGTCGCGTGCAGGCGGGGAGGGCGTAAATGATCACCGACCCGTTCCGCGACTGGCTGCTCTCGTTCGGCAACGTCGGTGCGGTGGCCTGGATCGTGTTGAAGATCCTCGCCATCGCCATGCCGGTCATCATCACCGTGGCGTTCTACGTCGTATGGGAGCGCAAGCTGATCGGCTGGATGCATGTGCGCCGCGGTCCGATGTACGTGGGCATGGGCGTGCTGCAGGCGTTCGCCGACGTGTTCAAGCTGCTGTTCAAGGAAGTGATCCAGCCGACCAAGGCCGAACGCTTCCTGTTCAAGCTGGCGCCGCTGCTGGCGCTCGCGCCGGCGATGGCGGCGTGGGCGGTGGTGCCGTTCGATACCCGCATGGTGCTGTCCAATGCCAATGCCGGGCTGCTATACCTGCTGGCGATGACCTCGATGGGCGTGTACGGGATCATCCTGGCCGGCTGGGCCTCGAATTCGAAGTACGCCTTCCTCGGCGCGATGCGCGCCGCGGCGCAGGTCGTTTCGTACGAGATCGCGATGGGCTTCGCGCTGGTCGGGGTGCTGATCGCCGCCGGCAGCCTGAATCTCACCGACATCGTCATGGCGCAGTCCGGCAACGCCGGCGCACTGGAATGGTTCTGCGTGCCGCTGCTGCCGTTGTTCGTGGTGTTCTTCATCTCGGGCGTGGCCGAAACCAACCGCGCGCCGTTCGACGTCGTCGAAGGCGAGTCGGAGATCGTCGCCGGGCACATGGTCGAGTATTCCGGTTCGGCCTTCGCGCTGTTCTTCCTGGCCGAATACGCCAACATGATCCTGGTCAGCTTCCTGACCTCGATCTTCTTCCTCGGTGGCTGGCTGAGCCCGTTCCAGGGCCTCGGCATCCCGCTGCTGTCGGTCGATGGATGGTGGTGGCTGCTGGCCAAGGTGTTTTTCTTCGCCAGTTGCTTCATCTGGTTCCGCGCCTCGTTCCCGCGCTACCGCTATGACCAGATCATGCGGCTGGGCTGGAAGGTGTTCATCCCGATCACCATCGCGTGGATCGCGGTGACCGCATTGATGGCGTTCTACGGCGTGTTCGAGGCGGGCCAGTGATCAAGAACCAAGCGAGGCACGCACCGGCATGAACCGCATTGTTTCCTATTTGAAGAGCCTGCTGCTGATCGAGCTGGCGCAGGGCCTCGGGCTGACGCTCAAGTACCTGTTCAAGCCGAAGTACACGCTGATGTACCCGATGGAGAAGACGCCGCAGTCGCCGCGCTTCCGCGGCATCCATGCGCTGCGCCGCTACCCCAATGGCGAGGAGCGTTGCATCGCCTGCAAGCTGTGCGAGGCCGTGTGCCCGGCAGTGGCGATCACGATCGACTCGGAGAAGCGCGAGGACGGCACCCGCCGGACGTCGCGCTACGACATCGACCTGTTCAAGTGCATTTTCTGTGGGTTCTGCGAGGAGTCCTGCCCGGTCGACGCGATCGTCGAGACCCACATTTACGAATACCACTTCGACCAGCGCGGCCAGAACATCCTGACCAAGCCGCAGTTGCTGGCGATCGGCGACCGTCTCGAGTCCGAGATCGCCGAGCGCCGCGCTGCCGACGCGCCTTTCCGCTGAGCGACGCCATGGACCTCACACAAATCGCCTTCCTCACCTTCGCCGCGGTGACCGTGGCCGCCGCGGTGGCGGTGATCAGCGTGCGCAACACGGTGCACGCGGCCCTGTTCCTGGTGCTCACGTTCTTTTCGGTCGCCTGCACCTGGATCATCGCCGGCGCCGAGTTCCTCGGCATCGCCCTGATCCTGGTCTACGTTGGTGCGGTGATGGTGCTGTTCCTGTTCGTGGTGATGATGCTCGACATCGATGACGAGCCGCTGCGCGAGGGCTTCGTGCGCTACCTGCCGGTCGGCCTGGTGGTCGCGGTCGTGATGCTGGTGGAAGTGCTGACGCTGATCGGCGCCCGGGCGCAGATGGTGGTGCCGTTCGCAGCCAACGCGGCCGATGGCGTCGACGTGCCCAACACCACGTGGCTGGCGAGGGCACTGTTCACCCGGTTCCTGCTGCCGTTCGAGGTCGCCGCGGTGATCCTGACGATCGCCGTGATCGCGGCGGTGATGCTCACGCTGCGCCGCCGGGTCGGCGCCAAGCACCAGGATCCGTCGGCCCAGGCGCGCGTGCGTGCCAGCGATCGCCTGCGCGTTGTCAAGATGGAGGCCGTGCGGCCGCCGCCGCCCCCGCAGGAAGCCGACAACGGCGAGGCGCAACCATGACGTTCCTGGGTGAAGGGTTGGCCCTGGGCCACTACCTCGCGCTTGGCGCCGCGCTGTTCTGCATCAGCGTCGCCGGCATCTTCCTCAACCGCAAGAACGTGATCGTGCTGTTGATGTCGATCGAGCTGATGCTGCTGTCGGTCAACATCAATTTCGTGGCGTTCTCGCGTCAGCTTGGCGATCCGTCCGGCCAGGTGTTCGTGTTCTTCATCCTGACCGTGGCCGCCGCCGAGGCCGCGATCGGCCTGGCGATCCTCGTCACGCTGTTCCGCAACCGGCGCACGATCAACGTCGCCGAAATAGATTCGATGAAGGGGTGAACGGATGTGCTTGCGAGCCACTGGCTCGCGCATCCGCGAACGCCCGGCCATGGATGGCTGGGCCGGGCAACCCCGGAGTGATGGTGTTTCGCCATGGATGGCGGCATTGAAGGACGACAGAATCTTGCAACGGACATCTCATGGCGATTTCTAAATTCCACCTGCTGCTGATCGTGCTGGCGCCCTTGCTGGGAGCGATCCTCGCCGGCCTGTTCGGTCGTCGCATCGGTCGCGTCGGCGCCCACAGCGTCACGATCCTCGGTGTCGGCGCGAGCTTCGTGCTGTCGACGTGGGTGCTGTGGCAACTGGCCGGGCAGGGCGCGGCGCCGTTCAACGAGAACGTCTACACCTGGCTTCAGGTTGGCGGTTTCGATGCGCACGTCGGCTTCATGATCGACACGCTGACCGCGATGATGATGGTTGTGGTGACCTTCGTCGCGCTGCTGGTCCACATCTACACGATCGGCTACATGGCCGAGGACGACGGTTACCAGCGCTTCTTCAGTTACATCTCGCTGTTCACCTTCTCGATGCTGATGCTGGTGATGAGCAACAATTTCATGCAGCTGTTCTTCGGCTGGGAAGCGGTGGGCCTGGTGTCGTACCTGCTGATCGGTTTCTGGTTCAAGAAGCCGACTGCGGTGTTCGCCAACCTCAAGGCCTTCCTGGTCAACCGCGTCGGCGACTTCGGCTTCCTGCTCGGTATCGCCGGGGTGCTGTTCTGGTTCGGCACGCTCGACTATGCGACGGTGTTCGCCAAGGCCGGCGACCCGGCGATCACTGGTGCCACCACGACCATCTGGTCGGGCGCGCTGACGATGTTCGGCCATACCTGGACGCTCACGTCGCCGTGGGAATGGGCGGTGCCGACACTGATCTGCATCTGCCTGTTCATCGGCGCGATGGGCAAGTCGGCGCAGGTACCGCTCCACGTGTGGCTGCCCGACTCGATGGAAGGCCCGACGCCGATCTCCGCGCTGATCCATGCCGCGACGATGGTGACCGCCGGCATCTTCATGGTCGCGCGCATGTCGCCGCTGTTCGAACTGTCGCCGACCGCGCTCAACTTCGTGCTGTTCATCGGCGCGACCACGGCGTTCTGGACCGGTCTCATCGGCATCGTGCAGAACGACATCAAGCGCGTGATCGCGTATTCGACGCTGTCGCAGCTGGGCTACATGACGGTCGCACTGGGCGTGTCGGCCTACAGCGCCGGCGTGTTCCACCTGATGACCCACGCGTTCTTCAAGGCGCTGCTGTTCCTGGGGGCAGGCTCGGTGATCATCGGCATGCACCACGAACAGGACATGCGCCGGATGGGCGGCCTCAAGAAGTACATGCCGATCACCTACTGGACGATGCTGCTCGGCACGCTCGCGCTGGTGGGTACGCCGTTCTTCAGCGGCTTCTATTCCAAGGACACGATCATCGAGGCCGCCGCGCACCACGCCCACGAATCGCACAACTGGATCGCGACCTACGCTTACTGGGCGGTGCTGCTGGGTGCGTTCGTGACCGCGTTCTACAGCTTCCGCCTGCTGTACATGACGTTCCACGGCAAGGAGCATTTCCGCGATCCCGCGCCGGTGGATTATGTCGCGCCCGAAGCCGACTCAACCGCGCACGCAACGGAACTGGCACACGATCACGACCATGACGACGGCCATGGCCACCACGCGCACGTGCCGCATGAGTCGCCGTGGGTGGTGACCGTGCCGCTGATCCTGCTGGCGATTCCCTCGGTGCTGATCGGCTTCTTCACCGTCGGCCCGATGTTGTTCGCCACCGACGTGCTCGGTCACGCCAGGCAGCTGCCGTTCTTCCTTGGCGCCATCGACGTGCCCGCCGCGCGCGACGTGGTCGCCAAACTGGCCGAGGAGTTCCATGGCCCGGTGTTGTTCGCGCTGCATGGCTTCACCGCGCCGGCGTTCTGGCTGGCGTTCGCCGGTTTCGCGCTCGCCACCGTCATGTACTGGTGGAAGCCGGAGTTGCCGGCCAAGGCCCGCAAGGTGTTCGCCTGGCCGGTGCGCGTGCTCGAGAACAAGTACGGCTTCGATGACCTGTGGATCGGCGGCTTCGCCCGCGGCGGTCGCTGGCTGGGCAACGTGGCGAGCGCGTTCGACCGCAACGTGATTGACGGCGCCGCGGTCAACGGCGGCGCGCGCGGTGTCGATCTGATCGCGCATCTCGTGCGCCAGCTGCAATCGGGTTACCTCTACCACTACGCCTTTGCGATGATCCTCGGCCTGATTGTGTTGTTGGCCGTGCTGATCCGCTACTGGCAATAAGACAAGGACCACGACGTGAGCCAATGGCCCTTGCTGAGCCTGTTGATCTGGCTGCCGATCCTCGGCGGCTTCGCCACCCTCGCTTTCGGCAACGAACGCGCCAATGGCGCCCGCTGGTTCGCCACCGCGGTCGCGGCGGTGACGCTGGCGCTGAGCGTGCTGGTGTTCACCGGCTTCGACTTCGCCGCACCGGGCATGCAGTTCGTCGAAGCCCGCGCCTGGATACCGGCCTATGACATCCGCTACCACCTCGGCGCGGACGGCATTTCCGCGGCCCTGGTCGGGCTCACCACCCTGACGTCGTTCCTGGTGCTGGTCAGCGCCTGGACGTCGATCGACAAGCGCGTCAGCCAGTATTACGCCGCGTTCCTGGTGCTCGAGGGCCTCACCGTCGGGGTGTTTTCCGCGCTCGACTCGATGCTGTTCTACGTGTTCTTCGAAGGCATGCTGATCCCGATGTTCCTGATCATCGGCGTCTGGGGTGGCCCGCGGCGCGTCTACGCCTCGATCAAGTTTTTCCTGTACACGTTCCTGGGCTCGCTGTTCATGCTGGTCGGGCTGATCTACCTGTACATGAAGGGCGGCAGTTGGCAGCTCGCCGACATGTACCAGTTGTCGCTGAGCGCGACCGAGCAGACCTGGATCTTCTTCGGGTTCCTGATCGCGTTCGCGGTCAAGGTGCCGATGTTCCCGGTCCACACCTGGCTGCCCGATGCGCACGTCGAGGCACCGACGGCCGGTTCGGTCGTGCTGGCGGCGGTCATGCTGAAGATCGGTGGGTATGGTTTCCTGCGCTTCACGCTGCCGATCGTGCCCGACGCCGGCCACGAATGGGCCTGGCTGGTGATCGCGCTGAGCCTGGTCGCGGTCGTCTACATCGGTCTGGTCGCGCTGGCGCAGAGCGACATGAAGAAGCTGATCGCGTACTCGTCGATCTCGCACATGGGCTTCGTCACCCTCGGCACATTCATCGCGTTCGGACTGGTCCGTGACGCCGGCAATATCGATGCCGCGCGCCTCGCCCTGCAGGGCGCGATGGTGCAGATGATCAGTCACGGCTTCATCTCCGCGGCGATGTTCACCTGCGTCGGCGTCCTGTACGACCGCATGCACAGCCGGATGATCAAGGATTACGGCGGCGTCGCCAATGTGATGCCCTGGTTCGCGGCGCTGTTCGTGCTGTTCGCGATGGCCAATGCCGGCCTGCCTGGCACGTCCGGTTTCGTCGGCGAATTCATGGTGATCCTCGCGAGCTTCCAGAAGCATCCGCTGATCGCGTTCACCGCGGCAACCACGCTGGTGATCGGCGCCGGTTACACGCTGTGGCTGGTCAAGCGCGTCGTCTGGGGTGAGGTCGGCAATGCCCACGTCGCCGAGCTCGAGGACATCAACCCGCGCGAGACGTTCGTGCTCGGCGTGTTCGCGGTTGGCGTGCTGATGCTGGGCCTGTGGCCCAAGCCGCTGACCGACCTGATGGAGCCGTCGATCGCCAACCTGGCGATGCAGATCGCTTCGTCCAAGCTTTGAGATTGACCATGACCTTGACCCTGCCCGACGCCACCGAACTGTTGCCGCTGCTGCCCGAACTGGTGCTCGTGGGCTCCGCGTTCGCGCTGTTGATGGTCGACCTGTTCCTGGCCGAACGCCATCGCGTCGTCACCCATGTGCTGGCCATCGCCGCGCTGGCGATCGTGGTCGCGATGATCGCGTTCGGCGTCGGCGGGCACGGCACCGTCCTCAACGGCATGTTCGTGCGCGATATTGCCGCCGACGTGCTGAAGATCTCGATTGCCGTGGTCAGCATGCTGGCGATGGCCTACACCTGGCCGTACCTGCGCCAGCGCGGGCTCTACCAGGGCGAGGTGGCGGTGCTGATGCTGTTTGCCGTCGCCGGCATGATGCTGATGGTCTCGGCCGGCAGCCTGGTGATGGTCTACCTGGGCCTGGAAATGCTCGCGCTGTGCTCGTACGCGCTGGTGGCGATCGATCGCGACAGCCCGCTCGCTTCGGAAGCGGCGATCAAATACTTCGTGCTCGGTTCGCTCGCCTCGGGCCTGCTGCTCTACGGCATGTCGCTGATCTATGGGGCGACCGGTTCGCTCGACCTGGCGACCATCGGCGCCGCGGCGCAGCAGACGCAATCCACCGCGTTGCTGCTCACCGGCGTGGTGTTCCTGGTCGCCGGCATCGCCTTCAAGTTTGGCGGCGCCCCTTTCCATATGTGGCTGCCCGACGTCTATCACGGCGCCCCGACCGCAATCACGCTGTTCATCGGTTCGGCGCCCAAGCTGGCGACGTTCGGCATGGCGTACCGGCTGCTGGAAGTCGGCGCGGGCGGGCTGGACGATCGTTGGCGCCTGCTGATCGCCGGTATCGCCGTGGCGTCGCTGGCGATCGGCAACCTGACCGCGATGGTGCAGGGAAATCTCAAGCGCCTGCTGGCGTACTCGACGATTTCCCACGTCGGCTTCCTGCTCGTCGGCATCGCCGGCGGCGGCGCGCAGGGATTCTCGGCGGCGATGTTCTATGCGATCAGCTACGCGCTGATGTCGGCGGCGGCGTTCGGCGCGATCGTGGTGATGTCGAGCAGGGGGTTCGAGGCCGACCGCATCGATGACTACAAGGGCCTGAACGCGCGCAACCCGTGGCTGGCCGGACTGATCCTGTGCGTGATGGCGTCGCTCGCCGGACTGCCGCCGTTCCTGGGCTTCTGGGCCAAGCTGGCCGTGTTGCGCGCCGCGCTCGAAGGCGGGATGTTGTGGTTGGCGATCGTCGGCGTGGTGTTCGCGGTCGTGGGCGCGTTCTACTACCTGCGCGTCGTCAAGGCGATGTACTTCGACGAACCCGAAGGCGCGATGCCCCCGCCCAGCGTTGACCGGCCGCTCAACATCGTATTCGGCGTCAACGCACTTGCGCTGCTCGCCCTGGGCTTCGCGTGGAGCCCGATCATGGCGTGGTGCCAGCGGGCGTTCGCCGCTTGAAGTGATCACCAGAATTCATTTGATGAATTGGGGTTGCCAAAGGACCTCCACTTCATTAATATGATCGGCCTGATGCGGGGTGGAGCAGTCTGGCAGCTCGTCGGGCTCATAACCCGAAGGTCGCAGGTTCAAATCCTGCCCCCGCTACCAGTTGGTAATAGCTGCTTTTTACAAGCAGCCGTTGTAAGGAAAGCCTCTTCGCGAGGCTTTCTTTTTTAGCCGAAAGGCTCGGGCTTTGTGGTCGCGTTTGAGTCGCACGCGGCAACACCGAAATCCAGCAGTACCGGACAAGGGGCCCATCGGGCCCTTTGTTGTTTTTGGCGATTGGATTTTCAAGAATGATTGCCTCGAACGTCGCAATCGCAGGTCGTATTCCGCAGGAGAGCTGGACGCGTGACGGACAAAGCCACCGAAATCTCGAAACTGCTGGCCCCGACGGTAGCGTCGCTGGGCGTCGAGTTGATGGGCGCGGAGTACCTGCCGTCCCCGGGTGGCGCCGTACTGCGCCTGTACATCGACGTGCCGGCGGACGATGTGTCCATCGATGCCGATGGCGAGCCGCGGTCGGTGACGATCGAGGAGTGCGAGGCGGTGAGCCGCGAGGTGTCGGCCCAGCTGGACGTGGAGGATCCGATCAGCGGCAACTACACGCTCGAGGTGTCCTCGCCCGGCATCGATCGCCCGTTGTTCACGGTCGCGCATTACCAGCGCTTCGTGGGCGAGGTGGCCAAGGTCACCCTGCGGTTGCCGCAGGATGGACGCCGTCGCCTGCAGGGCAGGATTGAGCGCGTCGACGGCGGCACGGTCGTGCTGCTGCTCGATGGCAATGAATTCGCGGTGTCGGTCGACAACATCGACAAGGCACGCCTGGTGCCCGACTGGGTCGCGCTCGGCCTCGCGCCAGGCAAGCCCGGCGCAAAACCCAAGGCAGACAAGCCAGACGGCGACAAGCGTCCGGCAAAAAACAAAACCAAGTCACCCAACAAGCCGGCGGCCGACAAGCCGACCCGTGCGGAGTAACGAGATGAGCAAGGAACTGTTGCTGGTCGTGGACGCGGTAGCCAATGAAAAGGGCGTGCCGCGCGAAGTCATCTTCGAGGCCATCGAGGCCGCGCTGGCTTCGGCCGCGAAGAAGCGGTACCAGGATGAGGACGTGCTGGTGCGCGTCGCGATCGATCCCAAGGACGGTACGTACGAGACTTTCCGCCGCATGGAAGTGGTCGCGGACGACGTGGTGATGGAGTCGCCCGACCGCCAGATCCGCCTGATGGATGCCATCGACGAAGTCGAAGGCGTCGAGGTGGGCGACTACATCGAAGAGCACATCGACAACCCGGACTTCGGACGCATCGCCGCGCAGGCCGCCAAGCAGGTCATCGTGCAGCGAGTGCGCGAGGCCGAGCGCGCGCAGGTGATCGATGCCTGGAAGGACCGTGTTGGCGAACTGGTGACCGGCATCGTCAAGCGCGTCGAGCGCGGCAGCATCTACGTCGACCTGGGTGGCAACGCCGAGGCGATCATCACCAAGGACAAGGGCATCCCGCGCGACGTATTGCGCGCCGGCGACCGCGTCCGCGGCTACCTGTACGACGTGCGCCCGGAACCGCGTGGCCCGCAGTTGTTCATCAGCCGCGCCGCGCCGGAATTCATGATGGAGCTGTTCAAGCTCGAAGTGCCGGAAGTCGGCCAGGGCCTGGTCTCGATCATGGGATGCGCCCGCGACCCGGGTGACCGCGCGAAGATCGCCGTGCTCGCCCACGACAACCGCACCGATCCGATCGGCGCCTGCATCGGCATGCGCGGCTCGCGCGTGCAGGCGGTGTCGAACGAACTCAATGGCGAACGCGTCGACATCGTGCTGTGGAGCGACAACGCCGCGCAGTTCGTGATCAACGCGATGGCGCCGGCCGAAGTGCAGTCGATCATCGTCGACGAGGACAAGCACTCGATGGACCTGGCCGTAGCCGAGGATCGGCTGGCCCAGGCGATCGGCAAGGGTGGCCAGAACGTGCGCCTGGCCAGTCGTCTCAGCGGCTGGCAGTTGAACGTCATGACCCAGGACCAGGTCACCGCCAAGTCCGAGAGCGAGCAGACGGCCGCGCGCCTGTTGTTCGTCGAGAAGCTCGAGGTCGACGAGGAAATCGCCAGCATCCTGGTCACGGAAGGCTTCAGCACGGTCGAGGAAATTGCCTACGTGCCGGTCGGCGAGCTGCTCGCGGTCGAGGGCTTCGACGAGGATATCGTCGAGGAACTGCGTTCACGCGCCCGCGACGCCCTGCTCAACGAGGCGCTGGCCGCCGAGGAAGAACTCGACGAGCACCAGCCCGCCGCCGACCTGCTGTCGGTGGAAGGGATGGACGATGAACTGGCCTACGCGCTTGCCGCGCGGGGCGTCGTCACCCGCGAGGACCTCGCGGACCTGGCCACCGATGAGCTCACCGATCTGGAAGGCGTCGATGATGAACGCGCTGCCGCCCTGATCATGGAAGCGCGCAAGCACTGGTTTGAATAGCCTCACCGATTAATCCCCGGCTGGGCCGGGGGGCTAGAATGTTGGCTCCATACGCGCGGGATGTTTCCCGCGCCAACAGGACACGGAATCCGAATGTCGCAGCAAACCACTATTCGCAAGCTCGCCGAACTGGTGAACACGCCGGTCGAGAAACTGCTGGAGCAACTGGCCGAGGCCGGTATGTCCTTCAGCGGTCCCGACCAGGCCGTGACCAGTATCGAGAAAGTCAAGCTGCTCGGCTTCCTCAAGCGCTCCCACGGCAAGGCCGACGCGCCTGAAGGGGAGGGCGATGCGCCCAAGAAGATCACCCTCAACCGCAGCCGCAAGCAGGAGCTCACCGTAGGCGGTGGCAAGAGCCGCGCGACGGTCGACGTGCTCGTGCGCAAGAAGGTCACGCTGATGCGGCCGGAGGATGCGCCGATCCCGACCGACGAGCGCGCCGACATCATGCGCAAGCTGGCCGAGTCCAAGGAGCGCAATCTCGCCGAGCAGCAGAAGCTTGCCGCCGACGACCTGCGTCGCGCGTCCGAAGCCCAGCGCCTGCGCGATGAGGCCGAGGAGGCCGTCCGCGCCAAGGCCGAGAAGGAAAAGCAGGTGCTGGCCGATGCCAGTGCGGTGGCCAGCGAAGACGAGCCCGCCCGCAAGGCGTCGGCCGCGCACGGCCACGGCCATCCGAAGCCGGCCGCGCCGCGTGCCGATGCACCGCGTGCGACCGACGCGCCCAAGCACAAGACCCGCGGCTCGCATGCGATGGTCGCCGGCCCCGAGGACGAGGAAGGCGCGGCAAGCCGGTTCGCCGGCCAGATGCACCTCAGCGCCACCGATCGTGCGCGTCGCTCCACCAGTGCACGCGGCAAGCCCAAGCCGCGCCGCCAGTCCGATCAGTCGCGCGCGTCCGCCGGACCGCACGGCTTCTCGCGGCCGACCGCGCCGATCGTGCGCGAGATCTCGATCGGCGACACGATCACCGTGGCTGATCTTGCCCAGAAGCTGGCATTGAAGGGCGGCGACGTCGTCAAGACGCTGTTCAAGATGGGCGTCATGGCGACGATCACCCAGTCGATCGACTACGACACCGCCGCGCTCGTCACCGAGGAACTCGGTCACGTGGTGGTCGCCGGTGGCGGCGACGTCGAGGACGAACTGCTGGCGCATGCCGAGGCGGAAGGCGAGAAGAGCGCGCGTCCGCCGGTCGTCACGATCATGGGTCACGTCGACCACGGCAAGACCTCGCTGCTCGACTACATCCGCCGCACCAAGGTGGCCTCCGGTGAAGCCGGCGGCATCACCCAGCACATCGGCGCGTACCACGTGCAAACGCCGAAGGGTGTCATCACCTTCCTCGACACCCCGGGCCATGCCGCTTTCAGTTCGATGCGCGCCCGAGGCGCCAAGCTCACCGACGTAGTGGTGCTGGTGGTTGCGGCCGACGACGGCGTCAAGCCGCAGACGATCGAGGCCGTGCACCACGCCAAGGCTGCCGGCGTGCCGTTGATCATCGCGATCAACAAGATGGACGTTTCCGGCGCCGATCCGCTGCGCGTGAAGAACGAATTGCTGGCGCATGAAGTGGTCGCCGAGGATTTCGGCGGCGACACCCAGTTCGTCGAGCTGTCGGCCAAGACCGGCGATGGCGTCGACAACCTGCTCGACGCGATCTCGCTGCAGGCCGAAGTGCTCGAACTGTCGGCCGTGGCCGAAGGCCGCGCCACCGGCGTGGTCATCGAGTCTTCGCTCGACAAGGGCCGTGGCCCGGTTGCGACCGTGCTGGTCCAGCAGGGCAGCCTGAAGAAGGGTGTGTACCTGGTCTGCGGCGTGCAGTACGGCCGCGTGCGGGCGCTGTACGACGAGAACGGCAAGCAGGTCGACGAGGCCGGACCGTCCATCCCGGTGCAGGTGCTTGGCCTGTCGGGCGTTCCCGATGCCGGCGACGACTTCGTCGTGGTCGAGGACGAGCGCTTGGCCAAGGACGTGGCGCAGCAGCGCGACGCCAAGCGCCGCGAGTCGCGCCTGGTCGCCGCCGCCGGCAACCGCATGGAAGACATCATGGCCCAGATGGGCCAGAGCGAAACCCAGCTATCGCTCAACCTGGTGGTCAAGGCCGACGTGCAGGGTTCGGTACAGGCCTTGCGCGAATCGCTAATCGCGTTGTCGACCCCGGCGATCCGCATCAACGTGATCGGCGGCGGCGTCGGTGGCATCACCGAGTCCGATGCGACGCTGGCGGCAACGTCGAAGGCGACGATCATCGGCTTCAACGTTCGTGCCGACGCCTCGGCACGCCGCGTGATCGAGTCCAATGGCGTCGACCTGCGTTACTTCTCGATCATCTATGACGTGATCGACCAGGTGAAGCAGGTGGCGTCCGGCATCCTGGGCGTGGAGATCCGCGAGGAGATCATCGGTACCGCCGAGGTGCGCGACGTGTTCCGCAGTTCCAAGTTTGGTGCGGTCGCCGGCTGCATGGTGGTCGAGGGCGTGGTCAAGCGGAACAAGCCGATCCGCGTGCTACGCGACAATACGGTCATCTTCGAGGGCGAGCTGGAATCGCTGCGCCGCTTCAAGGAGAACGTCGACGAGGTCCGCGTCAACACCGAGTGCGGCATTGGCGTCAAGCAGTACAACGACATCAAGCCGGGCGACCAGGTCGAGTGCTTCGAGCGTATCGAAGTGCAGCGCACCCTGTAACGACCAAACACGCAGCCATGGCCCAGAAATCGTTCTATCGCAGTGATCGGGTGTCCGCCCAGCTCCGCCGTGAGCTGGGCACGATCGTCCACGAGACCGTTCGCAACCACGGACTGCCCTCGTTGAGCGTGTCCGACGTCGAGGTCACCCGTGACCTCGCCCATGCCAAGGTGTTCGTCACCGCGCTGCTGCAGGACAGTTCCGCGGCGGCGGTCAAGGCATTGAAGGCGCTGACGCCGGAGATGCGCTACCAGCTGGGCCGGGCGATGAAGCTGCGGCACGTGCCGGAGCTGCATTTCCACTACGACGATTCGGTCGACCGCGGCGAGCGCATCAACAACCTGCTGCGTGACAATCCACCGACGTCCGAGGGCGACGACGTGGATGCGAAGGACGCCGACGACGGCACGGATGGGCAGGACCAGTCTGGCCGCGACCAGAACTGATCCGTCGCGCAGGGACCTGACGGAAAGGCGGCGCTGATGCCGCCTTTCCGCTTTCTGGCGGTCGTGCCGCCGTCGCCGGGGCAGTGCTTGCCTGGCGCCGGTCGTCACACGCGGAGTGATTCGATGAACAACAAGACCCGCACCACGCCGCGCACGGTGTTCCGACCGCTCAACGGCCTGCTGCTGCTCGACAAGCCGCCTGGACTGAGCTCCAACCAGGCGCTGCAGCAGGCCAGGCACCTGTTTCGTGCCCAGAAAGCCGGGCACACCGGCAGCCTGGATCCGCTCGCTACCGGGCTGCTGCCGGTGTGCTTCGGTGAGGCGACCAAGATCGCCGGGTTGCTGCTGGGTTCCCGCAAGGCCTATGAGACCGTCGCCTTGCTGGGCGCCACCACTGATACCGATGACGCCGATGGCCAGGTGTTGCTGGAGCGCGCGGTGCCGGAAATAACCGATGCGGCGATGGACGCCGCGCTGTCGCCATTGCGCGGCCAAATCCGCCAGCGCGCGCCGATCTACTCGGCGCTGAAACAGGGCGGCGAGCCGCTCTACGCCAAGGCGCGGCGGGGCGAGGCGATCGAGGCTCCGGAGCGCGACGTGGTGGTGCACGACCTGCGGGTGCTGGAACGCGACGGACCGCGGTTGCGGCTGCACATCGAATGCGGTTCGGGCACCTACGTTCGCAGCCTGGTGCGCGACCTCGGCGAGACCTTGGGCTGCGGGGCGCATGTGACGGCGCTGCGGCGGCTGTGGGTGGCCCCGTTCACCGCGCCGCGGATGTTCACGCTGGAGACGCTGCGGACGCTGGCTGAAACCGATTCCGGCGCGCTCGACGGCTGCCTGTTGCCGATCGAGGCCGGGCTGGCCGGCTTCCCGCAACTGGTCGTCGATCCCGCGACGGCCCTGCGGCTCAGCCTGGGCCAGCCGACGCCGGTGGATCGGGCACGGATGCCACCGTCGGCGGCCCCGTTCGCGCTGTTCGACCAGAACCAGCGCGCCCTCGGGCTGGGCTACCTGGACGACGCCGGCGCGCTGCGGCCCCAGCGCCTGTTCACCTGGGCCGCGCACAGCGGCCCGTGATGAAACCGCGCGCCCGCGCACAGCGGCCCGTGATGAAACCGCGCGCCCGCGCACAGCGGCCCGTGACGAAACC
>JBBRWW010000004.1:0-50036 GCA_038248955.1 Lysobacterales bacterium
GCAGAAGGTCACCGGCATCGGCGCGAAGATCGCGCTGGCGGTACTGTCGGGCGTGTCGGTCGACGACTTCGCGCGGCTGGTGCAGGCCGGCGACATCACCGCGCTGACCCGCATCCCCGGCATCGGCAAGAAGACCGCCGAACGCATCGTGGTCGAGCTGCGCGACCGTGCCGCCGACCTCCTCGGTGGCGGCGCCACGCTGGGGGGCAGTGGCGCGCCCGCCGAGCCGCAGGACGAAGCGGTGATCGCGCTGCAGCAACTGGGCTACAAGCCGGTCGAAGCGATGCGCATGGCGCGCGAAGCCACGGCCGCGGGCGACGACGTATCCACCATCATCCGCAAAGCGCTGAAATCCGCGCTTCGTTGACTTTCCAGACGGCAACTGCCGCCCGATCAGGCACTTCCATGTCCTCATCCACGACGTCCTCATCCACGACCGATAGCGATTGCAACGACCATGACGCCACGACCCACGGCGGGCACGGCCGCAAGGGCTTGGCCGGGCTGGTGGTGGGCGCTATCGGCGTGGTGTTCGGCGACATCGGCACCAGTCCGCTGTACACGCTCAAGGAGGCGTTTTCGCCGCACTACGGCCTGGTCGCCAACCACGACACCGTGCTGGGGATCCTGTCGCTGGTGTTCTGGGCGCTGATGCTCGTGGTCACGCTCAAGTACGTGACCGTGATCATGCGCGCGGACAACGAGGGCGAGGGCGGGATCATGGCGCTCATGGCGCTGGCCCAGAGGACCCTGACCAAGAATGCTCGATCGAGCTACGCCGTCGGCATCCTCGGCATCTTCGGGGCCTCGCTGTTCTTCGGCGACGGCGTGATCACGCCGGCGATTTCGGTGCTCGCCGCGGTCGAAGGCCTGGAGGTTGCGGCACCGCAACTGCATCACTGGATCGTGCCGATTACCGTGTTGGTGCTGCTGGCGCTGTTCGCGACCCAGCGCTATGGGACCGAGAAGGTCGGGCGTGTCTTTGGCCCGGTGACGATCGTGTGGTTCCTGTCGCTGGCGGTAATCGGCGTGTTCAACATCCAGCACGACATGGAAGTGCTGAAATCCCTCAATCCGGTCTACGCGGTGCGTTTCTTCGCGACCCATGGCTGGCATGGCATCTTCATTCTCGGCGCAGTGGTGCTGGCCGTGACGGGTGGCGAGGCGCTCTACGCCGACATGGGCCACTTCGGCGCCAAGCCCATCCGCTATGGCTGGTATTTCTTCGTGCTGCCGGCCTTGATGCTCAACTACCTCGGCCAGGGTGCGTTGGTACTGCTGGATCCCGCAGCCGCGCTCAATCCCTTCTACCTGGGCGTGCCGGAATGGGCGCTGTTCCCGATGATCGCATTGGCCACCGCCGCGACCGTGATCGCCTCGCAGGCGGTGATCACCGGTGCGTTCTCGGTGGCGCGCCAGGCCATGCAGTTGGGTTACATCCCGCGCATGGCGATCAAGCACACCTCCAGCACCACCATTGGCCAGATCTACATCCCGTGGATCAACTGGATGCTGATGCTGGCGGTGATCGCGCTGGTGCTGGCGTTCCGCACGTCCACCGCGCTGGCATCGGCCTACGGCGTGTCGGTGTCCGGAACCATGCTGATCGACACGCTGCTGCTGGCCCTCGTGGCCCGGGCGAGTTGGCCACGCTGGCGCAAGTGGGTGGTGCCGTTGTGCGCGGTATTCGTGCTGATCGACGTGGCGTTCCTGATCGCCAACGGCGTCAAGTTCTTCGACGGCGCGTGGTTCCCGGTGGTGCTGGGCATCGTGGTATTCACGCTGTTGCGCACCTGGCGCCGTGGCCGTGAGCTGCTGAGCGCCGAGATCAGGAAGGAGGGCATCCAGCTCGACAGCTTCCTGCCCGGCCTGATGCTGGCGCCGCCGGTGCGCGTGCCGGGCACCGCGATCTTCATGACCGCGCAGAAGGGCGTGGTGCCGCATGCGCTGCTGCACAACCTCAAGCACAACAAGGTGCTGCACGAACGCAACGTGTTCCTGACCGTGGAGACGCTGACCACGCCGAACGCGCCAAAGTCCAAGCGCCTGTCGATCCAACCGATCGGCGACGATTTCTATCGGGTGCTGGTGCGCTTCGGGTTCATGGAAATGCCCGACGTGCCGCTGGCGCTGATGCGCTCCTGCGACGAGGGGGGCATCTATTTCGACCCGATGGAAACCACCTATTTCGCCAGCCGCGAGACCATCATCGGCAGCAAGCACCGTGGCATGCCGCTGTGGCGCGACAAGTTGTTCGCGGTCATGCACCGCAACGCCGCGCCGGCGACCGGGTTCTTCCGGATTCCCGGCAATCGCCTGGTCGAGCTGGGGTCGCAGGTCCAGATATGACGCTGGCGGGCGAATCACCGACAATGGCGGCATGAACGAAGAGCGCATCATCGCCGCCGGCGCGACCGGCGAAGACGAGGTCATCGAGGCGTCGATCCGTCCCAAGTTGTTGTCCGAATACCTCGGGCAACAGCCTGTCCGCGAGCAGATGAAGATCTACATCGAGGCCGCCAGGCATCGCGGCGAGGCGATGGACCACGTGCTGATCTTCGGGCCGCCGGGACTGGGCAAGACCACGCTCAGCCACGTCATCGCCAACGAGCTGGGCGTCGGCCTGCGGCAGACCTCCGGCCCGGTGATCGAGAAGGCCGGCGACCTCGCCGCGCTGCTGACCAACCTGCAGCCGCACGACGTGCTTTTCATCGACGAGATCCACCGCCTGTCGCCGGTGGTCGAGGAGATCCTCTACCCGGCGATGGAGGACTACCAGATCGACATCATGATCGGCGAAGGTCCCGCGGCACGCTCGATCAAGCTCGACCTGCCACCGTTCACTCTGATCGGTGCAACCACCCGCGCCGGACTGCTGACCGCGCCGTTGCGCGACCGCTTCGGCATCGTCCAGCGGCTGGAGTTCTACAGCGTCGAGGAGTTGACCAGGATCGTGCGTCGTTCGGCGCAGATCCTCGGCATCAGTTGTGTCCCCGAGGGCGCAGCCGAAATCGCCAAGCGTTCGCGCGGCACGCCCCGCATCGCCAACCGCCTGCTGCGGCGCGTGCGTGACTACGCCCAGGTACGCGCCGACGGCACCATCACCTCGGCCACCGCAGACGCCGCGATGGCGATGCTCAACGTCGACCCGCAGGGCTTCGATGAACTCGACCGCCGCCTGCTGCGCACCATCATCGAGTCCTTCGACGGCGGCCCGGTTGGCGTCGAATCGCTGGCCGCGGCGCTCAGCGAGGAGCGCGGCACGCTCGAGGACGTGATCGAGCCATACCTGATCCAGCAGGGCTACCTGCAGCGCAGCGCGCGCGGCCGCATCGCCACGGCCAAGGCCTACCGGCATATCGGCCTCAAGCCCAGGCCCACGACCAGCGGCTTCCATGCCGAGGAACCAGACGGTGGCTGAGCGCGCAGCGCGCGATCCGCAACCCATTGGCAAGCCTGCATTCAGTTGGCCGACACGCGTCTACTGGGAAGATACCGACGCCGGTGGGGTGGTCTACCACGCGCAGTACCTCGCGTTCCTTGAGCGAGCCCGCACCGAATGGATGCGTGAGCAGGGCTACGGGCAGGAACTGCTGCGAAAGGAGCACGGCCTGGTATTCGCGGTGCGGTCGATGACGCTGGATTTCCTGATGCCTGCAAGGCTCGATGATGCGCTCGCGGTGGGCGCATCGTTGCATGAGTGCCGGCGCGCAAGTGCGGTTTTCGTGCAGCCGATCCACCGCGGTGGCGAACTGCTGTTGGTCGCGAGCGTGCGGGTGGCCGCGCTCGATGCCACCGGGTTCCGCCCGCGCGCGATCCCGCAACCGCTCTACGAACAACTGAAATCCCTCGAACGAATCACGTAAGCCCCGTCGCGAGCGGGAATGGAGAACCAAGCATGATGTCGTTGCTGACCGCGCTGCAGGCGTCCGTTGAAGCACTTCCCGAGGACGCCGCCAACGCGGCTGCCACCACCACGCAGGCCGCGACGGCGGTGCCGGCCAACAGCCTCGACCTGCTCGACCTGGTGCTCAAGGCGAGCCTCCCGGTGCAGTTGATCATGGCGCTGCTGGTGGTCGGCTCGATCGCGTCATGGGTGATCATCTTCCGCAAGCGCAGCGTGATGCGCCGCGCCGCGCGCGAAGCCGAGCAGTTCGAGGAGCGCTTCTGGTCCGGCGCGGAGCTGAGCAAGCTCTACGCCGGCTCGACCGAGCGCAACCGCGACATTGGCGGCATCGAGGCGATCTTCGAGTCCGGCTTCCGCGAATTCAACCGGATTCGCCAGCGCAAGGGCATCGATCACCGCATCCAGCTCGAAGGCGCCCAGCGCGCGATGCGTGCGACCGCATCGCGCGAAATCGACGGCCTTGAGCACAACCTCGAACTGCTCGCCAACATTGGTTCGACCTCGCCGTACGTTGGCCTGGTCGGCACGGTGTTCGGGATCATGGTGACCATGCATTCGCTGCTGGCCAGCAGCGACCAGGTCGGCATCAAGGACGTGGCGCCGGGCATCTCCGAGGCACTGTTGGCTACGGCGATGGGGCTGTTCGTGGCGATTCCCGCGGTGTGGGCGTTCAATCGCTTCGCCACCGCGGTGGAGCGGCTGTCGGTGCGCTACGACGCGTTCGCGGAGGAATTCGCCTCGATCCTGCAGCGTCAGGCGCACGTCGACGAGTAGGCCGCCGCGTTTCTCGCCATAGCCCGTCCAGCTGCATCGGGACTGTTCAATCGACCCGTCCCGGGCATTGAACCCACGAGCACCAGAGGTAGCCATGTCCGTCATCCCCGCCCGCCGCCATCGCAAGCGCAAGATCAAGGCCGAGATCAACGTCGTTCCTTACATCGACGTCATGCTGGTGCTGCTGGTCATCTTCATGATCACCGCGCCACTGCTGAACCTCGGCGTCGACATCGACTTGCCGCGTTCAAGCGCCAAGTCGCTGAGCCAGGGCAAGGATCCGATCGTGGTCAGCGTGGATGCCGATGGCAACTACTTCCTCGCGGTCAAGGCCGGCAGCAACGAGGCGGTCAGCGCCGACGACCTGTCCGCCAAGGTCGCGGCGATCGTGAGCCAGAACAAGGACATCCAGGTGCTGATCGGCGGAGACGCCAAGGCCAGCTACCAGACGATCAGCACGACCATCGACCTGCTCAAGTCGGCGGGCGTCGACAAGGTGAGCCTGATCAGCGTGCCGAAGCAGGGCGCGGCTAAATGAGGGAAACCCGCAACGACACCGCGCAGGCCTTCGGACTCGCGCTGCTGCTGCATGGGCTGTTGTTCGCGCTGATGTTCGCCGGGCTGTGGTGGACGCGCAGCGCGGCGCCGGCTTCGGCCCCCGGATCGATGGCGGCCGACCTGGTCGATGCCAGCGCGCTGTCGGCGGCGATGCGGCGCACCCTGCGCAACCGCCCCGAGCCGGTAGAGCAGGTTCTGCGCGAACCTGAACCCGACGAGGCCGCGCCGCTGCCACAGCCGCTGCCGGAACCCGCGCCGCAGGACGCGCCGACGCCGCAACAGCAGGCGCCCCAGGAGCTCATTCCGGAGCCCGACACCCGCAACCAGGAAGCGGTGGTCGCGCAACCCACGCCGATCAAGGCCACCGAGACCAAGGTGCAGGACGCCAAGCGCCGCCAGGAGCAGGTCGACCTGACCGTCGAGCGCGAACGCCAGCTCGAAGTCGAGCGCAACAAGCGCCTGGCGCAGATGGAGGCCGAGCAGCAGAAGCAGCTCGAGGACATCCGCAAGCGCCGCGCCGATGCCACCCGGGAGGCGCAAGCCGCCGAGCACAAGCTCAAGCAGATTGCCGACGCCCGTGCCACCCGCGCGTCGGACGCTGCCACCCGCGCCGACCCCGGCCCCCGCGAGCCGGCGGGCAACAACGGCGTGGATGCCGGACTCGCCGGCCGCTATGCCGCCGCGTTGCAGGCGGCGATCGTCGCCAAATGGATTCGCCCTGACAGCATTCCGGCCGGCGCGGTGTGCCGCCTGGTCATTCGCCAGCTGCCCGGTGGCGAGGTCATGGACGTGCAAGTGTCGTCCCCATGCGCCTACGACGACGCGGGCCGGACTTCAATCGAGAAGGCGGTGCTCAAGGCCGAGCCGTTGCCCTACCAGGGGTTCGAGGCGGTATTCCAGCGCACGCTGATCCTGAATTTCCGGGCCGAAGACCGCTGATCGGGCGGCATTTCCTCGCCGTCAAGCGCCGGGATGTTCAGCTTTGAGAAAGTATTCACGTGCAAGCTGTTAAGACTGTGTCGCTTGCAGATCCTTGCAGATCACCGCTTCCCGGAAGGACCTCGCCGATGAAACAACCCTTGTCTTGGCTGATCGCACTGCTGGCGCTCGTGCTTCCGCTGGCCGCCTCTGCGCAGCAGCAAGGCCTCGAACTCGACATCATCGGTGGCAATGCGGCGGCGTTGCCCATCGCCGTCGTGCCGATGCCGTACCAGGGCAGCGGAGCGGCTCCCGCGACCGATGTGTCCGAGGTGATCACCGCCGACCTCAACCGTTCGGGCCAGTTCCGCGGCCTGCCGCTGGATCGCATCATCGAGCGTCCGACGCGCGGCGGCGAAGTCAACTATCCGACCTGGCGGGCGCTCAACCAGGACTACCTGGTCGTTGGGCGTGTCATCGACGCCGGTGGTGGCAGCTACCGCGTCGAATACGAGCTGTTCGATGTCGCAAAACAGCAGCGCCTGCTCGGTTTCGCGCTGACCGCGCGCAGCAACGCGCTCCGTGACGTCGCCCACCAGATCAGCGACGCTGTCTACGAGAAAGTCCTCGGCGTCCGCGGCGCGTTCTTCACCCGCATGGCCTATGTCACCGCGACCGGACTGGGTCGGAACAGCCGCTACGCACTGATGGTCGCCGACTCGGACGGTTTCAATCCGCAGACCGTGGTGCGCTCGTCGGAGCCGCTGCTGTCGCCATCGTGGAGCCCTGACGGCAACCGGCTGGCCTATGTCAGTTTCGAGGGCGGCAATTCCACGATCTTCATCCAGGACATCGGCACCGGCAGCCGCGACCAGGTCGCCAAGTTCCGCGGCATCAATGGCGCCCCGGCGTTCTCGCCCGACGGCCGCCGCCTGGCGCTGACGTTGTCGCGCAGCGGCAACCCCGAAATCTACGTGATGGACCTGGGCAGCCGCGCGCTGACCCAGGTCACCAACCACTTCGGGATCGATACCGAGCCCACGTGGAGCGCCGACGGCGGCAGCCTGTATTTCACCTCCGACCGCGGCGGCAAGCCGCAGATCTACCGGGTGTCCGCCAGCGGCGGCAGCGCCGCGCGCGTGACTTTCCAAGGCAGCTACAACGCGAGCGCTAGCGTGGCGGCCGACGGCAAGAAGATCGCCACCGCGCAGGGCGCCGGCAATACGTACCGGATCGCAATGATGGATTCCAGCCTGGGGGCGCCGCGCTGGAGCACGTTGTCGCCGGGTTCGCTCGACGAATCGCCGAGCTTCGCCCCAAATGGCTCGATGCTCCTGTACGCCGCCCGCGAGGGCTCGCGCGGCGTGCTCTATGCCGTCTCAACCGACGCACGGGTACGGCAACGTCTCGTGCTCGCCGACGGCGACGTCCGCGAGCCGGCCTGGGGACCGTTCCGCACGCCACGTTGATCCCGCCTCCGGCATGATGCATTCATAATCTTCCACCCCGCCCCTGTCCCGCCAAAGTCGAGGAACGACGATGACCGCCACCAATACCGCCTCCGCCAGCAAGCTCGTGCTCACCGCCGCGTTGTGTGTCCTCGCCGTGGCGTGTTCCAAGAAGGTCAAGGAAGTGCCGCCGTCCGACACCGGCACCACCGGCACCACCGCCCCGGCCGTCGACTACGGCCCGGCCGCCCCCGGTGCCTATGGCCCCGGCGACCTCGATTCCGATGCCTGCCTGCGCCAGCGCGTGGTGTACTTCGACCTGGACCAGGACGCTTTGCGTCCGGAGTTCCAGTCGATCGTCGCCTGCCACGCCAAGTACCTCCGCGACCGTCCGTCCTCGCGCATGAGCCTTGAGGGCAACGCCGACGAGCGCGGCAGCCGCGAGTACAACCTGGGCCTTGGCGAGCGCCGTGGCAATGCGGTGTCGTCCGCCGTGCAGGCCAACGGCGGCTCCGGCAGCCAGATCAACGTGGTCAGCTACGGCGAAGAGCGCCCGACCTGCACCGCCTCCAGCGAGGATTGCTGGGCCAAGAACCGCCGCGTAGAGATCATCTACAGCGCCAAGTAATCGATGATGCGCAGACCGCTTATCGCAACAGTGATCGCGGCGGCCTTCGTGGCCGCCGCGCCTGCGTCGGCACAACGCGCGAGCCTGGCCGATCGCGTCGCCACGCTCGAGCAACGGGCGGGCGACAACCAGGCCAATGTCGACCTGCTGAAACAGGTCAGCCAGCTGAAGACCGAACTGCAGGCCTTGCGCGCGCAGGTAGAGGAGCTGCAGCAGGCCGGCGAGCAGGCCAAGCAGACTTCGCGGAGCCAGTATCTGGATCTGGACGGGCGCCTCAATCGGCTCGAAGGTGGAGGTGTTCCACCCGCGGCGGCCCATTCACCCGCTGCGGCCGGTCCCGTTGCGGCGCCATTGCCCGCCGCGGCGGCGCGCGATGTAGCGCCGGCAATCCATGGTGACGCCGGCACGCTCGCGCAGGGCGCCGATGAGCGCGCCAGCTACGACGCTGCGTTCAATGCCCTGAAGGCCGGCCGTTATGCGGACTCGGCGCAATCGTTCGAAGCGTTCCTGGAGCGGTTCCCGAATGGCAGCTACGCCCCGAACGGCCTCTACTGGCTGGGCGAAAGCTACTACGTGACGCAGAATTACGCCATGGCGCAGCAGCAGTTCCAGGCGCTGCTTGAGCGCTACCCCACCCACGACAAGACCCCGGGCGCCATGCTCAAGGTCGGCCTGTCACAATTGGGGCTCAAAAAAATCGACGCCGCCGAACGCACCCTCGCCGCCGTGGTCTCGCGGTACCCGGGAACCGATGCGGCGCGAACTGCCGCCGATCGCCTCGGCGCGATCCAGTTGGGTCGCTTGCGCTAGCGGCAACGGCCGCGGGCGCCGTTAGCGCGCCTGGCTCGGCTAAAATCACCGGATGAACCCCGTGAACACCGTGATTGGCGACGCGAGCGTGGCGTCGCCAGACCGCCTGCGCCTCACCGAGATCTTCCTGTCGCTGCAGGGCGAGGCCCGCAGCATCGGCTGGCCAACCACCTTCGTGCGCCTGACCGGCTGCCCGCTGCGATGCCAGTACTGCGACACCGCCTACGCGTTCCATGGCGGCCGGTGGTTCGACATCGACGCGATCCTGGCCGAGGTGGCCAGTCTTGGCGTACGCCATGTCTGCGTCACCGGCGGCGAGCCGCTCGCGCAGAAACGCTGCATCGACCTGCTGCGCCGCCTGTGCGATGCCGGCTACGAGGTGTCGCTGGAAACCTCCGGGGCGATCGCCATCGACGACGTCGATCCGCGCGTGTCCCGGGTACTCGACATCAAGACCCCCGGCTCGCTCGAGGTGCATCGCAACCTGTGGTCCAACCTGCCGCTGCTGACGGTGCACGACCAGGTCAAGTTCGTGATCTGCAGCCGCGAGGATTACGACTGGGCGCGCGGGATGGTCGCCGAGCACCGCCTGGATGCCGCTTGCGACGTGCTGTTCTCGCCCAGTGCCAGCCAGGTCAAGCCGGGCGACCTGGCCGACTGGATCGTCGCCGATCGCCTGCCGGTGCGCTTCCAGCTGCAATTGCACAAGATCCTGTGGAACGATGAGCCGGGCCGGTGAGCGAACGGGGGGAAGGCCCGAACGAGGTCCCCATGGCGGCTGGCTACGCCCACCTCGGCGGCCACACGACCCGGGCGCACGGATGATTGACGATCCCGGCGAAAGCCGCTCCGCCGCAACCTTATCGATGATCCGCCCATGAGCAATGCCGTCGTCCTCGTTTCGGGCGGGATGGATTCCGCCGTCGTCGTCGCCCTCGCCCGCGAGCAGGGCTTCGCCGTGCACGCGTTGAGCGTGCGCTATGGCCAGCGCCATACCTCGGAACTCGATGCCGCCGACCGCGTCGCCCGGGCGCTGGGCGCGGTCGCCCACAAGACCGTCAACGTCGACCTGCGCAGCATCGGCGGCTCGGCGCTGACCGATGACGCCATCGGCGTTCCGCTCGATGGCGACCACCAGCGGGTCGGCGTCGACGCGGGCAAGGACGACGCCACCTGGGGTCACATCCCGGTGACCTACGTGCCGGCGCGCAACACGATCATGCTGTCGGTCGCGCTCGGATGGGCCGAAGTGCTGGGCGCAGCGGACATCTTCTGCGGCGTCAACGCGGTCGACTACTCCGGCTATCCCGACTGCCGCCCCGAGTTCATCGAGGCGTTCGAGCGCCTGGCCAACCTCGCGACCAGGGCCGGCGTCGAAGGTGCCGGGCTGCGCGTGCGCGCGCCGCTGCAACACATGAGCAAGGCCGACATCGTCCGCGAGGGCCTGCGGCTGGGAGTGGACTTCGCCCAGACCGTGTCGTGCTACCTGGCCGACGCACAAGGGCGCGCGTGCGGCCATTGCGACGCCTGCCGGCTGCGCGCCGAGGGCTTCGCCGCCGCCGGCGTCCCCGACCCGACCCGCTACGTTTGATGGGCCTGCGGGTGCACGATCGTTTTCCAGCTGGCCGCACGGTGCCAGCGATCCTCGCAACATCCGCCGTCATTGCCCGCGCGCGGCGCGCGGGGATCTGATGCCGATGTGGCATCTTGCACAGGTCAACTCCCACTTCCGGCTGACCCGCATGCGTCGCCTGCGCTAGAATGCCCGCCCCGGTGCAAAGCCGGGGCGCGACGGGCCGTTAGCTCAGTTGGTAGAGCAGAAGACTTTTAATCTTTTGGTCGATGGTTCGAATCCATCACGGCCCACACCCTGCAACGCCTTGTCCGCCCAACGCCGCCCAACGACGCCGTAGCGGTCGGCGAGGGCGACGCGGCTTTCGCCCATCAATCCAGCTGCAACCGGGCGTCGCCCGAGAACGTCTCGATCGTCACCTTGGCGCTGCCTGCGCCGTAGCGCTGCTCGAAGCGCGAGCCCGGGCCATGCCGGGGGCGGACGATATTGGCGCCCGTTGCGTGCAGGTCGCCGCTGAAGCTCTCGCCGCTCACGACGGCGGAAAGCTCACGCGGCAGGCGCAGGTCGATATCGCCGCTGACTGTCTCCAGCTTGATCCGGCCGTTGTCCGCCAATGCGGTGGCGATATGCAGGTCGCCCGACACGGTGGTTCCGGACAACTCGCGGACAGCGGTGCCGGCGACGGCGACGTCGATGTCGCCGGACACGGTTTCGATTTCGACCTTGTCCCCCAGTCGCCCGCGCAACCGGATGTCGCCGCTGACGCTGCCGACCGTTGCCTTGGCTCGGTTCAACGTCAGCGTGAGGTCGCCGCTGACGCTGTTGATCGTGGCCTCGAGCGGGGCGCCAGCCACGATGACATCGCCGCTGACACTGTCGATCGACAGCTCCGCCGGGGCAATGCCGGACACGTCGACGTCGGCCGACACCGAATCGATTTCAAGATCCGCCGCCAGCGGCACCATCAGACGCAGTACGGTGGGTTCGCTGCGGTCACCGCCCGCCATGAAACCCAGGCCACTGCTGCGGTTGGGGTACTTGACCCGCACGACCAGGCGCTTGCGGTCGCCCTCGATGAGGAGCTTCTCGACCCCCTCACCAAGACTGCCCTCGATCCTGACCTCAGGCCGGTCCCAGGCGAGCACCTCGATGCGACCCTTGAGGTTGTCGATCTCGACCCGCCCGCGCGGATCGAGCGGGCGGAGTTCGTTGATCGGAGTCGCGGCCAGCAGCGGCGTGCTGGCGAGCAGGCCGGCGAGCATGGCGAGGCCGAGCCGGCCGGATGCGACAAGGCTGCGGGGTGATGGGTCGAGAGGGGACATGGCGGGTTCTCGGGGGATCAGCGGTAGGCCACGAGCTGCGCGAGCGCGAGTCGGTGGGCGTAGGTACGGCGCAGCTGCGCAAGCAGCAGGCGTGAATTCGGAGCAAGTTGGAGTGCCTCGCGTATCAACGTGACATCACGGTCGAGCACGGCGATCGTCGGCTGCAGCGAACCGGCCGGCGCCGCCGGGGCAAGCTCCAGCAGGGCCGCCTGGTACTGGCGGGAGAGGCCATCAGCCTCGCGTTGCACCAGGGTTTCCGATATGTGCGATGTCGCAGGTGCTCGCGTTGCCTGCTGCCAACCCAGCGTGCCGACGACCAGCAACACGCTCGCCGCCATCGCCGCAGGGTACGCCCAGGTTCGCCGTCGTCGTGTGGGTGTTTGTGCATTGAGCGCCGCGGCGATGCCGGGCCACAGGTCGCGGCCGGTCGCTTCATCGCGACGCAGCGCGCGCAGTTGCCGAAGCAAGGTTTCGTTGATGGCGGTGGTGTCGTCGTGGGTGTTCATGCCTGGTCCCCGAGCCGTGCGCGCAGCAAGCCGCGCGCCCGATGTAATTGTGCCTTCGAAGTGCCGACCGCCATGCCGAGTTCGATGGCGATCTCCTCGTGCTTCCAGCCCTCGATGTCGTACAGCACCAGCACCGCGCGTGCCCGCGGCGGCAGGCTGGCGACCGCGCGCTTGAGATCCATCGACAGCGCGGTGACGTGGCCGGCCGAGTCGGGGCTGCCGATGAATTCCGCCGCGGACTCGTCGTCGACCAGGTGCGGTCGGCTGCGGCGCGAGCGCAGCTCCATCAGGGCGGTGGTGACTGCCAGCCGATGCAGCCAGGTCGAAAACGCCGACTCGAAGCGAAACGCCGGCAATGCCTGCCAGGCCCGCACGAACGCCTCCTGGGTCAGGTCCTCGGCGCGGGCGCCGCGGCCGCCGACCAGCCGCGCGATCACGCCGTGGACGCGGCCGGCGTGGCGACGGTATAGCGCCTCGAACGCCTGCACCTCGCCCCGCGCCGCGCGGCCCACCAGCACGCGCTCATCGTCGACGGCGGGCGCATCCGTGGTCTTGGGCAGGGTGGCGGTCACGGCGGTCAGCATAGTCATTGGGATGCAGGCCGGCGTGGCGGGGTTTAACCGCCACCGCAACCGGTCGCCCCGGTGGCGGTGCGCCCGATGCGGGCGAGGAAGGGCTTACGCGACCTGGCCCGCACGCCGCGCGCGGCATTGGGTGTCAGCGACCCACGCCGGCATCGCCGCGATCGCCGGTCACGCAAGAACATCGCAGCCCCCGGGGCGGGCAAGCTTCCCCTAGCGCGCGTCGAACAGCTGCTGCAGCACGTCGTCGCCGTAGCGTTCCAGCTTGGTGCTGCCGATGCCGGCAACCCGCGCCAGTTCGTCGAGGTCCTCGGGCGCGGACTCGGCGATCGCGCGCAGGGTGCTGTCGTGGAAGATCACGTAGGCCGGCACGTTCTGCTCGCGTGCGGTGGCCGCGCGCCAATCGCGCAACGCGTTGAAACGCGCCTGCGGGGCCGGCGCGAGGTCGGGCATCAGCGCGGTGCCCGCGCCGCGGTCGCGGCTGCGTCGCGCCGCCTTGGGTTGCTCGGTGCGCAGCAGCAGGGTGCGTTCGCCGCGCAGCACCGCCGCGCTCTCGGCGGTGAAGCACAGCGCGCCGTGGCGCTCGACGTCGGCTTCCAGCAGCCCGGTGGCAACCAGTTGCCGGAACACGCTGCTCCACTGCCGGGCATCGAGGTCGGCGCCGATCGCCCAGGTGCTGAGCGCATCGTGGCCAAACTTGCGGACCTTCTCGGTATCGCTGCCGCGCAGCACGTCGATCAGGTGCCCGGCGCCGAAGCGCTGGCCGGTGCGGTACACGCACGACAGCGCCTTGCGCGCGGCTTGGGTGCCGTCCCAGCTCTGCGGTGGTTCCAGGCAGTTGTCGCAGTTGCCGCAGGCGCCCGCGTGCGCTTCGCCAAACCAGCCCAGCAGCGCCTGGCGGCGGCAGCCGGTGGACTCGCAATAGCCGAGCAACGCATCGAGTTTGCGAAGCTCCAGCTGCTGGCGCTCCTCGCTGGCATCGCCCTGCTTGATCATCGCGCGCAGGTTGACCATGTCGCCCAGCCCATAGCTGAGCCAGGCATCGGCCGGCTCGCCGTCGCGGCCGGCGCGGCCGGTCTCCTGGTAATAGCCCTCGATCGACTTGGGCAGGTCGATGTGGGCGACGAAGCGCACGTCGGGCTTGTCGATGCCCATGCCGAAGGCGATCGTCGCGACCATCACCACGCCGTCCTCGCGCAGGAAGCGGCGCTGGTTGGCGGCGCGCGCGGCCGCGTCCATGCCGGCGTGGTAGGCGAGGGCATTGATGCCGGCGGCGCGCAGCTGTTCGGCGGTGCTGTCGACACGCTTGCGCGACAGCGCGTAGACGATGCCGCTGTCGCCGCGGTGCGCGACCAGGAAATCCAGCAACTGGCGCGTGCCGCCATCCTTGTGGACGACGCGGTAGCGGATGTTGGGACGGTCGAAGGAGCTGACGAACTGGCGCGCGTCCTCCAGCGCCAGGCGCTCGGCGATCTCGCGCCGGGTCGGGTTGTCGGCGGTCGCGGTCAGCGCGACCCGTGGCACATCCGGCCAGCGCTCGTGCAGCACGGTCAGCTCACGGTACTCGCGGCGGAAATCGTGGCCCCATTGTGAAACGCAATGCGCCTCGTCGATCGCGAACAACGAGATCGAGGCCCGGTCGATCAACGCCATGCAGCGCGGGGTGAGCAGGCGTTCCGGAGCGACGTAGAGCAGGTCCAGCTCGCCGGCGAGCAGCGCGCGCTCGGTCTCGGCGGCGGCGGCGGCATCGAGGGTCGAATTCAGGAACGCCGCGCGCACGCCGAGTTGGCGCATCGCCTCGACCTGGTCCTGCATCAATGCGATCAGCGGCGAGACCACGATCCCGCAGCCCTCGCGCAGCAACGCCGGCAGCTGGTAGCACAGCGATTTGCCGCCGCCGGTGGGCATCAGGACCAGGGCGTCGCCGCCGTCGATGATGTGCTGGACGATCTGCGCCTGCTCGCCGCGGAAGTCGGGGTGGCCGAAGGTACGGCGGAGGAGTTCCAGGGCAGCGTCTGACATCGCGACAGGGTAGCAAGCGCCGCGAGCATGGCGGCCGGAGACTGGCGCGGAATGGGCGGGAATTTGACTGGGATTTGGCCGCGACGGGACCGTTGCTGGCCGGCCGGGGTCGTGTCGCGCCATGCGGCCGGGGTCAGGGGATCGGGAGATTCCCCCCCTGCGGGTCCAGCGCGGGTTCGGGTCAAACCACCCGCTGACGATTGAACAAGGGCGGGTCGCGTGCCAGCCGCGATCCGCCCCCGGGGTAGTGCCTGCGGGCGACTATTGCAGCAGCGAACGCAGCATCCAGGCGTACTTCTCGTGGGTCTGCAGTCGCTGGGTCAACAGGTCCACGGTCGGGTCGTCGCCGGCATCGTCGGCGATCTTCAGGACCTTGCGCGCGGTGCGGGCGACGGCTTCGTTGCCAACGGTCAGCTGGCGCACCATCTCACGCCAGTCCGGCGCCTCGGTCAGGCCCGGTTCTTCCGGCAGCGAGCTCAAGCGGATGAATTCGGCGTACGAGCCTGGCGCGTTGAAGCCCAGCGCGCGGCTGCGTTCGGCGATCTCGTCCAGCGCGTTCCACTGCTCGGTGTATTGCATCTCGAACATGTTGTGCAGGGCGTTGAACATCGGCCCGGTCACGTTCCAGTGGAAATTGTGGGTCTTCAGGTAGAGCGTGAAGCTGTCGGCGAGGAAGCGCGCCAGGCCTTCGGCGATCTTCTTGCGATCGCCGGTACCGATCCCGATATCGATCGCGGGGGCGTTGCCGACCGCGGCCGGCGAAGCGGCGGGGTGCAGGCTGGTCAACGCTTTCACTTTCGCCGGCTTGGCGGCGGACTTGGACTTCTCGGGCTTGGTCTTGGCCATGAGCGGTACTCCCTGATGGATGGTTGCAGCGACAATAGGTCGGCGCGGCTGCCGTGTGAAATGGATGGTTTCTTTCAACGTGATCAATGAACTCTATCGACGCAGACGCTAACGCTCCGTTACGGCAACTGCCGGAACTCCGCCAGGCCCGGCGTGCCATCGACGCCGCGCTGAGCCGTGACCGCGGCCGCCTGCATGGCCTGTGGACGCGCTGGAGCGCCAAACCCGACGACGGCAAGGCGCAGGCTGCCTTCGCGCAGGCGCTGGCGAAGTCGGTCGGCCTGCGCGAGGCGCGGGCTGCATCCTTGCCGCGCGCCCCGGTGGTGGCGGCGCTGCCGATCGCCGCCGAGGCAGACCGGATTGTCGCGCTGATCCGTGAACACCCCGTGGTGGTGATCGCCGGTGAGACCGGTTCGGGCAAGACCACCCAGCTGCCGAAACTGTGCCTGGCGGCCGGGCGGGGCGCGGCCGGCATGATCGGCTGCACCCAACCGCGCCGCATCGCTGCGCGCGCGGTGGCCAGTCGGGTGGCCGAGGAACTGGGCACTCCGCTCGGCGGCCTGGTCGGCTATCAGGTGCGTTTCACCGACAACGTCGGCGACAACACCGCGATCAAGTTCATGACCGACGGCATCCTGCTGGCCGAGATCCAGTCCGACCGCTGGCTGTCGCGCTACGACACCATCCTGATCGACGAGGCGCACGAGCGCAGCCTCAACATCGACTTCCTGCTCGGCTATCTCAAGCAGTTGCTGAAAAAACGCCCCGACCTGAAGGTGATCGTGACCTCGGCGACGATCGACACCGCGCGTTTCGCCGCGCATTTCGACGACGCCCCGGTAGTGAATGTCGAAGGCCGCGGCTTCCCGGTCGAAGTGCGCTATCGGCCGCTGGGGGAGGGGGAAAGGGGGTCAGAGTCACTTCCCCGGGGGGGGGCAACCGGCGGACGGGCTTCCAGCCGGGAAAGTGACTCTGACCCCCTGTCCCCCCTTTCCGTCAACGACGCCATCGTCGCCGCCTGCGACGAGATCACCCGTGAGGATCCTCGCGGCGACGTGCTGATCTTCCTGTCAGGCGAACGCGAGATCCGCGATGCGCACCAGGCGCTGGAACGGCGCAAGTACCGCGAGACCGAAGTGCTGCCGCTGTACGCGCGGCTGTCGGTGCGCGACCAGGACCGCGTGTTCAAGCCGGGCGTGAAGCGCCGCATCGTGCTCGCAACCAACGTGGCTGAAACCTCGCTGACGGTGCCGCGCATCCGCTACGTGGTCGATCCGGGCCTGGCGCGGGTCAAGCGCTACAGCCCGCGCGGCAAGCTCGACCGCCTGCACATCGAGCCGGTGTCGCAGGCCAGCGCCGACCAGCGCAAGGGCCGCTGCGGGCGCATTTCCGACGGCACCTGCTACCGGCTGTATTCGCAGGCCGACTTCGACTCGCGGCCGCGCTTCACCGATCCGGAAATCCGTCGCGCCGCCTTGGCGGGGGTGATCCTGCGCATGCTGTCGCTGGGCCTGGGGCGCATCGAGGACTTCCCGTTCCTGGAGCCGCCCGATCCGCGCGCGATCGCCGATGGCTGGCAGCAACTGGGCGAACTCGGCGCGGTGGGAGGCCCGGAGGTCGCCGGCGCCGGCAAGGGTCGCGAGCATGCGCTCACGCCGACCGGCAAGCTGATGGCGCGGATGCCGGTGGACGTGAAACTGGCGCGCATGCTGGTCGCGGCAAACCGCCACGGCTGCGTGCGCGAGATGCTGGCGATCGCCTCGTTCCTCGGCATCCAGGACCCGCGCGAGCGGCCTAGCGACCAGCGTGCCGCGGCCGACAACGCCCACGCGGCGTTCGTCGATCCGAAGTCGGAGTTCGTCGGCATCCTCAAGTTGTGGGATGCCTACCAGGCCGCGCACGAGGAACTCACGCAATCGAAGCTGAGGGCATGGTGCGAGCGGCATTTCCTCGGCTTCCTGCGCATGCGCGAATGGCGCGAACTGCATCGCCAGCTCAAGCTGATGTCCGACGATCTTGGCTGGGAGGAAAGGGGGTCAGAGTCACTTTCCGCCTCGCGTAGCAAGGCTTTGCCTGGATCGGACGGGGAAAGTGACTCTGACCCCTTGTCATACGACCCTGCCGGCTACGCCACGCTGCATCGCGCGCTGCTGGCCGGGTTGCCGACCCAGGTCGGCCATCGCGGCGACAAGGGTGTGTACGACGGCCCGCGTGGGCGCAGATTCCAGCTGTTCCCCGGTTCGCCGTTGGCGAAGAAGCCGCCACCGTGGCTGCTGGCTGCGACGTTGCTCGATACCGAACGCGTGTGGTCGCTGACCAATGCCGCGATCGAGCCCGACTGGGCGATACAGGAGTTGCCGCACCTGCTCGCGCGCCGCCACCACGACCCGCACTGGTCGCGCTCGCAGGGGCGCGTGGTCGGCAGCGAGCAGATCAGCCTGTTCGGACTGGTGCTGGCGCCCAAACGGGCGGTGCACTACGGCGCGCTGTACCCGCAGGAGAGCCGCGAGATCTTCGCGCGCGACGCGCTGGTGACGGGCGAGATCAACGCCCGCAGCGCGTTCGTGCAGCGCAACCTGGCGACGCTGGCCAAGGCGCATGAGGAAGAGGCCAAGCAGCGCCGCGTTGGGCTGGTGGTCGACGAGGACTGGATGGTGCGCTGGTACCTCGACCGCCTGCCGCCGCACGTGCACAACGCGCATGCGCTGGACGCCTGGTTCGGCAAGCTCGCGCCCTCGGAAAAATCCGCGCTGCAGTGGTCGAGTGCCGACCTGCTGGTGGGCGACGAAACCGACGCGGCACGCTTCCCGTTGTACCTGATGCTCGGCGACGTCCGTCTCGCGGTGACCTACCGCTTCGATCCGGGCGCGCTCGACGACGGCATGACCGTGGCGGTGCCGCTGCACCTGCTCAACGCGCTCGATCCAACGCGGCTGTCGTGGCTGGCGCCGGGCTTCGTCGCCGACAAGGCCGCGGCGCTGATCAAGTCGTTGCCGAAATCGCTGCGCCGCAACTTCGTGCCGGCGCCGGATTTTTCCCGCGCGTTCGCCGAGACAAGCGCAGATGACAAGGCGCTGCAGCACGGCGCCGATACCCTGGCCGGGGCGCTCGCGCGCTTCCTGCACAAGCTCACCGGTGTGGCGGTGGCGCCGACCGAGTTCGATGAAGCCACGCTGGAGCCACACCTGCGCGTGAACCTGCGGCTGCTCGACCGCGATGGACGTGGCGTGCTGGCCGAATCGCGCGACCTCGACGAACTGCGCCGTCGCTTCGGGGAACGCGCCGCGCGGGCGTTCGCGGAGCACGCCGCCGACGGACTGGAGCAACGCGGGCTGACGGCGTTCCCGGAATCGCCGATCCCGATGTCGGTGCCAGGCGCCGGCGGCGTGCCGGCCTACCCCGCGCTGCACGACGACGGTGACGCGGTGTCGGTGCGCGTGCATGCCGAGCGCGACGTGGCGCAGCGCGAACACCCGCAGGGCGTGCGGCGGCTGCTCGCGATCGCGCTTGCCGACAAGCTCAAGCAGGCGCGCAAGCAACTGCCGGTGGCCCCGAAGACCGGACTTTTGTATGCCGCGATCGAGTCCGCCGCGCCGCGCGGCCGCGGCGAAAGCATTGGCTTGCGCGAGGGCGATCGTCTGCGTGCCGACCTGGTCGATGGCGCGTTCGCGGCGCTGGTGGCGGACGACTTCGGGGGTGAACGAATCGACCACATCCGCGATCGCGATGCGTTCGCCGCGCGCGCCGATATGCTGGGCAAGCAGTTGTTCGGCGAAGCGATGGAGCGCTTGCGCCAGGCCGAGCTGATCCTCGCCGCCGTGGCCGAGGCCCGCGCGAAGCTGGAGTCGCCACTGATCGGCTGGGCGAGCGGCAACCTCGACGACATGCGCCGGCAGCTCGCCACGCTCACGCCGCCGGGTTTCCTGCGCGACGTGCCGGCCGCGGCCTTGCGCGACTACCCGCGTTACCTCAAGGCGCTGGCGCTGCGCGGCGAGCGCGCACTGCGCGATCCCGCGCGCGACCAGTCGCGCATGCTGGAACTCAAGCCGTTCGACGATGCCCTGGCCGGTGCCCGGCGCGACGGAAGTGCCGACGAACCCGACTGGCAGGCGCTGCGATGGGATCTGGAGGAGCTGCGGGTGTCGCTGTTCGCGCAGGAGCTGGGTGCGCGCGGCGGCGTGTCGCCGAAGCGCCTGGCGACGCGGCTGGGGCAACTGCGGCAGCCGTGAGCGAAGACAGTCGGGGCATCGGCGTCAACGGCAGGCGCGCGCCGGGTCGAAGTCATCGATGCGTCACTTGATACGCAACACCTTGGCGCGAACGTTGTAATTGCCCACCTGCAGGTACCAGGAGTTGCCGACCAGGCTGGGGGTGATCTTGACCGGCGGGTTGGTAAGCCGCACGCCGGCGAGGGTGGCCTCGTCGGTCTGCTGCCAGACCTGGCCGTTGTCCAGGGTGTAGGTGCGTCCGCGGGCGAACCCCCGGAATTCACCGCTGATGCCGGCCACGACCGGCTCGCTGGAGCCAAAATTCAGGAAGCCGCGATTGCTGTCCTCGACGCGCTTCTTGGCGCTCGCGGCCGCCTTGCCGGCCTCGGCCTCGATCGTGCCGTGCAGCCAGGCATTGAGGTTGGCCAACTGCTCGGCGTTGAGCTGCTCGAGGCCGGCGGCCCTGAACTGCGCCGGCGTCATCTGCTGCTCGATGGTGGGTTGCTGCTGGGCGAACGCGCCCGGCGCCAGGGCCATCAGCAGCGCGAGCAGGAGCGGTCGGGCCGAGCGCATGCGCCTGTGGTTTGAGACCGGTGAAACGCCAATCGCGCCAATCGAATGCATGAGCTGTTCCTCGCGTCGGTAGCGGGCTAGTGTAGACGCAGGCACCTGCCACTTTGAACCGGTTGTGCGGGTTGCCGTTCGCGCCCTCCAACCCGGCGCCGGCGCACCCAGAACCACACCACCCAATGTGAGCCTCGGCGATCCCGCGATGAACGTCTCGCCCTCCCCCCCCCTGTGGCCCGACCTGTCGGCCATGCTGGCATCGCCGGCGGGGATGACGATTTCGTCGTCCCTGCGGCAGCGATTGCTCGATGCCGGTGCCGCCGCGGGTGTTGCGGGGACCTGTGGGCTCGACCCCGCGCCCGTGGCGGCGACCATGCTGGAGGCACTGGCGCTGCTGGGCGCCGACAGCGACACCGTGGCCGCGGCGATCCTGCACACCTGTCCGACCGTGGCGGCAGGCCTGTCGGGGACGCTGGAGCAGGAATTTCCCGCGGTGGCGGCGCTGCTCGACGGCCAACGCGCCGCCGAGCAGGTCTGGACGCTGCATGCCGAGCAGGGCGGCCGCGCCGGCAGCGAGGGGTTGCGGCGGCTTTTGCTGGCGATCGTGCGCGACCTGCGCGTGGTGCCGATCCTGCTGGCGCGCCAGCTCGCGCGGATGCGCCACGCCGATCTCCTGCCTGAACCGCAGCGCCGCGAACTGGCGGCGTTGACCCGCGACATCCATGCACCGCTCGCCAATCGCCTGGGCATCTGGCAGCTGAAGTGGGAGCTCGAGGACCTCGCATTCCGCTACCTCGAGCCGGCGACCTACCAGAAAATCGCGCGCCTGCTGGACGAGAAGCGCGGCGACCGCGAGCGCTACATCGAGCAGGTCAAGCAGACCCTGCGCGAGGCGCTCGCCGCCCAGGGTCTGGTGAATGCCGAGGTCGCGGGTCGGCCGAAGCACATCTACAGCATCTGGAAGAAGATGCAGCGCAAGGACGTGCCGATCGGCGAGTTGTACGACCTGCGCGCGGTGCGGGTGCTGGTCGACGACGTCGGCGGTTGCTACACCGCGCTCGGCGTCGTGCATGCGACCTGGACGCCGGTGCCCAGCGAATTCGATGACTACATCGCGCGACCCAAGCGCAACGACTACCGCTCTCTGCACACCGCGGTCATCGGGCCCGAGGGCAAGACCCTCGAAGTGCAGATCCGTACGCACGACATGCATCGCCAGGCCGAACTCGGCGTCGCCGCCCACTGGCGCTACAAGGAAGGCAGCGGTGGCGACGCGGCGTTCGACCGCAAGATCGCCTGGATGCGCCGGTTGCTGGAGGCATCCGGCGACGGGGCGCGCGAGCACGACGACGCGGCGCTGGCCGGCGAGTTCGACACCGAGCTGGTGGAGGATCGCGTCTACGTGCTGACGCCAAAGGGCGAGGTGATCGACCTGCCGACGGGCGCCACGCCGCTGGACTTCGCCTATCGCGTGCATACCGAGGTCGGCCATCGCTGCCGCGGCGCAAAGGTCGATGGTCGCATCGTGCCGCTCAACCACCGGCTGCACAGCGGCGACCGCGTCGAGATCATGACCGCCCGGACCGGGGAACCACGCCGCGACTGGCTGATCGCCGCGAACGGCTTCCTCGCCAGCAGCCGCTCGCGCGTGAAGGTGCGCAACTGGTTCCACAAGCTCGACCGCGCCCGCAACGAGCAGGCGGGCCGCGAGATGCTGGACAAGGAGCTGCGCCGGCTGGGCCTGCTCGGCGCCGACCTGGCGCCGGTGCGCGAGAAATTCCACTTCGACAATGATGGCGACGTGCATGTGCACGTGGCGCTGGGCGACATCGGCGCACACCAGGTCGGCCGCGTGCTGCTCGAGCACGAACGCGCCGCCGCGACGCCGACCGCGGCGGCCGCCAGCACGACCACCGCCACGCCGCCGCGCGCGCCCAGCAAGTCGAGCGACTTGACCGTCGAGGGCGTCGGCAACCTGCTGGTGCAACTGGCGCGCTGCTGCCAACCGCTGCCCGGCGAGCCGATCGCCGGATACCTGACGCGCGGCCGTGGCGTCAGCGTCCACCGCCCGGACTGCCGGGCATTCCAACGGCTGGCCGCGTCGCAACCACAGCGCGTCCTGCCGGTCGAATGGGGTCGTGCCGGCAGCGGCCATGAAGTCGATGTCGAGCTGCTGGCCGTGGACCGCAAGTGGCTGCTCAGGGAAGTCACCAACCTGATCGCCCAGAGCAGCACGCACGTCACCGGGATCCACAGCGAACACGAACGCAACGGCGCGCGGGTGCGGCTGCGCCTGCGGCTGCGCGTGGCCGACTATGGCCAGCTGTCGAGCCTGCTTGGCAAGCTGTCCACACTGCCCGGCGTGGAGCAGGTCCACCGCAGTTGACTCGTTCACCCACGCCCGAGGGCGGGCACGCGCGGCTATGCTTGCCCGAGCAATGACCGGTCGACAACCCAACGAGCCCGATTCCCCATCCGATGCCGATCGCCACGGCGTCGGTGGCGCGCGCCCGCGCGCCGAACCATCATTCGCGCACGTTGAGGAGTTGCGGTTTGCTGCGCAAGGCTCCCGAGCCGCCAGCACGCCCGCCCACCCGCCGATCAAGCCTCACGGCATGAAACGTTCGCGACGCTGGGCCGGGCTCGCGATCGCCATGGCGCTCGCGTTGCTGGCGATGCTGCTCTACCGGCAGCCGCTGTCCGATTGGCTGTGGCCGCAGACCCGCGCCCAACGACTGCGGGAAGAAGCCGGCCTGGCCCTGGCTCACGGCGCTCTGACGGCCGTCGATGGCCACGGCGCGCGCGAGCTCTATGAGGCAGCGCTCGCGCTCGATCCCGACGGCGCCGATGCGCGCCTCGGGCTGTCGAGGGTTGGCGAGGCGGCGCTCGTGCAGGCGCGGCGCGGGGTCGCCTTGCGCCGCTATGTCGATGCGCACCGCAGCCTGGCGCTGGCCCGCGAACTCGCGGTACCCACGGCGCGGGTCGATGCGGTGTCGGCGGCACTGCGCGAGCGCGAAGCCGCCGACGCCGGCATCGGGCCGCTGCTCCGGCAAGCCGCCGCGGCTCGTGCGGCGGGCCGCCTGGATGGCGATGCGAGCAGCGCGCTGCCGCTGTACCAGCGCGTGCTTGCCTTGCAGCCCAGCCACACCGAAGCGCTGGAGGGTCGCGAGGACACCATCGCGGACCTCCTTCAGCAGGCCGGCCAGGCGCTGCATCGCGGCGAACTGGCCACGGCGGCAGCGATCGTGCATCGCGCGCGCGACGCCGACCCGGGACACGCGGATCTGCCCGGCGCGCTGGCGGCGCTCGGCGATGCCACCGGGCAGAGCCGGCAGGTTGCCAATGCCGACCTCCGCCGAGCTCGACTGGCGCAGGCGCTCGCCGGTTACCGGGAGGTGCTTGCCGTCGACCCTGACAACGGCGAGGCCCAGCGTGGGGTCGCGCGGGTCGCCGCCGCGTACGCAGCGCGCAGCGAGCGACTGGCGGCGGATTTTCATTTCAATGAGGCCGAGGCCGCACTGCGCGAGGCATCGGCGATCGACCCGGCAGCACCCGCCCTCGGCCAGGCACGCCAGCACCTGGCGCGCGCGCGGCTAAGCCAGGCCCGCTACGGCAGCAAGCTGCCCGCCGCGGAGCGCCGGCGCCAATTGCGGCAGTGGCTGCGGCAGGCGGCCGATGCCGAGTCGCGCGGTGATCTGCTCACGCCGCCGGGCGAAAGCGCCTTCGACAAGCTGCGCGCGGCCCGCGCCATCGCCCCCGGCGATCCCGAGGTGGTCCGGGCCTCGGCGCGGCTGCTGCCGGCGGCCAAGGCATGTTTTGAGCAGGGACTGACACGTAACCGCCTGGGTCGCGCAGGCGAGTGCCTGGATGCCTGGCGGGTGCTGGAGGGCGAGGGCGCCGACCTGGCCGAATCACGACGTCGACTGGCGCAGCGTTGGATCGCGGTCGGCAACGAGCGCCTGGGCGCCGGCGAAACAGCGGCGGCACAGGCGGCGCTGACCGCGGCGCGGCGGCTGGATCCGGCGGCGGCCGGACTGGACGAATTCAGTGAGCGGCTACGCGCCGCGGCGGCGGCGGACTGACCGGGCACCGATGGCGGATCTCGGATGGCGGCGCACGGATGGTGGCCCGGTTCCCGTGTCCCGTGCCCGTGTCCCGATGGCCCCGCCGCCTTGCGCGACGCTAAGCAGGCCAGCAGGGTGCGCATTTCCGTAGCGGACCACCATCACGCTGGAAACGCCGCGTTGCCTCCCGCCAACTAATCCCGCGAGCGGTGGTCGTCCAGCACCACCCGACGCACCACGTCGCGCCCAGCGTCCAGCGAGAAATGCTGCTGCACGTTGATCCTGCCGTGGTCGGCGAGCTGCTGCCACAACGCCTCGTCGCCGTACAACCGCACCACCGCGTCGGCGAAATCGGCGGCCGCATCGGCGACCAGCACGTTGTCACCGTCGTGCAGGTGCATTCCCTCGACCGCGCAGGCCGTGGCCACCACCGGCTGGCCGTGCGCCATGCTCAGGTTGATCTTGCCCTTCACGCCGGCGCCGAAGCGCAGCGGCGCCACCGCGATCCGGGCACCGTCCATCAACGGCCCCAGGTCGGCGACGTAGCCATGGACCAGCACGCCCGGTTCGGCCGCCAGCGCGGCGATCGCGGGCGGCACGTCGCTGCCGACGCAGTGGAAGCGCACGGCCGGCAAGCGCGCGCGGATGAGGGGAAACACGTCGCCGACGAACCACTGCACGGCATCGACGTTGGGTGGGTGGCGAAAGCCGCCGACGAACACGAGGTCCTGGCGCTGGCCGAACGCCAGCCCGGTACCGGCGAGCTGGTGCAGGTTGGACAGGATGTCGACATTCGCCTGCGGGGCATCCTCGGCGAGCAGCGCCCGTTCCACGGCGCTCACCACCAGCGTGGCGTCAGTGCGCGCGATCAGCTCCAACTCCAGGGCGCGGGTGCGCTGCGCCGCGCGCAACTGCGCGGGGTCGCCCGACAGCTCCGCGCCCCGGCGCTCGCGCAGGTAGTGCAGGTCGACGGTATCGAACACCACCCGGGCCTGCGGGGCGTACTTGCGCAGCAGCGGCAGGACCTCGCGCAGCACGTAGTGGCGGCAGCACACGACCGTGTCGAAACGCGCGCCGTGCTCGCGCAACCAGGCCGGCACGCGGCCGGCGAACGGCGCATACCAGGCCTCAACGCCCAGCTGCTGCAGCGCCTCGGTGTAGGCGCCGTCGTGGGCGGCATCGGCCGGCACGAACACGACATGCGCTCCCTCCTCGCGCAGCAGCCGCATCAGGTTGACCAAACGCAGCGACGCCGAATCGCGATCGGGCCGGGGCGTGCTGGTGTCGATGACCAGCACGCATTTCCGCCCGACCGTTGGCTGCCTGGTCTCCGGGTCGGCCGGCAGCGGGGCGTGCTCCAGCGCCCCCGCCCACTTGTCGGCGAAGACCCGTCGGTTGCGGACCTGGTAGGCCTTGACGCCCTGCTGGGGGTCGGTGCCGGCGGTGACGCCTTCCAGGTGCACGACCCGCGCGCCCGGCTGGTACAACACCTTCAGGCCGCTGGCGCGCACTGCGAACGCCAGGTCGGTGTCCTCGTAATAGGCCGGGGAGTAGCGGCGGTCGAAACCGCCGAGCTGCTCGAACAGCCGGCGCGGCACCGCGATCGCCGCGCCCGAGCAATAGTCGACCTCGCTGAGGAAGGCATAGCGCGGGTGGTTGGGCGACTCGAAGCGGCCGCGATTGCTGGCGTTGCCATCGGCAAACACCCTGCCACCGGCTTCCTGCAGGCGCCCATCGGGATAGACCAGTTGCGCGCCGACCAGGCCGGTGCCGGGATGGGCATCGAACGTCTCCAGCAGGCGGTCGAGCCAGCCTGGCTGCGGCAACGTGTCGTTGTTGAGGAACACCAGGAACTCGCCGCGCGCCAGCGCAGCGCCGTCGTTGCAGGCTGCGATGAAACCGCCGTTTTCCGCACGCCGGTGGTAGCGCAGGCCCGCGACCTGCGCCAGGCAATTCGGGGTGTCGTCGGACGAACCGTCGTCGACCACCACGATCTCGATCGCAGCCGCGGGCGGATGCGCCGCGATCGCACGCAGGCAGCCCAGCGTATGGACGAAGTGGTTGTAGACCGGAATGACGATGGTCGCGCGCGGCGCGGCGGTCGCCGGCACCGCGAACGGGGCGAAAGCCGTGGCCGGCGCCAGCAGCAGCGACGGCCGTTGCGACGCGGGCACCGTCCGCAACTGCATGAGTACGCGCTGCCACGACGCCCGCCAGCCGCGTGCGCGCAGGCTGGCCAGGCCGCGCCGGAACAGCCCGGTTCCGCGATCGACCAGGAACCGCAGGTCGGCCCACGCCAACGTCATGCCCAGGCCCGTGTCATGCGTGCAGTACTCCAGATGCCAGAACCGGCGCGTCGCGACGCGCCAGTCGCAGGGCAGCCCGCGCGGTCTGAACTGGGTCAGAACTTCGCGCGGGGTCGACGTGGGGGCGCCCGCGCTGGCTGCGATAGACTCGCCTCCACTTGGGCACAGCCCCGACATTGTCTCATCCCGTGGCCCGAATCGATTACGACGAAGACAGCGACATCGCCAACGACGACGCTTCCCCGCAGTGGCGGCGGCGGCTGGTCACCTGGGCACTGGCGGCGATTGGCCTCGGGCTGGGCTTCCTGATCCCGTACACCCTGTACCTCAACCACGAGGTCGGGCAACGCTTCGGCCAGTTGCGCTGGCAGATTCCCACGCGCGTGTATGCCCGTCCGCTGGACCTGGCGCCGGGGTTGACGCTGGATGCCAATACCCTCAAGACGGAGCTCGACGCGGCCGCCTATGTGGCTGGCGACGGCAGCCGGCCGGGCACGTATGCGCGCACCGGCGGGCGCTGGTTGATCTCCAGTCGCGGCTACGACGATGTCGGCGGTGCGGTACCCGCGCGGCGCGTCGAACTGGTGCTGTCGGGCGGACGCGTCGCCAGCCTGCGGTCGCAACCGGGCAAGCAGTCCGTCAAGGCAGCCCGACTGGACCCGGCCCGCATCGCCACCCTGTACGGGCAGAAGCAGGAAGAGCGCCGGCTGGTGCGCATCGAGGAAGTACCTGACCTGCTGGTCACCGGACTGCAAGCAGTCGAGGACCGGGATTTCAACAGCCACCACGGCATCGATCTCGGCGGCATGCTGCGCGCGGCGTGGGTCAACCTGCGGTCGGGCGCGGCGAGGCAGGGCGCCAGCACGCTGACCCAGCAACTCGCGCGCAGCGGCCTGCTCGGCATTGGCCGCGAGCAGACGTTCACCCGCAAGGGCAAGGAAATCCTCTATGCCCTGCTGATGGAAGCGCGCTACGACAAGCGCACCATCCTCGAGGCGTACTTCAACCAGGTCTATCTCGGCCAGCGCGGCGCGCAGGCCATCCACGGCGTCGCCGCGGGCGCCGAGTTCTGGTTCGGACGCGACCTGCGTGACCTCAGCACCGAGCAGATCGCGCTGCTGGTGGGTATCGTGCGTGGCCCGTCGCACTACGACCCGCGCCGCAATCCGCAACGTGCGACCGAACGCCGCAATTTCGCATTGGGCGAGTTCCGCGAAACCGGGCTCATCGACGAGGCCGAGTACCAGCGCGCGGTGAAGGCGCCGCTGGGCATCACCAGGAATCCCGGCAGCACCGCGGCGAACCGCTTCCCGGCCTACGTCGACCTCGTTCGTCGACAACTGGCACGCGATTATCCGGCCGACGCCCTGTCGGGGGCCGGCCTGAGCGTGATGAGTGGCATGTCGCCCGCCGCCCAGGCGTACGCCGAAGGCGCGGTCGCCAGCACGCTCAAGAGCCTGGCCAACAAGCGCCGGCCAGCGCTGGAAACCGGCCTGGTGGTCACCGACGTCCACAACGGCGAGGTGCTGGCGGTGGTCGGTGGTCGCGATTTCAGCGGCCACGGATTCAACCGCGCGGTCGAGGCGCAACGTCCGGTCGGTTCGCTGATCAAGCCTTTCATGTACCTGCTGGCGCTTGCGCAGCCCTCGAAATACTCGCTGTCCAGTTATGTCGACGACTCGCCGGTCACGGTCACGCTGGGCAAGGGCAAGCGCTGGAGTCCCGGGAATTCCGATGGTCGCAGCCACGGCACCGTGCGCCTGGTCGATGCCCTGGCGTTGTCCTACAACCAGGCCACCGTGCGGCTGGGCATGCAGGTGGCGCCCGAACGCATCGCCGACCTCGTCCGCACCCTGGCGGGCATCGAGACCGGCAACAACCCATCGATCATCCTCGGCGCAACGGACCAGAGTCCGTACGCGATGGCGCAGCTGTACCAGTTCCTGGCGTCCGGGGGCGAGATCCAGCCGTTGCACGCGGTGCGCGGCGTCCTGGATGCCAACGGTCGTGCGGTGAACCGCTATGACAAGACGCCGGCACCGGCGCAGGAAGGCGACGCGATCGCGGCACGGCTGATCACCATCGCGCTGCAGCAGGCGGTCACCGGCGGTACCGGCCGCCAGTTGGTGTCCGACGGCCTCGGCCGCCTGTCGCCGGCCGGCAAGACCGGCACCAGCAACGATGGTCGCGACAGCTGGTTCGCGGGCTGGACCGGCGACCATCTCGCGGTGATCTGGGTCGGCAACGACCAGAACGAGCAGACCGGGTTGTACGGCGCCACCGGCGCGATGCGCGTGTGGTCGGCGATCTTCGCCCGCCTGCCGAGCGCGGCACTGCAGGTCGGCGACGATGGCCTCGACTGGCAGTGGGTGCTGGGATCCAATGCCACCGATGCCGGATGTGCCGGCGCGCGGCGGTTCCCGTTCGTGACCGGCTTCGCGCCGGCGTACACCCCATGTCCGGCGCCGCAGCCCGAGTTCGTCGAGCCGTCGGACTCCCAGAGTGAAGGTGGCGGGTGGCGCGAATTCTTCGGCTTCGGCGATCGTGAGCCGCCCGCACGCGAGCAGCCCACGCAGGCCGATCCCGCCAAGCGCCTGCCGCCGCCGGACGGCCAGCGATGAGCCATGGGGTGGGTCCGCCTGCTGCAGTGATCCTGTCGTTGCTGCTGGCGGCCTGTGGCAGCGTGCCCGTTGCTTCACAACTCCCGGCGAAGTCGTCCGCTGCGGCATTCAACGGTTCCGCTGCGGTGGCCGCAGTTCGTGGCGCCGGTAGCGCCGATGGCCGCGAACTCGACGTCCGGCCGCTGCGCGACCCGCACGTCGAAGACCTGCGCGAGCAGGCGGTCGCGCTCGAGGCCCATGGCATGCATCTCGCCGCCGCCGATGCCCTGGACGCCGCCCTGGCCATCAACGGCGATGACCCGGCGCTCCTGCAGGAGCGGGCCGAAGTCGCGCTGTTGCTGGGTCAATTGCCCGACGCGGAACGCTATGCGCAACGCGCGTTCAGCGCCGGCTCCAGGGTCGGGCCGCTGTGCCGCCGCCACTGGGAGACGATTGCACAGGTGCGTGCTGCGCGTGGGGTGCCGCTGGCCTCGCCCGCGCCGGTGCCCGCGACCGCCGTGGATCCGACGCCCGGTACGGCTGCCGATGCGCGCCGCCAGCGTGATGCCTGCACCGTCGCTCCACCCAACCGGTTCTGATCCGGTGGCCAGCACCAGCCGCCTGGGCCAGGCCAGCCGCGCCGCACTGGAGGAAGGCGGCGACCTGGCGCGCAACATCGCCGCATTCGCGCCGCGCCCGGCGCAGCAGGAGCTCGCCGTGGCCATCGCCGACGCGTTCGACAGCCGGGGCACGCTGCTGGCCGAGGCGGGCACCGGCACCGGCAAGACGTTCGCGTACCTGGTGCCGGCGATCCTGTCGGGGCTCAAGACGATCGTCTCGACCGGCACGCGCGCGCTGCAGGACCAGCTCTACCATCGCGACCTGCCGCGCGTGCGCGACGCGCTGGGCGTCGGCTTCAAGGCCGCGCTGCTCAAGGGCCGCGCCAACTACCTGTGCCACTACCGCATGCGCCAGGCACAGGGTGAGCCGAAATTCGGCAGCCGCGAAATGGCGGCGCAGTTCCAGCGCATCGTGGCGTGGTCCGGGCGCACGCGCATGGGCGACCTCGCCGAGGTCGAGGCGCTGCCCGAGGATTCGCCGCTGCTGCCGATGGTCACCAGCACCGCCGAGAACTGTCTCGGCGGCGAATGCCCGTTCTTCGGCGAATGCTTCGTCGTGCAGGCGCGCCAACGCGCGCAGGCCGCCGACGTGGTCGTGGTCAACCACCACCTGCTGCTGGCCGACCTGGCGCTGCGGCAGGAGGGCTTCGGCGAGATCCTGCCCGGTGCACAGGCATTCGTGGTGGACGAGGCGCACCAGCTGCCGGATCTGGCCGCGCAGTTCTTCGGTGAGAACCTCAGCGCGCGGCCGCTGGTCGAGCTCGCGCGCGACGCCGTGGCCGAATGCAAGGAGTCCACTGGCGCGCTGGCGGTGTTGCAGGAGCCGGCACGGGAGCTGGAACATGCAGTGCGCGGCGTGCGCGCGGCGATGGACGAACTGCCGGTGCGCGGCACGCGCCGCCGCGCCGCCGAGTTGCCCGAGGTCGAGGAGGCATTCGAGGCGCTTGCGCGCGCATTGCGGCACATGCATGCGGCCTTGCTTCCGCTGCGCGAGGCCGCCCCCGGTTTCGACAGCTGCGCCGCGCGGGCGAAGGAATACGAACTGCGGCTGCAGCGTTGGCGCGAACACGCCGCCCCGGCCGTGGTCGACGAGGAGGATGACGGTTTCGCGGCGGATTTCGCCGCGCTCGGGAGTGCCTCACGCGCGAACGCTGACGTGGACCCGGCCCCAGCCGGTTCCCCCGGATCGGCCGACATCGCCGCCGCCGACTCGCCGGGGCATCGCGATGAGCCGAGCGTGCTCTGGTACGAGCTCACGGCACGCGGATTCCGCCTCAGTCGCACGCCGCTCGACGTCGCCGGGCCGCTCGCCGAGCATCGCGCGCGCTCGCAGGCGGCGTGGGTGTTCACCTCCGCCACGCTTGCCGTGGGTGGGCGATTCGACCACTACGCGATCAAGCTTGGGCTGCGCGAGCCGACCACGCTGCTGGCGCCAAGTCCATTCGACTGGCAGACGCAGGCGCTGTGCTACCTGCCGCGCGGCTTGCCCGACCCGAACGTGCGCCACTATCACGAGAGCCTGGTCGAAAAACTGCGTCCGGTGCTGGAGGCGTCCGGCGGCCGCGCGTTCGTGCTGTTCGCGTCGCATCGCGCGCTGCGCGAGGCGGCCGGGCTGCTGCGCGACGGGCCATGGCCCTTGTTCGTGCAGGGCGAAGCGCCGCGTTCGGTGCTGCTGGAGCGCTTCCGCGCCTCGGGCAACGGCGTGTTGCTGGGCGCCGCCAGCTTCCGCGAAGGCGTCGACGTCGCCGGCGATGCGCTCAGCGTCGTGGTGATCGACAAACTGCCGTTCGGCGCGCCTGACGACCCGGTGTTCGAGGCGCGACTGGAGGCGATCCGGCGCAGTGGTGGCAACGCGTTCCGCGACGAGCAGTTGCCGCAGGCGGTGATCGCCCTGAAGCAGGGCGCCGGCCGCCTCATCCGCAGCGAGACCGACCGCGGCGTGCTGATGCTGTGCGACCCGCGACTGCTTTCCAAGAGCTACGGCAGGGTGTTCCTGGACTCGCTGCCGCCGCTGCCCAAGTCTCGCGACATCGCCGACGTGCAGGCGTTCTTCGCCGACCGTAACGTGGCCGCTGGCTGAAAGTGCCCTTCGGTGGTCCTTCCACCGCGGCGGCCAGCCTCGCCCGCGCAGTCCCGCCCCCCCGCACATCCGCCCCCCGCACATCCGCCATGGCCCGTGCCATCGGGGTCGCTACACTGCGCGGCATGAAACTGCTTGCATTTGAACTTGCCACCGAGGCCTGCTCGGTCGCGCTGTGGGTCGACGGCGAGGTGCGCGAGCGCTTCGAACTCGCGCCGCGCCGGCACGCGGAGCTGGCGCTGCCGTGGGCGGACCAGCTGCTCGCCGAGTCCGGAATCGGCCGCTCGCAGCTCGATGCGATCGCCGTGGGGCGCGGCCCCGGCGCGTTCACCGGCGTGCGGTTGGCGATCGCGATCGGGCAGGGCATCGCGCTCGCCCTGGGTCGCCCGATCGTGCCGGTGTCGACGCTGGCCGCACTGGCGATGCGCGCATCGGCGCCACCGCCAATGCCCACGGCGGATCCTGGCGTGGGACCTGCATCCGCTGCCCACGTGCATGTCCTGGCCGCGATCGATGCACGCATGAGCGAGGTCTATGTCGGCCGCTTCGCACTGCGTGATGGCGAGGCCGTCGCGATCGGCGATGAAGCCATCGCCGTGCCGGGCGCGGTCGACCTGCTGGATGCGTCATGCGACTGGCATGGCGTCGGTAGCGGTTTTTCGGCGCTCGACGGAGCACTCGAAAAACGCCTGTCGCCGTTCCTGCTCAGCGTGGACGCCGGAGCGCTGCCGCATGCCGCTGACATCGCGCGGCTTGCAGTCGTCGCCTTTGCTCGCGGCCAGGCGGTCGCGCCGGAATTCGTCGAACCTGCCTACCTGCGCAACAACGTCGCCCTCACCATCGTCGAGCAGCAAACGTTGCGCGACTCGCGCCGGTAGTCGTTGCCACGGCCAGGTCGCCGGGAATCAATATCGGGCGTCGATCTTCCGCGGGCCGTGCCCATCGCCCCGGCAGCCCACGCTACTCGTCGACCAGTTCGCCCTCGGGCAGGAACTGCCACGTCCGGGTGACGTGCAGGACGTCCGGGCTCTCCTCCGTCTTCGGCAGCGGCGGGTAGGGCTCGGCGAGGCGGGCGATCCGCAGCGCCGAGGAGTCAAGCAGCGCGATGCCGCTGGACTGGACGATATCCGCGCGTTCGACCGTACCGTTGCGGCGGACCGCCACGCTGATCACCACCTGGCCGTGCAGCCGGCGACGGCGTGCCTCGTCGGGGTAGTTGAGGTTGCCGACGCGCTCCACGCGATCGACCCATTCGCGCAGGTATCCCGCCCACGCATATTCCTGGGTGCTGGCCGACACGAACTTGCGCTTCGGCCGCTTGGCATAGCGCTCCGAGCGCAGGTGGATCTCGGCGGCCAGGCGCGCCATCCGCATGTCCCGTTCGATCTTCTCAGGTCCGGTCGGCAGTGCCTGCTCGCTGGGTGTCGGCGTTGCGCGCGCGGCGGCGGCGGTGCTCGTGCCCCGCGCGCTGCTGACCACGCGCGCCTGCGGCGCCGGTTGCGGCGCCGGCGACTGCGCCCGCAACTCGCGCGGGGCCACGCCGGGTTGGACCTGTGGCAAGGGGCCGGACTGGTTGTCGCGGGGGCGCGAGCTCTTTTCGTGCTCGCCGCCGCCCTGGTTGCTGGCCTGGGCGAGGAAGTCCGCCTGCTTGGGCGACAGCGCCGTGGAGGTTTCCGTCAGGATCACGTCCAGCGTCGGCATGACCGGGGCAGCGCTTTCCAGTGCGAATCCGACGCCCAGGATCAGCAGTCCATGCACCAGCAGCGACAGCGTCATGGTCGCGCCCAGGCGCTGGTTCGGGCCGATGACGGGCTGGCCAACGCCGGGCGTGCCGGCGCCGGTGGCGGACGCTGCCATGGCGCTCATGCGCTGGACGTCACCCGGGTCGCGGCCACGCGCGCCTCGATCACATCGAACAGGCGGCCGGCAATGTTGAGCCCGTACTGGGCGTCGAGTTCGCGGATGCAGGTCGGGCTGGTGACGTTGACCTCGGTCAGGTAGTCGCCGATCACGTCCAGGCCGACGAACAGCATGCCGCGGCGCTTCATCTCCGGGCCTACCTGCGCGGCGATCCAGCGGTCGCGGTCAGTGAGTGCGCGGCCTTCACCACGGCCGCCGGTGGCAAGATTGCCGCGGAACTCGTCGCCCTGCGGGATGCGCGCCAGGCAGTAATCCACCGGCTCGCCATCGACCAGCAGGATGCGCTTGTCGCCGGACACGATCTCGGGGATGAATCGTTGCGCCATTGCCAGGTGGCGGCCGTTCCCGGTCAGCGTCTCGAGGATCACGTTGACGTTGGGGTCGCCGACTCGGGCACGGAAAATCGAGCGTCCGCCCATGCCGTCGAGGGGCTTCAGCACCACATCGCCGTGCTCGGCGATGAACGCCTTGATCGTGGCCGCGTCGCGGCTGACCACGGTCGGCGGGCAGCACTGCGGGAACTCCAGCGCGGCCAGCTTCTCGTTCATGTCGCGCAACCCTTGCGGGTCATTGACCACCAGCGCGCCGGCGCGCTGCGCGAGTCCGAGGATCTGGGTGTCGTGGACGTACGCCGGGTCGACCGGCGGATCCACGCGCATCAGCACGACGTGCCCGTGGCCCAATACGATCTGTGACGTGGGCCCCAATGTGTACCAGTCGCGGGGATCGTCGCGGACCTGCAACGGCGCGAGCCGGCAGTGGGCGCTGCCGTCGACCACCGACAAACCGCCGGGAACCACGTAAAACAGGCGATGGCCGCGCCGTTGCGCTTCCAGCAGCATCGCAAACGTGGAGTCCTTGGCGATCTTGATCGACCCGATCGGGTCCATCACGACAACGATGTCGAGTGGCATGGGCGGCAACAGGCGGGGCGGTGGCCGCGATGTTAGCAGGCAGCGAGTGGCTGACTGACGCACAGCGGCCGCGTTCAGTTATATAGTGACGTTAATTGCTGCTTGACAGGCCCGACGCAGCTTGGAATAAAGGTATCTAATGCGTTGCGCCGGCGGTTGGCGGCGTTCGCCAAAGGGGACAAGAGAATGCTCGATGAGGGTCAAAAGGGCAGCCTCGAAGGGTTGAAGGTCATGGTGATCGATGATTCCAAGACCATCCGACGGACTGCCGAGACATTGCTCAAGCGCGAAGGCTGTGATGTTGTGACGGCCACTGATGGCTTCGAAGCGCTGGCGAAGATCGCCGATCAGCAACCGCAGATCATCTTCGTGGACATCATGATGCCGCGGCTGGATGGGTATCAGACCTGTGCCTTGATCAAGAACAACCAGTTGTTCAAAAGTACGCCGGTCATCATGCTGTCGTCCAAGGACGGCCTGTTCGACAAGGCGCGGGGGCGCATCGTTGGTTCCGAGCAGTACCTGACAAAACCATTCACGCGCGAAGAGCTGCTCAACGCAATCCGCACGCACGTCCACGCCTGACCGGGGGGGTAAGGCACCACATGGCACGTATTCTTTTGATCGAGGACTCGCCGACCGATACGGCGGTCCTGACCCAGTTGCTCGAACGCAACGGCCATGAAGTGCTGGCGTCAGGCAGTGCCGAGGACGGCATCGAGGTCTGCAAGCGCGAGAAGCCCGACCTGGTGCTGATGGACATCATCCTGCCCGGCATGAACGGCTTCCAGGCCACCCGCGCGTTGTCGCGCGACGCCGACACCAAGGCCATCCCGGTGCTGATCGTGAGTACCAAGGGCATGGACACCGACAAGGCATGGGGCCTGCGCCAGGGCGCGCGGGACTACATCGTCAAGCCGCCGCGCGAGGACGAACTGATCGCCCGCATAAACGCGCTGTTGGTCCACTGAGATGGCGTCGCGGCTGACCAGCGCGACGCCCTTCGAGGCGTTGGCCGATTACGAACGCCGCAGCCTGGCGCACGTGGTGGGACTGCCCGAGCAGCTCGACGCGCCGGGCCTGTGGCGCGGGGTGGGCTATCGCATCGGCAACCGCCGGCTCGCTTCGGGGTTCGATGAAGTGCTGGAGATCCTGCCGCTGCCGCCGGTGAGCCCGGTGCCCGGCGCCCAGCCGTGGATGCTCGGCGTGGCGAACGTTCGCGGCAACCTGCTGCCGGTCGTCGACCTCAAGCAATTCCTTGAAGGCGAACGCACGGTGCTGCACGAGGGCCAGCGCGTGCTGCTGGTGCGCCAGCCCGGCGGCGACGTCGCGGTACTGATCGACGAACTGTTCGGCCAGCGCAGCTTCACCGACGAGCATCAGATCGATCCCGAACAAATTGCCTCCGAGCATCTTGCCGAAGGCCGCTACGCACATTTCATCGACCGGGCCTACCGCCTGGGTGAACACCCCTGGGGCGTCTTCAGCCTTGAACGGCTGGCCCGCACGCCCGAATTCCGACAAGCCGCGGCCTAAGGCCTTATATCAACCTGTCACCGCAACGCACCATGACTGAGGTCGAACCATGAGCAGTGAGATGAACACCGTCGCCGGCAAGGCCCGCAACCTCGGCGTCAATACCTGGTTGATCGTGCTGGGTGTGTCGGCGCTGGTACTCGTCCTGAATTTTGGTTACGCCGCCTGGAAGGGCGGTCGCCTCGGTGGCGCCAGTACCGCGGCCTCCGACCTGCAGGTGCTCTCGCAGCAGCTGGCGGTGCAGGGCCAGGCGGCGGTCGGCGGCGATGCCAGTTCCTTCTCGACGTTCAAGGACACCAAGTCCGCGATCGACGAGAACATCGACGGGCTCAAAAGGAACTTCGGCGATACCGCCGACGTCGCCGCTCCTATCCAGGCCGTCAGCGCCACCTGGGCGCCGCTGGCCAAGAACGCCGACCAGGTGATCGCCAGTGAGAAAGCGGTGCTGGCGCTGGCCGGCAATGCGGAAAGCTTCACCGGCAGGGTGCCGCAGCTCCAGGCGCGCCTGGACGAACTGGTGCGCGCCATGTCGGCCAGTGGTTCGCCGTCGTCGCAGGTGTATATCGCCCTGCGCCAGGTGGTGCTGTCGGGCAGCATGGCGGCCAACCTGACCCAGATCCGCGCCGGTGGCTCTGGCGCGGCGCTCGCAGGTGAGCAGCTTGGCCGCAACGCCGGCGTGTTCGGCAACGTGCTGACCGGCTTGCGCCGCGGCGACGCCGCGTTCGGCGTGACCCCGTTGACCAACGCCGGCGCCCTGTCCGCGCTGGGCCAGGCCGAATCGCTGTGGCTGGAGATGAAGAAGGATCTCGACGCCATCACGGCCAGCTCGCAGAACCTGTTCCGCGCGCAGTCGTCGGCGTCCGCGATCACCGCCGGTTCCGACAAGCTGCTCGGGGACAGCAAGAAGCTGTTCAGCGCCTTCACCTCGTTCGGCTCGGTCAAGGACACCAGCATCCTGGGCAACCTGTGGCTGTCGCTGCTGTCGGGCCTCGTCGCGCTGGCCGCGATTCTCGGCCTGCTGTACTCGCTCAACAAGCTGCAGCAGCAGCGTTACCTCGGCACCAAGGAACTCAACGACCGCAACCAGGAGGCGATCATGCGCCTGCTGGACGAAATGGGATCGCTGGCTGAAGGCGACCTCACGGTCAAGGCGACGGTCACCGAAGACATGACCGGCGCGATCGCCGACTCGATCAACTTCGCCGTCGAGCAGCTCCGCAGCCTGGTGCAGACCATCACCGACACTTCGGTGCAGGTCGCTTCCAGCGCGCAGGAGACGCAGGCCACCGCCATGCACCTGGCCGAAGCCGCCGAACACCAGGCGCAGGAGATCTCCTCGGCGTCCGACCGCATCAGCGAAATCGCCGCCAGCATCGACCAGGTCTCGAAGAACTCCGCCGAGTCGGCCGACGTGGCGCAGCGCTCGGTGCAGATCGCGACCAAGGGCGCGGGCGTCGTGCGCCAGACCATCCAGGGCATGGACAACATCCGTGACCAGATCCAGGAAACCTCCAAGCGCATCAAGCGCCTGGGTGAGAGCTCGCAGGAAATCGGCTCGATCGTTGAACTGATCAACGACATCTCCGAGCAGACCAACATCCTGGCGCTGAACGCGGCGATCCAGGCGGCGTCGGCCGGTGAAGCCGGACGCGGGTTCGCGGTGGTGGCCGACGAAGTGCAACGACTCGCAGAGCGCGCGTCCAACGCGACCAAGCGCATCGAGACCCTGGTGCAGACGATTCAGTCCGACACCAACGAGGCCGTCAGCTCCATGGAGCAGACGACCTCCGAGGTGGTCGCCGGTGCACGACTGGCGGAGGACGCCGGTACCGCGCTGGGCGAGATCGAAAAGGTGTCATCGGACCTGTCCGGTTTGATTCAAGGCATCTCGGCGGCCTCGCAGCTGCAGTCCGGGGCAGCGGCGAACATTACCCAGACGATGAACACGATTCAGCAAATCACCTCGCAGACGACGCAGGGCGCCAACCAGACGGCCGAGTCGATCGGCAACCTGGCCCAGCTCGCCGCCGACCTGCGCCGCTCGGTGGCCGACTTCAAGTTGCCGGCCTGACGAACCAGGATTGGATCGAAGCATGAACAGGTTCGCACCCGGTTGCCGCCCGCGCCGCGGCCCCGCTGCTGACTGGCGGGGTACGCAATGACCGTAATGCGCGAGGCGATTGACACCACCACGCTCGGGTGGATCAAGCCTGAGCTTGACGAGACCCTGCGCCAGGCGCGCCAGGACATCGAGGCGTTTGCCGAGAATCCTGCTGATGCCAGCGCCATGCGCGCGTGCGCCGCTCATCTGCACCAGGTGCACGGCACCCTGCGGATGATCGAGCTGTATGCGCCGGCCATGGTCGCCGAGGAGATGGAGCGGCTCGCGATGGCGCTCCAGCAGGGCGACGTTGCCGATCGGGACGAGGCCTGTGCGGCCTTGATGCGTGGCGTGGTGCAACTGCCGGACTACCTTGAGCGGTTGCAGGGTGGCCACCGCGACATCCCGATCGTGCTGCTGCCGTTGCTCAACGAGCTGCGCGCCACGCGCGGCGAGCCCGGACTTAATGAAAGCGTGCTGTTCTCGCCGGACCTCGACCGGCCTTTGCCCCAGCACCTGCAGGCGCACGAACCGGCGTCGCCAGCATCGGGGCGTACCTCGGTCGCCCCGCAACTGGCGGCGCTGCGCGCGGGGCTGGCCACGTGGCCCGAAGACGGCGCCCCTGCGGATCCGGCGCAGCTGGCCATCGCGATCGACAGCCTGCTGGCCGACGCCGAACTGGAGCCGCTGCGGCGCATGTTGTGGGTGGCCTCCTCGGTCGCCGGTGCGTTGCGCGATGGCGCGTTGCCGCCAACCAAGGCCCTTCGACAGGCTTTTTCCGGCGTGGAACGCGAGGCGCGGCAGCTGCTGGAAGGCGAAGGTTTCGTTGCGACGCGGGTCGAACCCACTGCTGAGCCGACCCGCCAGCTGCTCTATCACGTCGCCCACAGCGACGGCCGGCACCAGGCACTCGACGAGCTGCGCCAGACATTCGACCTCGATGCCGAATTGCCAAGCGAATCGGAACTCGCCCATGCGCGTGGCAGCCTGAGCGGCCGCAACCGTGCCCTGCTCGACACGGTGTCCGCGGCGATCAAGGAAGACCTCCTGCGCGTCAAGGACGCGCTGGACCTGTACCTGCGCACCGGCCAGACCGATGTCTCGCAACTGCATCCGCAGGTCGAGGCGCTGACCCGCGTCAGCGACACGCTTGGCATGATGGACCTGGGCGTCGCCCGTGGGGTCGTGCTGCAGCAGCGCGATGCCGTCCATGAAATCGTCGGCGGTCGCCGTCCGGCTGACGAGACTGCGCTGCTCGACATCGCAGGCGCGCTGCTCTATGTCGATGCCTCGCTCGACGACCAGGTCTCGCGCCTGGGCTTGCCCGACAGCGATGGCTCGGATGATCGCCTGGCGACGGAATCGCGCAAGGTGCTCGACATCGTTGTGCGCGAAGCGATAGCCAATTTTGGCGACGCCCGCCAGTCGCTCGTCGCGTTCGTCGAGACCAACTGGGACCATGCGGAACTGGCCGAAGTGCCGCGCCTGCTCGAAGAGGTTTCCGGTGCGTTGCGCATGCTCGAGCTGCCGATCCCCGCCCGCTACCTGGTAGCGGTACAGCGCTATGCCCAGGTCGAACTGATTGAGCTCGGCCGAATTCCCAACGCCCAGCAACTCGATACGCTGGCCGACGCGTTTGCCAGCCTCGAGTATTATCTCGAAGCGCTCCGCGACCAGCGACCCAACCGCGACGACATCCTCGACATCGCCCGTCAGAGTCTCGAACAGCTTCATTACTGGCCGTTGCCCGAGTTGCGCGTTGCCGGTGCCGCGCCAGTCGGTGACGCGCCAGCATTCGAATTGACGGAGTCGGTCGAGGCCGAGGTGGCCGCGGCGCTTGCCTCGGTCAGCGCGCTGGCGCCCGTGGATATTCCCGCACCGCCGGAAACGGTCGTCGCGGCTGCGGCAGACCTCGCCGTGCGGGCGGGCGGCTTCGAGCACAGCGACGATATCGATGACGAGATTCGCGAGGTCTTCCTCGAGGAGCTCGAGGAAGAAATCAACAACCTCGGCGAGTTGCTGCCGCTGTGGCGCCAAGCTCCCGACGACAGCGAACGCCTGCGGTCCATCCGGCGCGTGTTCCACACCCTCAAGGGTAGTGGTCGCCTCGTGGGTGCCAAGACCCTGGGCGAGTTCAGCTGGAAGATCGAGGGCATGCTCAACCGCGTGCTCGACGGCACGCGTCCGCCAAGCCCTGCCGTGATGGCGCTGGTTGCGCAGGTCCACCAGACGTTGCCGCAGTTGCATGCGGCGTTGCAGGGCAGCGGGGTCATCAGCGCCGACCTCGAGGGTATGCAGGCCATCGCCGATCGCCTGGCGGCAGGCGAGGAAGTGCTTTACGTCGCTCCACCGGTCGCCGATTCGGCTGTTGCGTCGACGGGTCCGGCGATTGCGCGGGACCTGGCGCGCGACGAAACCGGGTCGCCTACTGGCGCATCCGGTCCGGATAGCGCGGGCAACGACGCGCTCGCCGCGCTGTCGGCGGTAGCGGAAGAGGCAAGCGTGCGGGCATCGGTTGATCCGGTGCTGCTGGAAATCCTCGGTACCGAGGTCAATGGGCATCTCGCGACGATCGAGCAGTGGTTGGTCGACGCTGGTTCGGCACCGCAGCCGGCCGACGACCGCATGCAGCGCGCGATCCATACCTTGAATGGCGCGTTCGCCATGACCGAGGTGCCGGTCATCACCGACGTGACCGCACCAACGGAAACCTACGTGAAACGCCTGTTGTCGGCCGGCCTCGCGCCGAGCGAAGAGGGCCTGGCAGCGATGGCCGCTGTCACCGTCGCGATCCGTCGAACCCTGGCGACGCTGGAGTCGCCGCAGCCGCGCGTTCCCCTGTTCGAGGGACTGGCCGCGCGCATGGAAGCCTTGCGTGACAGCTTGCCTGCGGCCCGCTCGACGCTGCCGATGGATGACGCGGATCACGCCGAGTTCGAGGGTGGGGAAGGCGAGTCGTTGACCGCGGTGGATCTCAGCGCCTACGCCGACACCGCGGCGCACGAAGCCGAACGCGCCGAATCCGAACGCGTCGAAGCCGAACGCGTCGAATCCGAGCGCGTCGAAGCCGAACGCGCCGAAGCCGAACGCGTGGAGGCCGAACGCGTCGAATCCGAGCGCGTTGAATCCGAAAGCATCGAAGCCGAACGCATCGAAGCCGAACGCATCGAAGCCGAACGCTTCGAAGCCGAGCGCTTCGAAGCCGAGCGCGTCGAAGCAGAACGCCTCGAAGCCGAACGCCTCGAAGCCGAGCGCGTGGAGGCCGAACGCGTCGAAGCCGAGCGCCTCGAAGCCGATCGCGTTGAATCCGAACGCGTCGAAGCCGAACGCGTCGAAGCAGAACGCCTCGAAGCCGAACGCGTCGAAGCCGAGCGCGTGGAGGCCGAACGCGTCGAAGCCGAACGCGTCGAAGGCGTGCACGTGGAGGCCGCTCGACTCGAGGCGGAGCGACTGGAAGTCGAGGGCACCGAAGCCGAACGCCTCGGAGCGGTGCGCATTGAGGCCGAGCGCATCGAAGCCATTCGCATCGAAGCAGAACGCGTCGAGGCGGAGCGTGTCGCAGCCGAGCGCGTCGAAGCCGAACGCATTGAAGCCGAACGCATCGAAGCCGAGCGCGTCCAAGCCGAACGCATCGAGGCCGAGCGACTCGAAGCCGAACGCATCGAAGCCGAGCGCCTCGAAGCCGAGCGCATCGAGGCCGAGCGCCTCGAAGCCGAGCGCGTCGCAGCCGAGCGCGTCGCAGCCGAACGCATCGAAGCCGAACGTATTGAAGCCGAACGCATCGAAGCCGAGCGCGTCGAAGCCGAACGCATTGAAGCCGAACGCCTCGAAATTGCGCGGGCCCAGGAAGAAGAGCGTCTCGACAACGCGCGGATCGAAGCGGAGCAGGTCGAGGCCGACAGGCTTGCGCACGACAAGAAACTTGAAGCCGCCCGAATCGAGGAGGATCCGGCGCTTGCCGCGCTGCTCGACGGGCTGCTGCCGCCGGTCGAAGACCCCGACCAGCCGCTGGACCTGACCGGTCTGGATCCGGAGCTGGTCGAGATCTTCGTCGAGGAGGGCGTCGACCTGCTCGACCACTCCGACGGCCTGTTGGCGCGGCTGCGCCAGGCGCCCAGCGAGCGCGAGCCGCTCGTCGGGTTGCAGCGCGACCTGCATACCCTCAAGGGCGGTGCCCGCATGGCCGGCATCATGGCCGTGGGCGAGCTCGGACACGTCATGGAGTCGCTGCTCGAAGCCGTTGTCGAGAATCGCCAGGAACTCGGCCGTGACGGCGTGCCACTGCTGGAACGCGGTTTCGACCGCCTGCACGCAATGGTCACCCGCGTCGGCACCGGTCGGGCGATCGCGATGCCGGAGGAGATGATCCGCGAATTCGATGCGAGGTCCCGCGGCGAATCGTTCTTGCATGGTGGTACCGTCGCCGTCGATCGTTCCAGCGAGCAGACGCCGAAGGTCCCGCTAACGCCACTCACGCCGCTGTCGGCGCCGATCGGCGAAACGCCGCTCGATGACGAAGAAGAGATCGGAGTGCGCGCGCCGCAGGAGCAGGTGCGCATCCGCGCCGACCTCCTCGACCGCCTGGTCAACTACGCCGGCGAAGTCGCCATCTACCGCGCCCGCCTCGAACAGCAACTCGGTGCGTTCCGAGTCGCCATCACGGAAATGGACGCCACCAACATCCGCGTGCGCGACCAGTTGCGTCGACTCGAGATCGAGACCGAGGCGCAGATCATTGCGCGCTACCAGCGCGAGCAGGAAACCAGCGACGCCACGTTCGACCCGCTTGAACTCGACCGCTTCTCGACCCTGCAGCAACTGTCGCGGGCATTGTCGGAATCCGCGGCCGACCAGGTCAGCCTGCAAGGCACCTTGGATGACCTGACGCGCCAGTACGAAACCTTGCTGCTGCAGCAATCGCGGGTCAGTTCCGACCTGCAGGAAGGCCTCATGCGCACGCGCATGGTGCCTTTCGATGGACTGCTGCCGCGTCTGCGCCGCGTGGTCCGCCAGGCGTCGGGCGAATTGGGCAAGCAGGTCCAGCTCAAGCTCGAAGGGACCCAGGGCGAACTCGATCGCAATGTCCTCGAGCGCATGACCGCGCCGCTGGAGCACATGCTGCGCAACTCCGTGGCCCACGGCCTGGAATTGCCTGCACAGCGCAAGCTGGCCGGCAAGTCGCCGGAAGGCACGATCCGCCTCGCGGTCCGCCGCGAAGGTTCGGAAGTCGTGCTCGAAGTGGGCGACGACGGCGCCGGCCTCGATCGCGCGGCGATCCGTCGCCGCGGCGAGGAACGTGGCCTGGTGCGCAGCGATGCGATCCTCAGCGACGCCGACCTCGACATGTTGATCCTCGAGCCGGGCTTCTCGACGGCCGACGAGGTCAGCCGGCTGGCCGGTCGCGGCGTCGGCATGGATGTGGTCGCCAGTGAAGTGCGCCAACTCGGCGGCACGCTCGACATCCATTCCAGTCCCGGCAAGGGTGTCACCTTCATCCTGCGCCTGCCGCAGACGCTCGCGGTCACCCAGGCGGTGTTCGTGCGCATCGGCGAGACGTCGTTCGCGGTGCCGATCGCCTCGGTTCGCGGCGTGGGCCGCATTGCCCGCGACCAGCTGGCCGGTGTCGATGGCGCCGACCCCGTCTACCACTACGGCGGCGAAGACTACGCGGTGCATGACATGGGCACCCTGCTGGGCCAGGCCACGGCGAAGGCCGAGGGCCACCTGCAGATGCCGGTGCTGCTGATCCGCTCCGGCGAGCTTCGCGCCGCGGTCACCGTCGACCAGGTCGTCGGCAACCGCGAAATCGTGGTCAAGCCCGTCGGCCCGCAGGTCGCCTCGATACCGGGAATCTTCGGCGCCACGATCATGGGCGACGGCCGCGTCGTGGTGATCCTTGACGTTGCTCCGCTGGTGCGCCGCTACATCGCCTTGCCACGCGACCACGTGCCGGTACAGGCGGTGGTGCACGAGGTTCGGCGGGTGCCGCTGGTGATGGTGGTCGACGACTCGATCACGATGCGCAAGGTCACCGGCCGCGTGCTGGAACGCAACAACTTCGAGGTCCTCACGGCGAAGGATGGCCTCGACGCGCTGGAGCGCATGGCCGACGTCGTTCCCGACCTGATGCTGCTCGACATCGAGATGCCGCGCATGGACGGTTACGAGTTGGCCACGGCGATGAAGGCCGACCCACGCCTGCGCAACGTGCCGATCGCGATGATTACCTCGCGAACCGGCGAAAAGCATCGCCAGCGTGCATTCGACATCGGGGTCAACCGCTACCTGGGCAAGCCGTACCAGGAACCGGAACTGATGCGCAACGTTTACGAACTGCTGGGCATCGAGCGCGACCATGAGTGACCGGCGATGAGTACGATTGCCCGCCGGGTCGTGCTGCTGGCCCGGCCCGGCGCTGCCTGTGACCGTTTGCGCGGTGCGCTGGCCGATGCCGGCGCCGAACTCGTGCTGGAGGCCGACCCGCTGACGCTGGACCCGGCGACGCTCGATGCGGCGCAGGCGCAGGTGGTGCTGGTGGCGCTCGATACGCAGACGGAGGACGCGCTAGACCGCTTCGACGCATGCCTGCACAACCCGGCGATCGAAGTCATCTTCGAGGAAGCCGAATTGGCCGCACGACGCGAAGGCTGGGAAGCCGCGCGATGGGTGCGGCACCTCGCGTCCAAGCTGCATCGCCATGGCGATGTGTTGCCGCCAGGCAGCGGGGCGGCCGAGGAGGACGCGACGACCCAGGGCGCTGCTGCTGTCGAGTGGATACAGGGCACGTCGGAGCTGGCGGTGGCGACCGACGCCGCCGACGCTTTGTCCGTTGATAGCCCAGCCGTCGGCGCGGAAGCCGTGGTCACGGCGCATGAATTCGATCCGTTGTTCGGGGAAATCACCGTCCCGGACGCCGCGCCGACAGTAGGCTCGGATAGCGAAGTCCTGTTGGTTGATCCGTCGGCAGCCTTCGATCCCAGCCTCGATTACTCCTATGACGGCGACTTCGACAGCATTTCGCTCGAGATGCCGGCCGAGTTTCGATCGCCGGTCATTGCCGAAACCAACGAAATCCACGTCAATGTCGAACCTGGCGCCCTGGCCACCAGCGAACTCACCCTGGAGCTGGAGACCGGCGGTGCCACGTCCGTTACCGACGACCCGGGATTCGACGCCATGTTCAGTGGCGATTTTTCGCCGTTGACGTTCACCGAGGCCGACGGCCTTGAATGGGCCCCGGCCGCTGGCGGCATGGGTGGCGACGCCGACAGCGCGCCGGAAAGCGCGCCCGACCCCAGCCGGCGTGTCCTGGAATTGGTGTCCACCGACGACGCCCATGCGCCGGCCCATGCTGCGGACGGCCCCGAGGTGGATCATCGATTCAGGCACGACCTTGCCAGCCTGGAGTCTCGTATCGCAGGCATGGAACTGGTCGTCGACCACATCGTGAAGGGCCCCGCTCAGGCCAATGGCGCGGTACTGGTGATCGCCGGAATCGGCGGGCCCGACGCCGTGCGCCAGTTGCTGGGCGCATTGCCCGAAGATTTTCCGCGCCCGGTGCTGGTGCAGCAGCGTCTGGATGGCGGTCGCTACGACAAGCTGGTCGCGCAGATGCAGCGAGCCACCGCGATTCGGGTCAGGTTGGCGGAACCGGGGTTGCCCGCTATCGCCGGGGTGATCTACATCCTTCCGGGCGACATCACCATCAAGGTGACAGACATGGGCATCGAGTTCATCGCTGGCGACGATGACGTGCTGGCCCAATTGCCATCGGCCGACAGTGCAGTGCTGCTGCTCAGCGGTAGCGATCCTGCCCAGGTCGATGCCGTGATGACCCACTCCTGGGCCGGCGCGCTGGTGAGCGGCCAGTCACCCGACGGCTGTTATGACGCGGAAGCGCCGAATGCACTGCTCGCCCGTGGTGGCGGCTCCGGCCAGCCGGCCGAATTGGCCGAGCGCCTGTCCGCACGCTGGCGTTCCTGAGGAAACCGCAATGTCAAAGAAATCGCAGAACCGCCACGGCAAGGCCGCATCCGCATCGAAACCCGCTTCCCCGCCGGAATCCCGGAGGGAGGTTGAACCGGTAGTCGGCCGGAACGATAGCGATCCGACCGCTCAGACCGCCAAGGCCGACGGCAGTGCGGCGACCAGCCAGCAAGCCAGCCGAGGGACGAAGCCCGCTTCGACGGCGGCGAAGCTCCAGGAAATTCGCCAGCCGGTCCGCCAGGCCACCGCGCAAGGTGCGCAGGCCGACATCCGCGGGGTGCTGATCCAGTTGGCCGGCGCGCGCCTGTTGTTACCCAACGCGACCATCGCCGAAGTGCTGTCCTACGCGCCGCCGGAACCGGTCGAAGGCTCGCCGGAATGGCTGCTCGGCAAGATCCGCTGGCGTGGTTGGCAGTTGCCCCTGGTCGCGTTCGCCGAGCTGGCGGGCGTCGGCCGTGAGCCGGCGGCGTTGGGCAGCAAGGTGGTGGTCCTGAAGGCGCTGGGCGGCAATGCCCAGGCCCCGTACTTCGCGATCCTGAGCCAGGGCTTCCCGCGACTGGTCACGGTCGCGCGCGATGGACTCGTTGCCGACAGCGACAACGCACCATTGCCGGTGGGCGTGCAGTCCCGGGTGATGATGAACGAGGATACGGCCTTTGTGCCGGACCTCGGGGTCGTGGAGTCCCTGATCAGCCAGGCATTGGCCAAAGCCGCCTGAGGTCGATGCCGCCGTCGCTGGCGTGGCGGCCTAAGCCCGCCTGATGGAAGGCATCGCCGGCCTGATCGGATGCAGCGGTGCGAATGGCGCGGACGTCTGGGGCGAAGTGGCAGCCCCTCGATGCCATGAAACCCGGGGCACTGCCGGACAGGCGCAAGCCGGACCCGTTCACCTCCGCGCCGCCGCGCGGGACGTGCTCGGTTCGCTAGCCGAGATCGCCCAACGACGCCTGTAGCGCTGCGATCGCGGCGAGCCCTGCGGTCTCGGTCCTCAGGATGCGTGGTCCCAGCCGCAGGCCGCGGAATCCCGCCGCCCCGAGTTGTTCGCGGTCCAGCATCGACCAGCCTCCTTCCGGGCCCACCGCCAGCAGCACCGGCGTGGCCGATGGCAGCTGCAGCGCGGCCAACGACAGCGTGCCGTCGGGATCCAGCAGCAGGCGCAGCCCGCCCGCGGGCAGTGACGCCAGTACCCGGGCAAGCGAAGCCGGCGCGTCCACCGCGGGCACCACGGCGCGACCGCTCTGCTCGCAGGCCGCCACGACGACGCTCTGCCAGTGCGCGAGCCGCTTGCCGGCGCGGGAGTCGTCAAGCTTGACCTCGCTGCGTTGCGACGACAGCGGCAGCACCGCGCCCACCCCGAGTTCGGTCGCCTTCTGCAGGATCAGGTCCATCTTCTCGCCACGCGCGATGCCCTGCAGCAGCACGATGTGCAGCGGAGACTCGCGATCGACGATCACCGACGCCTCGATCGTGACGCGCAGTTCGCGCTTGCCGGCGGCGATGATGCGTGCCGCGTAGTCATGGCCATCGCCATTAAACAGCACGCAGGCATCGCCGACGCCGAGCCGCAGCACCCGCGAGAGGTGCGTGGCCGCGCTTTCGGGCAGGGCAAGCTCGCTGCCCGGCGCCAGCGGCGCCGCGACATGGATCCGGGTCAGGCGCATGCATCCGCATCGCGGGTGGCTTCGTGGATCGCCGCAAGGGTGGTGTCGGCGAGCAGCCGCAAGGCGTCGTCGTCGATGCAGTAGGGCGGAATCCAGTACAGCACGTCACCAAGCGGGCGCAGCAGCACGCCGCGCCGGAGTGCCGCGCGGTAGGCGCGCAGACCGACGCGCTGGCCCGGCGCAAACGGCGTGCGCTTGTCGCCGCCGCGGGTCAGCTCGAAGGCCACGATCATCCCGGCCTGGCGCACGTCGGCAACGTCCGGCAACCCGGCAAACGGCGCCGCCAGCTCCGCCATCCGCGTCGCGGTCGCCCGGTTGCGGGCGATGACGTCGTCGGAACCGAAGATGCCCAGCGATGCGAGCGCGGCCGCGCAGGCCAGCGGATTGCCGGTGTAGCTGTGCGAATGCAGGAACGCGCGCTCGCGGGAATCGTCGAGAAAGCCGTCATACAGTTCCTGGGTCGCCAGCACCGCGGCCAGAGGCAGCGCGCCGCCGGTCAGGCCTTTAGACAGGCACAACAGGTCGGGCATCACCGCCGCCTGCTCGCAGGCGAACATAGTGCCGGTGCGGCCGAAACCGACCGCTATCTCGTCGGCGATCAGGAATACCCCGTGCACGTCGCACAGCTCGCGCGCACGCTTGAGGTACACCGGATCGTGCATGCGCATGCCGCCGGCGCACTGCACCCGTGGCTCCAGGATCAAGGCGCAGATTTCGCCGGCGTGGTCATCCAACAGGCGCGCGAGTGCGTCGGCGGCGTCCTCGGCGTGGCTGGCGGCGCTCTGCCCGGGCTGGGCGAGGTACGCATCGGGGGAGGGCGCGAACAATGCCTGCGCCAGCAGGGGCGCATACACGCGCCGGTACAACGGGATGTCGCCGACCGCGAGCGCCCCCAGTGTTTCGCCGTGGTAGCCGCCTTCTAGCGCGACGAACTTGGTGCGTCGCAGCTCGCCGCGATTGTGGAACCAGTGGAACGCCATCTTCAGCGCCACCTCGACCCCGGCCGAACCGTTGTCGGCATAGAAGACCTTCGCCAGCGGCGCGCGGCCTTCCTGGCGGGGAGCGAGCGCCAGCAATGCCTCGGCCAGTTCGACCGCCGGCGCGTGCGAGCAGCCGGCCAGGATCACATGCTCGAGCGTGCGCGCCTGCCGGGCGATGGCGTCGGCAATCCGCGGTTCGGCGTGGCCGAACAGGTTGGTCCACCAGCTCGAAATCGCATCGAGGTAGCGCCGGCCGTCGCGACCGATCAACCACGGCCCCTCGCCGCTCGCGATCGGCAACAGCGGCAGGACGTCCGGGTGTTCGCGCATTTGCGTGCACGGGTGCCAGAGCACCGCCAGGTCGCGGGCGCGCCATGCGTCGGCTTGCGCCGCGCCGAGCGCCGGGTCGGCTGCGGGGGCCTCTGTTAACATTCCGCCATCGTGATCGATCTTCTGCATTCCGCCATTATCGTTCATTCGGCCGCGGCATCGCGCCTTGCCGGCTCGCGCCCCGACTGCTCGCGCCCCGCCGGGGACCCGCCATGAGCATGCCGCTGCCCACGATCCATCGCATCACCCAGGACGAGGCCGGTCCCTACC
>JBBRWW010000005.1:0-49469 GCA_038248955.1 Lysobacterales bacterium
GCATCGGCGAGCAACTGTTCGATCACCAGCTTGGTGCGGCCGTACGGATTGGTCACCCGCAGTGGCGCGTCCTCGCGTACCGGCACGGCATCGGGTGCACCGTAGACCGTGGCTGACGAACTGAAAACCAGGCGTTTCACCCCGGCCACCTGCATTGCCTGCAGCAGGTTGATCGTGCCGCCGATGTTGTTGTCGAAATATTCCAGCGGCTGCTCGCAGGATTCGCCGACCGCCTTGAGTGCGGCGAAATGCACGACCGCATCGAAGCGATGGCGGCCAAACAACGCCGCCAGTTCATCCTTGTGCCGCAGGTCTACCCGCTCGCATGGCACCGGCGCATCCATGAGCTGTTGCAGCCGTTGCAACACGAACGGCGTGCTGTTGGAGAAATTGTCGGCAATCACGACCCGGTGACCGCGCTCGGCCAGCACCACGCACGTGTGGCAGCCGATGTAGCCCGCGCCGCCGGTAACCAGGATATGCATGCCGCATTGACTCCAGATCCGGCCCCGCCGTCGCTCGGCAGGTCCCCATGGGATCAAAACGCAGGCCGGTGACGAGAACGTCCAGTCGGCATCGACGCACCAATCCCAGGCGCCGATGGGCGCAGCCTGCTGGCCGTGCGCATGGCACTTCGGCGTTTTCATGACAGCACCCGAACGTGTCGGGTCGACCCGAGGGGAGGTCAGCTTTCGATGAATTCGCCATCGATGAATTCGCCGTTGCCCGGCATGGATGCGATCCGCATCGCGGTTATTGGGCTCGGCTATGTCGGCCTGCCGCTGGCCGCTGCGTTCGGCAAGTACTTCCCGACCGTGGGCTTCGATATCAACACTGCGCGGGTGGCCGAACTCGAACGCCGTCATGACCACACGCTGGAGATGTCGAGCGACGAACTGGAGGACGCCGTCCAGCTGGAATTCACCAGCAATCCGTCGCGACTGGTGGGCTGCAACGTCTTCATCGTGACCGTGCCAACCCCGATCGACGAATACAGGCGTCCCGACCTCAAACCGCTCGAGTCCGCCAGCCGCGCCGTCGGCCAGGCGATCGGGCGCGGCGGCGTGGTGGTCTATGAGTCCACGGTCTACCCCGGCGCCACCGAGGAGATCTGCGTCCCAATCGTGGCGCGCGAATCGGGACTGGCCTTCAACCGTGACTTCTACGTCGGCTACAGCCCCGAACGTATCAACCCGGGCGATCCACAGCATCGGCTCGAGACGATCATGAAGGTCACGTCCGGCTCCACCCCGGAAGCCGCGCGCCTCGTCGATGCCATATACCGGCGGATCATCCATGCCGGCACCCACCCGGCGCCCAGCATCCGCGTGGCCGAGGCGGCCAAGGTGATCGAAAACATACAGCGCGACGTCAACATCGCGCTCATCAACGAACTGGCGATGCTGTTCCATCGCCTCGACATCGATACCCACGAGGTGCTCGAGGCCGCGGGCACCAAATGGAACTTCCTGCCCTTCCGTCCCGGGCTCGTGGGTGGCCACTGCATCGGCGTCGATCCGTACTACCTGACCCACAAGGCCCAGCAGATCGGCTACCACACCGACATGATCCTCGCCGGACGCCGCATCAACGACAGCATGGGCAGTCATGTCGCCCAACGGGCCGTGAAGCTGATGCGCCAGCGCAGCGTCCAACCCACGCAGGCCAGGGTCCTGATCCTCGGCCTGGCGTTCAAGGAAAACTGCCCGGACCTGCGCAATACGCGCGTGGTCGATATCGTCCGCGAACTGCGCTGCTTCAACGTGGATGTCGATGTCCACGATCCCTGGGTCAGCGCGACGATGGCGCGGGAGGAGTACGGGATCGTGCTGGTGGCCGAGCCGACCCCCGGTCACTACGACGCCGTGATCCTGGCCGTGGCCCATCGCGAGTTCGTCGAGCGCGGCGCGGACGGGATCCGCGCGCTCGGCACGCCCGACGCGGTGCTGTTCGATGTCAAGCGGGCATTGCCGCGCGCCAGCGTCGACGGATGCCTATAGGAGGTCCACGTGCACCCTCTACGGACGGGAAGCGCAGAAGCGCGGCGGGTCGCATACCGCGCCGATATCGATGGCCTGCGCGGCATCGCCGTCCTGGCAGTGGTGGCCTACCACCTCGGCATCGGCCCGACAGGCGGGGGCTTCGTCGGCGTCGACATGTTCTTCGTAATCTCGGGTTTCCTCATCACGGCGATCGTGCAGGCCGAGATCGAAACCGGCAGCTTCACTTTCCTGCGCTTCTACGAACGCCGCGTGCGACGGCTTTTTCCGGCCCTGTTCGTCGTCCTGCTGGCGACGATCGTGGGGGGCACATGGCTGCTGCTCCCGTCTGACCTGGTGTTACTCGGAAAAAGCACGGCAGCGACGCTGGTGTTCGCATCGAACGTCTTCTTCTGGCGCAACAGCGGCTATTTCGACAGTGCATCGGAGATCAATCCGCTGCTGCACACATGGTCGCTCGCCGTCGAGGAACAGTTCTATATCGGTCTTCCGATGCTGCTTCTGCTGACGTACCGATACTGGCGCGGCCACCTGCCCATCGTGCTGACACTGGTGGCCTGCGTGTCGCTGGCGGCCTGCGTGCTGATCCAGCCGCTGCGGCCGTCAGCGGTGTTCTACCTGTCGCCTTTCCGCGCGTGGGAACTGCTCGCAGGCGCGTTGCTGGCGATCGGCGCCGTTCCGGCCTTCGCGCACCGCCGCCATCGCGAGGCCGCCTCGGCGGTGGCCCTGGTCCTGGTTGCAGCCGCCATCGTCTCCAGCAAGTCCGGAATCGGCTACCCGGGATGGCAAGCCATCGTCCCGGTGGTGGGTACTGCCGTGCTGATCCACGTGGGCACTAGCGGCGGGTCAACGGTCCACCGGCTGTTGCAATCCCGGCCGCTGGTCAAGGTCGGGCTGGTTTCGTATTCGCTGTATCTGTGGCATTGGCCGCTGATCGCGTTTGCCAGGTACCGCAATGGCCTGGAGCCACTCGGCGAATGGCGGTGGCTGATCCTGGCAGTAGCGCTGGTCGCCGCTGCGCTGTCCTACCGGTTCGTCGAGCAACCCTTCCGCAGGCGCAAGCCGGCCGCTACCGCGGGCAACGCCTTCATCAAGGCCGCGATGGCGGCCGGGCTGGTCGGGACCACATCCGCCATCGTGGTAGCGGGCGCCGGTTGGCCAGCGCGATTCACCGGCGAGGTCATCGCACTCGACAAGGAACGCCGGCCGCCGATTCCATTCATCCAATGCGAGGGCAATTTCGCCGCGCTTCAGGGAGACCCGACCCCCTGTATGTTGGGGATCGCCACCGAAAAGCCGTCCCTGGTGCTCTGGGGCGACAGCCATGCGCTGGCCTGGGCGCCCGCCTTTGATGCCCTGCTCAAGAGCCACGGCGCCGCCGGAATCCTCGCATCGAGCATGGCCTGCCCGCCGCTCATGGAGGTCAACAGCACCGCCAATGCCGACTGTCGCGACTACAACCGGCGGGTGCAGGAGCTATTGCGGCGCCCCGGAGCGCCGCGAACCGTGGTGATGGTGGCCGACTGGCCGGAATACACCCAGGCGGAGGGTTGGTTGAAAGTCGCCGGCAAGATGTCCCCGACAGGCAATCGACCGGACTTCGGCCCACTGCTGCGTGCGACGGTCAAGGGACTGCACGAGGACGGGAGAAGCGTCTGGATCATCGGGCCCACCCCGGGTGCTCCATCGTCGGCGCCGCTGCGCTGCGCGATGGCAAGGATGAACCACCGAGCACTCCCCGTCGCCACCTCGGCCCACACATTCAAGAGCGATTCGGACAGCTTCTATGCAGCCGTGTCGTCGATCCAGCAAGTCACCGAGGTACGGGTGACTGATCCGGCACCTTGGTTTTGCGGCATCGACCATTGCGCCTTCATGGACAAGGGGCGGCTGCTTTATCGCGACGGAGGCCACCTGAACCCGCGCGGGGCAGCGTACCTGGAGCCATTCCTGGCGCCCGTGCTGGCGATGCAGCTGGATTCCGGCGGGCGTGCGTCGGGGCAAGGCCGTGGCTCTCAGACGCTGGGATCGCCATGACCGTACCCCACCTGGTTTCCGGCGGGCCGGGCGATGGGCCGATTTCTGTCCCGGCTTCCCGACTCCATGGCGCTCCCAACAAGTCCGCGCGGCCCATGCCGGCACCGTGGCCGGGCCTCTGCCAATACGTCGTTTCTAAGGGAACACGTTCGTCCAAGCCACGAAGCCAGGGGATACCCATGAAACTTTCCGGTCTGCTTGCCGTTTCCTTGTCCGTCCTGCTCACTGCCTGTACGAGTACGGGCAACACCGTCGGCGGATCGCCGCCGGCCGATATCCCGATGGCCGATGCCTACAAGATCGGTGTCGACGACGTGGTCCAGGTCTCGGTCTGGCGCAATCCGGAACTCGGCACCACCGCGCCGGTACGCCCGGACGGCATGATCTCGGTGCCCCTGGTCGGTGACGTCCAGGCCGGTGGCCGCGTACCGACCGAGGTCGCCAAGGACATCCAGGGCAAGCTTGCGGCCTTCGTCGTCGAACCGCAGGTCGCGGTGATCCTCACCGAATTGCGCAGCCACGAGTACCTGTCGCGGGTCCGCGTCACCGGCGCCGTGCGGCAGCCGATCTCCATCCCGTATCGGCAGGGCATGACCGTGCTCGATGCCGTCCTGGCCGCGGGTGGCGTGACCGAATTCGCCGCGGCCGACCGCTCCAACCTGTATCGCAAGAACGGCAATGGCACCGGCACGTACCAGGTCCGACTGGGTAACGTCCTCAACCGGGGCGACTTGTCGACGAACTTCAAGGTGGCGCCGGGTGACGTGATCACCGTGCCAGAGCGGACTTTGTGAGCGAGGACTCCCGTGGACAACAACCTCATCCAGTGGCGCCCTGGCGAGCGGCGCCCATCGTCGATCCAGCTGATGCCGGTCTTCGCCCGCGAATTCCGACGCAGGCACCTGCTTCTGGCAGCGATTTTCGCCGCGGTCGCATTGACCACCCTGGTGCTGGGCCTGCGTGCACCGAAGGCCTACACCTCCTCCACCACGGTGCTGGTTGAAGAGACCAACATCATCGAACCCTTGCTGAAAGGCCGCGCGGTCGCGACCACGGTGGTCGATCGCGCGGGCATTGCGCGCGAAGTGGCATTCAGCCGAAGAGTCATGGACGAGATCCTGCGCACCGGAGGCTGGCTTGATTCCAGCCCGGGTCCGCTGGAGCGCGACAGGCTGATCGACCAGATCACCAGCCGCACCGAAATCACGAACCCGCGCCAGAACCTCAACCTGATCAAGATCAGTTATACGGATTCCGACGCCGACCGCGCATTCCAGGTCACCAGGCGATTTGCGGACCTGATCATCCAGGAAAGCCTGCGCACCAAGGAACGCGAGAGCCGGGCAGCCTACGGGTTCATTGATTCGCAGGTCAGCGATTACCATCGTAGGCTCAGCGACGCCGAGGACAGGCTCGCCAAGTACCGCAAGGCGCATCCCGAAGTACTGCTCGGTGACCAGGAGGACGTCACTCGCCGGATCAGCCAACTGCAACTGGAAATCGACAAGTCGCTCATGGACCAGGCCGAACAGCGGTCGCAGGCGGGCGCATGGCAGTCGCACGTGTCACGCGAACAGTCGATCGGCTTCGCGCAGGCGCGCACCGGACCGATCCAGGCGCGCCTGGCCGAATTGCAGACCGAGCGCGCGCGCCTGGTCGGCAGCTACACCGAGCGCCACCCGGACGTAATCAGGGTGCAGAACCAGATCCGCGAAATGCAGGTGCAACTGCAGCGCGGTGGCACTGCGGTGGTCGCCGGGGCAGCGGCATTCAATCCGGGTGCCGGAGGGGATCGAGGCCGCCTGACGGAGGCGCGCAGCCGCAGCATGGGATCGGCCTCACGGGTCGCTGCCGGCCACACCCTGCTTTCGCAGGAACTCGCCCGGCTCAACCGCGTGGCCGCCCTGGGCAGCGAACTGGCCAACCTGACCCGCAACTTCGAGGTCAACCGCAATCTCTACCAGGACCTGCTTGAGCGCCGCGAAAACGCGCGGTTGTCGATGAACCTCGACGCGCAGCGCGGCGGCCTGAGCTTCCGGGTGCAGGAACCCGCCGCCGTGCCGCTGCAATCCAACGGCATGAGCCTGACGCAGGTGGCAATGGGTGGATTGGCGCTCGCCATCGTGGCGCCACTACTGTTGCTCGTCAGCTGGATCAGGTTCGATCCGCGGGTACGAATGCCATCGCAGATCGAGCAACTCGCGGGACTGCCGGTGATCGGCTCGATCCCGTCGCGGCCGACCAGCTGGCACCACGCCCGGAACAGGCAGCGGCTGCTACTGGCCGCCGGGTTGATGCTGTCAGTACCCATCGCCTACGCCCTCGTCCTGACCCTCAGATAGGCACCCGTCCATGGCCAGCCACGACTTCCTTGCACGCGCCGACGAACGCCTTGTCGAGCGCCTCGTCGCCAACCGCTCCATCACCCGGATCACTGAAACCACGGCGTTGAGCCCGGCGCAGATGCGCGAGCGTTCCATCATTTCACCCACCAGCATGGGCCAGCCGCAGGTCGACGCGTTCCGCGAAGTACGCACGCGCCTGCTGGCCGCGGCCAACGACAACAACATCGTCACCCTCGTGGCGCCTGTCAGCCGCGGCAGCGGCGGAAGCTTCATCGCCCGCAACCTCGCCGCAGCGTTCGCCTTCGACGAGGCCAAGAGCTCCGTGCTCATCGATTGCGACCTCTATCGGCCCTCGCAGCATTCGACGATGCGCATAGATCCCTTCAAGGGCGGCCTCGTCAACTACCTCGAAGATCCGGCCACCTTCATCGCCGACATGCTTTACGAAACCGGCATTCCGCGGCTGCGGCTCATTCCCGCGGGCACCTCCCCCACCCGCAACACGGAATACCTGTCGTCGTTCCGGATGCGACTGTTGGTGGATTCCCTGCGCAGCCGGTATCCCGACCGTTATCTGTTCCTGGACAGCCCGCCGGTTCGCGGAGCACCCGACGCGCGGATCCTGGCCGACATCGCCGATGTCGTGGTGCTCGTGGCCGGGTATGGGCGCGACACTGCCGATGACATCGCGCGCGCGGCGGCCAACTTCGACCCCGGCAAGTTTGGCGGCGTCGTATTCAACGAAAGCACCTAAGGCAGACGACATGAGCAATGGACAGGGGACCTTTTCTCATCGCCGCCACCAGACCATTCCACGGGCAGCGCTGTGCGTGGCTTTGCTGATCGCCCTGCCCGGGATCGCCGGCGCGTTCGACGTCGACTACGAGACCGGATTGGGTATCAAGCGCAGCAACAACATCAACCTGAGCGAATTCGACCCGATCAGCGACACGGTCATCACGCCGCAGCTACGCTTTGAAGCGGACCTCGATGGCCCGCGTGTACAGCTGGCGGCTCGTGGCGATGCCCAGTACCTGCACTACACCAGCAACACCTTCGACGATGAACTACGCGGCACGTTCGCGGGCAAGCTCAACGTGACCATGGTTCCCGATCGCGTCGATTTCGTGTTCCAGGACTACCTGAGCCGCCAGCCCGTGGACGAACTGGCGCCGCTGACCCCCACCAACGAGCAGCAGGCCAATGTGTTCGTCGCCGGACCGAGCTTGCACGCCCGGTTCGGGCCCGCCACGCGCGGCCAGCTGGATTTGCGTTACACCAACAGTTACGCCGAGGACACCAAGACCTTCAATGGCGATCGCTTCGATGCCGCTGGCCGGGTAGTGCGTGAAATCAGCGCCACCCGCACCGTCTCGGCCAACCTGGAAGCCACCCAGGCACGGTTCGATGGCGCCGGCGCCGCGTCCGACTACGACACCTACGACACCTATTTCGGTTACAAGGCACGCGGCCGCGCCATCGACGCCAACCTTGACCTGGGGTACTCGCGGCTGGATCCACGCGGCATCGGCAGCACGGTGGACTCGGCGCTGGTGCGGGCGACGCTCGACTGGCGCATGTCGCCGCGCAGCCGACTTAGCACCACCGTGCGCCATCAATTGACCGATGCCACCCAAGCGCTGATCACGCCGACCCTTGACCTGGACCGACGCAGCTTCAGCGACTTTCGGTACCTCGACGTATCCGTGCGGCCCAACCCCTACCGCGAGCGGCTGTTGCGCATGCGCTACGAGTTCACCGCCGATCGCCTGACCGCGGAACTGGTGCCCTACTACCGGCGGATCCGCTATCTGGATGGACTGATCGAGAACGAGGATCGTCGCGGGCTGCTGCTGGACGTGGAATATCGGCTGCGGCCGCGGCTCAGCGCATCGCTACTGGCGGCACGCGAGGACCGCGAGTACGTCGACCTGGCCCGCAAGGACAAGGACATGGGTATCAGCGTGGGACTGGTCAATCGTTTTACACGCCATTGGACCGGGCGCGTCGACCTCCAGCGCCGCGAACGCGACAGCACCGCCTTGGGCCGCAGCTACGGCGCCAATGCGCTGATCGTCAGCCTCAGCTATCGGCGTTGAGGACGCCAACCAACATGCGGCGGCCATCACCTTCCAGCGCGCGGCATCCACCAACGCCAGTTGGTCCGCCGTCGGACGTTGTGCAACGGCGTCGGAACACGGGCGGTCCGTGCAGGCACGACGCGTTTCGAGCGATAGGGAGCCACTGAGCATGCAACTCGTCTTCTGGACCGCCATCGGGCTGCTGGCCTTTACGTACGTCGGCTACCCGGCGTTGATGGCAGTGCGGGCGAGACGGCGCGTGCGATCCCCTGCGGTCGTCGAACGGACCCCATCCATCGATGTACTGCTGGTGGTGCACGACGCTGCCGACCAACTCGCGGCGAAGATCGCCAACCTCCTGGCACTGGATTACCCCGATGACCGCCTGCGCGTCACGATCGTCTGCGATGGCTGCACGGATGCGACCGAGTCTGTGGCACGCCTGCACGAATCCTCGCGCGTCCGCGTGCGCGCGTTCGCCGAGCGGCGCGGAAAATCGGCCTGCATCGGCCAGGTGCTGCCAATGCTCGCCGCCGAGATCGTACTGTTCACGGACGTGCGCCAATTGATCGATCCCGCCGCAGCGCGCGCGCTGGCCACTGCGCTCGCCGGGGCGGGGGTCGGTGCTGCCAGCGGCGAACTGGTGCTCGACCGGGGCACGGGATTCGGCGAGGGCATCGACGCTTACTGGCGATACGAAAAGATGATCCGGCGCTTTGAAAGCGCCAGTGGTTCACTCGTCGGCGTCACTGGCGCGCTGTACGCGGCATGGCGCGATGCCCTCCCCGACGTTCCTGCCGGGCTGATCCTTGACGACATGTGGATTCCGCTCTCGATCGCCGATGCCGGCTACCGCGTGGTGTTCGTGCCGCAGGCGATCGCCCATGACCGCGCCGCCACCGATCCGCGGAGCGAGGAAACCCGCAAGCGCCGCACCCTGACGGGCAACTACCAGCTTCTGCACCGCTGGCCTCGCCTCGCCATACCCGGCGGCCATCCCCTGGCGTGGCGGCTGTGGGGACACAAATGGTTGCGCCTGCTGGCGCCATGGCTGTTGATGCTGGCGCTCGCCAGCAACGTGGCACTGGCCATGGCGGGAAGCCGCTTCTACCTCGCGCTGCTATGCCTGCAACTCGGCGCCTATGCGCTGGCGGTGTCCGGCCGGCTGTCCCCGCGCATCGCAACCACGTGGCGCCCGGCCCGCCTGGCGGCGGCCTTCCTGAGCCTCAACATGAGCGCGTTCATGGCATTGAGTGACTACCTGCGCAACCCCAACGCCCACCTGTGGCCCACCACGCCGCGACGGAATTCGAGCCCATGAGCCAGCCGGCCGACCTCAAGCGGATCGTCTACGTGGTGTCGCTGTTCCCGAGCCTGTCGGAGACCTTCATCGTCCGCGAGATCAACGCGCTGATCGAACGCGGCGTGGACGTGCGCATCATTTCGTTGAAGAAGCCGTCCCGCGAACTGCTGCAGACCGATTCGGCGGCGCTGCTCGGCCGTGTCCGCCATCCGCTGGCGTTCGCGGCAGGGCTGCGCGAAGCCTGGCAGGCCGTCCGGGGCAACCCGCGCGCGGTGGTTCGCGCAACCCTGCTCATCCTGGCCGACAGCTGGCGCCGTCCCGACGTCGCCATCAAGTCGCTCGCCACGCTGTTCCGCGCACTGCAGCAGGTGCCGTGGCTGGAGGACTTCGACCCCCAGCTAATCCATGCGCACTGGGCCACCTACCCCTCCACCGCCGCGTGGGCGCTGGGCTGCGTGCTGGGGCGACCGTTCAGCTTCACCTGTCATGCGCATGACATCTTCATCGAGAACCAGCTGCTCGCGCGCAAGATCCGCGAGTCGGCACTGGCGGTCACCATCTCCCGCCACAACGTGGCTTGGCTGTGCAGCCACGCCACCCCGATGGCGGAGCACAAACTCAAGGTCATCCATTGCGGCGTCGACATGGATCACGCGCCGTGGCACGCGCTCCATCGCGATAAACGGATGATGCTGGCGGTGGGACGGCTGGACCCGGTCAAGGGCTTCGAAACACTCATCGACGCAGTCGCGCTGCTGCAGGAGCGCGGCATCGACCTGGAATGCCGGCTCGTGGGCTCCGGCCCGCTGGATCCGCAACTGCGCCGCCGCGCGATCGCGCGCGGGGTCGCCTCGCGGATCGAATTCGCCGGCGCGCAAACCCAGGAGCGGATACGCAACTGGATGAGTACCGCGACCTTGTTCGCCCTGCCCTCGCAGGTCGCCGCCGACGGCAATCGCGACGGCATCCCGGTGGCGCTGATGGAAGCCATGGCCAGCGGCTGCCCCGTCGTGAGCACGCGCGTGTCAGGCATCCCGGAACTGATCCAGGACGACGAGGACGGGGTTCTGGTCGAACAACGTGACCCGGGCGCGCTGGCCGACGCCATCGAACGATTGCTCGAAAGCAGCGAGTTGCGCCAGCGTCTTGCCACCCGGGCGCGACTGCGCATCGAAAACGAATTCGACGCCCGCAAGGAGGCAGGCCGCCTGCACGCCTTGATGACGGAGGCCGTCGATGTCGCCTAGGCGCCTGTTGCTGGTCATCGATGAGATGGAGGTTGGCGGCAGCCAGCGCCAGATCACCGCGCTGCTGCGCGGCCTGGACCGCTCGCGCTGGGTGCCGGAGCTGCTGTTCTTCCGCAACCCCTCGTTCCTGGTCGGCGACATCCAGCGGTTGGGCGTCACCGTGCACCACCTTCCGAAGCGCGGACGCATCGATGCGCGCTTCGTGCTGCGCTACGCCCGGTTGCTGGGACAGGGTCGATACGACGTGGTGCACGCGTTCTCGTTGACCGCGGAGTTGTGGACCGCGGTGACGTGCATGCTGGTGCGGCGCGCGCCCAAGCTGGTGTCATCCGTGCGCGGGCTTTACCTGACGGAGCCACCGATGTTCTGGCGACTCAAACGATTCATCGCCAGCCGCAGCACGGCAATGATCGCCAACGCGCACGCCTGCGCAGAGGCGACCGCCAAACACGCGGGGGTCGCCGTGGAGTGTTTCGACGTGGTGGCCAACGGCGTGACGATCCCGGCGCCGTTGCCAGCCAGCCATCGAGCCGCATTGCGGCACGGCGTCGGCTGTCCGCGGGGCAGGACGCTGGGAGTGTTCGTCGGCCGACTGGTCCCGGTGAAAAACCCCGCCTGTCTGGTCCGCGCCATGGGCCGGCTACCGCGCCACCAGCGGCCGTGGCTGGCGATCGCCGGTGACGGGCCGCTTCGTGGCGAGTTGGCGGCGATGGTCTCGGCCGCAGGTCTCGAGGCCGACATCCAGTTCCTGGGCGAGCGCCGCGACGCCCGGTTGCTCATGCAGGCCGCCGACTTCCTCGTGCTGCCTTCCGTCCAGGAAGGCATGTCGAACGCGGCACTGGAGGCGATGGCGGCAGGATGCGCGGTGATCGCATCGGCCGTGGGGGGAAACCGCGAACTGATCGATGACGGCATCAACGGCCTGCTGTTCCCCAGTGACGATGACCTGGCCCTCGCCGATTGCCTTCAGCGCCTGGGCGATGATGCCCACTTGGGCACGCGACTCGCCGCGGCGGCACTGCATCGCGTGCGATCCGAACACACGATCGAGCGCATGACCGCAGCCACGGCGGCCGTCTACGATCGGAGCCTGCTGTCGATGGCGTCACCCGTTGCCCACCGGGTATTGCATCGGCGCGGCCATTCCGATGCGCGTGGTGAGATGTGATCGGGCGCGCATCCTTGATGCCGGCCGCGGCCTGTGCCGCCGACGAGGTGGCGCCGGTAACGCGAGCGCGGCTGCAATCGCGCACGGCCCGGGCCCCGCGCGTCCTGATGGTGCTCGAGGGTCCCTACCCGACCGCGCGGGGCGGGGGCGCGGAAGCACAGGTGCGGACGCTGACCGCGGCGATGCGATCGCGCGGGCAACGCGTCACCGTCGTAGTGCCGTTGACGGTCGACGGCCCGCAGGCCGGCGTGTCGCGTGTCGACGGCGTTCCGGTTTGCCGACTGCGCTATCCCCGAATCCGCTACCTGGGTGGCCCGGCCCTTTGGCTGGTACTGGCCGGCTTCCTGTATCGGCGGCGCCGCCACTACGGGGTGTGGCATGTCCACGTCGCGCGCAGCTGGGCAGTCGTGTGTTCGATGCTTGCCCATCGACTCGGCAAGCACATGCTGGTCAAGGTGTCGGGCTCCTGGGATCTCGAACACGGCCCCCTTGCGACACATGCCGGCCGCTGGCACCGCCTTGCCTACCGCAGCTTGGCGAACGTGGACACGTGGCAGGCGATCAGCCAGCGCATTGCCGCGACCCTGGTGGCGCTCGGCATACCCGCGGCGCGCATCGCCGTCATTCCCAATGCCGTCGATGCAGCCCGGTTCGCACACATCGCGCCTCGATACGGAGATAACGCGCGGTTCCTCTTCATCGGCCGACTGGTCGAGGAAAAGGGTCTCGCGACCCTGCTCGAAGCATTCGCCGACGTGTCCGCACGCCACCACGATGCACGGCTGACCATCGTCGGAACCGGCCCGTTGCAGGAAGAGCTGGTCGCGATGGCGGCGGCGCTGGGGCTTGCCGGCACGGTGGTCTTCGCGGGGCACCGCGACGACATCGAAACGGCCATGGCCGCCGCCAACATGGGCGTGCTGCCATCGCGTGTCGAGGGCCTCTCCAATGCCCTGCTCGAATGCATGGCGTCCGGCTTGCCGATGGTCGCCAGCCGGATCAGCGGCAACGAAGACTTCGTGCGCGATGGCGAGAACGGTTGGCTGTTCGAGCCCGGCGACCGCACCGGGCTGGCCAACCGCCTGTCCGCCGCCGCGACCATCGCGCCGCAACGTCGCCGCGCCATGGGCGACTGCGCGCGCGCCACGGCCAGGCAACTGGCCGGGCTGGAAACCATTCTCGATCGACTTGCCGCCGCCTACGCCGGTGCCGAGCCAGCGACCGAATCCGCGCGGCGGAGGACCTGAGCCATGTGCGGCATAGCCGGTGTGGTCGTCGCCCCGGGACAGCCGGCGCCCCTCCCGGAACTGGGACGGCGGATGACCCGCGCGATCGTTCACCGTGGCCCCGATGACGAGGGCCTGCACAGCGACGAGCGCGCCGTGCTCGGCATGCGCCGCCTGTCGATCGTTGACGTCGCCGGTGGACACCAGCCGGCGTACGCGGTCGAGGGCCAGGTCTGCGTCGTGTTCAATGGCGAGATCTACAACTTTCGCGAACTGCGCCGCGAACTGGAAAAGGACGGCGACAGCTTCCGCACCCATGGCGAGGCCGAGGTGATCCTGCACGCCTACCTGCGCCACGGCGTCGGCGCGATCCAACGTTTCGACGGCATGTTCGCGATCGCGATCTGGGACCGGCGCAGCAACGAACTGCTGCTCGCGCGCGACCGCTTCGGCGAAAAGCCGCTGTACTACGCCCGTGACGGACGCCGGCTGCTGTTCGGCTCGGAACTCAAGTCGTTGCTGCAGTCGGCCGACTGTCCGCGCGAGGTCGACGCCGAGGCACTGCGCGCCTATCTCGCGTTTGGCTACGTGCCCGCGCCGCTGAGCATATTCAGCGGTGTCGCCAAGCTGCCGCCCGGGCACTGGCTGCGCTACCGGGACGGCCGCGTGCAGGTGCAGCGTTACTGGCGTCCCAGCCTTGCCGAGACGAGCACGCTCAGCCAGCCAGAGGCCGAGGAGCGGCTGGCGGAACTGCTGGATCGCGCGGTGTCCAGCCGGCTGGTGTCCGACGTTCCGTTCGGCGCGTTCCTGAGCGGCGGGCTGGATTCGAGCACCGTGGTCGCACTGATGGCGCGCCGCATGTCGCAGCCGGTCAAGACCTTCAGCATCGGCTTCAAGGAGTCGGAATTCAGCGAACTCGACGACGCCCGCCTGGTGGCCCGGCACCTGGGCACCGAGCACCACGAACTGGTGGTCGAACCCGACGCGGTGGCGCTGCTGAGGCAACTGGTGTGGCACTTCGACGAGCCGTTCGCCGATTCGTCGGCGGTGCCGACCTTCCTCGTATCGCAACTCGCCCGCGAGCACGTCAAGATGGTGCTGACAGGCGATGGCGGAGACGAACTTTTTGGCGGTTACGACCGCTACCTGCGGCTGTTGTCGATCGAGCGGCTGGGTGCCCTCAAACACCCCGCCGCGGCAGTGCTGCGCGCCGCGGGCAGCGCGCTGCCGCAGCCGATCGGCGGCCGCCTGCAGCGCATCGGCGAACGCCTGCGCCTGCCCTTTGATCAGCGCTACCTGAGCGGCGTGGCGATGATGCGCCCGGATACCGCGCGCGCCCTCAATGCGTCGGCGGGCGGCCACCACCACTATCACCTGCCGGCGTTGGACGCTGCCGGCTCCGACCTCGGCGCGGGGGCGTCGCCGCTGGATCGCGCCGTGGCCATCGACCTCCAGAGTTACCTGCCCGACGACATCCTGGTGAAGCTCGATCGCATGGCCATGGCCAACTCGCTGGAAGGACGCGCGCCCTTCCTGCACCCGGAACTGGCGAGCTTCGCGCTCAGCCTGCCCGTCTCCATGCGGGTGCGTGGCCAAAGCGGCAAGGTCCTGCTGCGCCAGGTCGCGGCCAAGTGGCTGCCGCCGCGGGCCATCACCAAGCCCAAGCAGGGTTTCGCAATCCCGCTGACGGCGTGGTTCCGCGGCCCGCTGCGGGAGCTTGCGACCGACACGTTCGCGAGCCGCGCCTTCCGCGAGCGGGGCCTGTGCGAGGCACCAGCCGCGAACATCCTGCTCGCCGAACACCTGCGCGGCGACGTCGACCACCGCGAGGCGCTTTGGCAGGTGATCTGCCTCGAATTGTGGGCACAACGCTTCCTCGATACCTCGCACCGGGAGGACCAGCCGTGCTGCTTCGCCTGATACTCGCCCTGACCATCGTGCTGATCCCGAACCTGCTGTATTTTTCACCTACAGCCGGCATCCCGGGCCTCAATCCCGCCAACCTGCTGCTGATCGTGCTCGTGGTGGCACTGGTGTTTTCGCGCGCGAGCGGCCCGCCCGCGGCAATCGGGGTGCTGACGCCGCCGTTGCTGTTGTGGTTCATCACCCTGGCCATCGCGTTCGGCGTGGCAAGGGCGACGATGCCCACCGACCTGATGGGCGATGTCGTCCATCTCAAGAACATCGTCTTCTATCCCTTGCTTTACTTCGTCTTCCGGCGTTGCCGACAGGACCTGAACGGTACCCGCCAACTGATCTACCTGACGATGGCCGTTGCGGTTGCCGCCGGCATCGACGCGGCGATCGATGGACTGTCGTTCGACATCGGCACCTACAGCGATGCGCAACGCACGGCCGGCCCGTTTGGCGAGAAGAATGCGTCCAACCGCGCTGGGGTCTTCTATGCGATGTTCCTGCCGCTGCTGTTCGCGACGGCGATTTTCCTGCGCGGCCACGCCTGGTGGCGCCTGGCCGCCATCGCCGGTTGCGGGATCCTCGCCTTCGCGATCATGGTGACGTTTTCCCGCCAGGCCTATCTGATTGCCCTGGTGGGCATCGCGCTGGTCCTGATGCGCCGCCATGTCGTGCTGGCCGTGTTGATCGCGATCCTGGCGATTCCCGCCGCCGCGCTGTTGCCCGAGGCGGTGGTCCACCGCGTGACCGCGACAGAGCAGTACGATCGCGTCGGCGGCGCGCGCCTGGACGAAAGCACCGAGAGCCGTTTCCACATCTGGGCCGGCGCCTGGAAGATGTGGAAGGACCATCCCGCCGGCGTCGGGCTCAACCGGTTTCCCGATTACATCGGCGACTATTCCGAGGAAGCCACCCGCGACGCGCACAACATCTATGTGCTGATGCTGGCCGAATGCGGCCCGCTGGGCGTGCTCGCCGTGCTGTGGATCCTGTGGCGGTCGCTGAGGCTGGCGCTGGCCCTGCGGTGGTCGGGCGGCGATTCGGACCCGGAAGCCCGGGCCCTGGGCATCGGGTTCACCGTGTCGATCCTGGCGATGGCGCTCGGCAACGTCTACGGCTCGCCGCTGCTCGATGGCCTGGTGATGGGCAATTTCTGGGTCCTGTGCGGATTGCTGGAGCACTACGCATTGCTCAAGCGCCATGGCCTGGCCGCCGTGCTGGCGCCCTCGGTGCGCGAGCCCCACCCTGCCTCGCGGATCGGCAAGCGCTTCCCGCTGGTGGCGCGCGTGTTTCCCGGACGGAACCCGTCGGGTTCCGGATGATCATGGCCACGCGATTCGCCGCCACTTCGCTGATGCTGTCGTTGCTGGCCTGCTCGGCGATCGAATCCACCCCGGCCGAGGCAACGACCTACTACGTGCGCCCCGATGGCGGCACCGCGCAGCAGTGTGACGGCACCTCGGACGCTCCATTGCCCGGCAGCGGCAACTCCCGCGTGGAACGCTGCGCCTGGAAGCATCCCTTCATCGCGCTGCCCCCCATGCAGCCGCCACGCATCGCCGGTGGCGACACGCTGCTTATTGCCCGGGGCAGCTATGCGATCGGCATCGGCGCGCCTGACAGCGATGCCTGCACGCCACAGGACGCCCCTGCCTGCATCATGCCGACCATCCCCGGCGGCCCCTCTGCGGAACGGCCCACCCGCATACTCGGCGAGGGCCACGATGCGGGATGTCCGCGCCCCCCGGAACTGTGGGCCAACGGCGGCGCACGCAGCATTCTCAGCCTGCACGACAGCGCCAACGTCGAGATCGCCTGCCTCGAGTTGACCGACCACAGTCCCTGCATCAAGAGCCACAACCACGCCGGCAAGGCCCGCGGCGAAACCTCGCGATGCAAGAGCAATCCGCCTTTCGGGTCCTGGGGGGAAAACGGCATCGTCGCCAGCGACGCCGGCAACATCGTCCTGCGGCAGATCAACATCCATGGGCTGGCGGCCAATGGCGTCAACGCCGGGCGCTTGCGGGACTGGACCATCGACCGCGTCATCCTGCGGGCCAATGGCTGGGCCGGGTGGGACGGCAACGTCAGCCCGGGCCGACCCGAAGGGTCGGGAAATCATGGCCGCATGACGTTCCGCGGCGGCGAAATCGCCTGGAACGGCTGTGGTGAGCGTTACCCGGGAACCGAGGTGTTCGGGTGCTGGGCGCAACAGCAAGGCGGCTATGGCGATGGACTTGGCACCGCGAAGAGCGGCGGGGAATGGCTGTTCGAGGACATGCACATCGACCACAACACGTCCGACGGCCTCGACCTGCTGTACATGGACGGCACTGGCCACGTGACCCTTCGTCGGTTGCGGGCCGAAGGCAATGCCGGCAACCAGGTCAAGACCGCGGGCCCGACGTTGATCGAAAATTCCGTCCTGCTGGGCAACTGCGCGTTCTTCGCCACGTTTCCCACCTCCAACCTGACTGATGACGACCACTGCCGCGCGATGGGCAACACCTTGTCGGTGAGCCACGTGGGCGACGACGTGGTCACCATTCGCAACAACACCCTTACAGGCCAAGGCGATTGCCTGCTCATCACTGTCGGCGGCCAGCGCGGCGCGCGCACGCTGGTGCAGGACAACGCCTTCATTGGCGACAATCGATGGCGGGCGCGATTGTTGGGAAGCGGCCGTACCTGCGGCCACTACGCCGTCGACGGCGACGCGGCAGTGGTGTTCGAGAACAATCTGTTCTGGCAGGTCAAGAACGACCAGTGTCCCGACGGCAGCATCTGCGGGGCCGATCCGAGGCTAACGTTGCCGGTGTACGGGCACTACGACCCCACGCCGGCTGCCGGCAGTGCCCTGATCGACAACGGCGTGGCGCTACCGGGCCTGGACGATGACTACTTCCACAAGCCGCGCCCGAGCGGATTACGCCCGGATATCGGCGCGGTCGAAGTGCAGGCGGACAACGGCGCCAGCCCGACTCGGCCTTGAGTGGATGGTCGCGCTGGCCACATCGCCGCGTATTCACCGGCATGAGGTCTGTCTAGTGCACGTCCCTGCGCGAGCGCCCATCCACCCATCGGTAGTATGCGATACCGACCAGTTCGTGCAGGGCGGCCTCGGTCTTGGCGAGCGCGCTGCTGGCCGGAATGACGTACCCCGGCAATGCAAACGGGATATACCGCGAGTCCGCAGGCACCGCGCACACCGCGAACCCGGCGCGCCCCATGGCATAGCGCGCGCGGCGCATGTGGATCGCCGAGGTGATGAGCGTCAGCCGACGGGGTATCGACGGTTGCAGGCGGGCCAGGGATTTCGCGTTATCCCAGGAGGAGATCGACCGGCCCTCGATCCGCACTGATCCGGGGGGAACCCCGAGACGACGGGCGTAGTCGGCCATCAGGTCGGCGGTAGGGACTCCGCCAGCGTATTGCGGGCCGCCCGACATGATCAGCGTCCGTCCCGGCTGCTGTTGCCACCACGCGACGGCGCGCTCCACGCGGCGGCGACTGGTGATGCCCAAGGCCGATAGTTGCGCGGCATCCAGCGGCTTTGCGTCGACCCCACCGGCCAGCACCACGGCCACCGGCGGCGGTGATGTGCCGCACGACGCAGCAGCCGCCGTTGGTTTTTCCAGCCAACCCACCAGAGCATTGGCCACGAGAGGCGTCATGCATCCGGTGGCGACGACCGCCACCACCAGGCAGGTGCGCACCAGCCAGCGGCCACGCGCGCCCGACGCGGCCCCCAGGCAACCCAACAGCAGCGCCAGCAACAGCCAGGACAACGGCGACAGCACCCATGTCGACAGCATCCACTCGTCCCCTTTGGCTGCTTTGGCTGCTTTGGCTGCGTCGTAGACCGATCGCCGGGCGTACGGTCATTTCGTCCGGTTGAAAACCAGGCGCGCGAGGCGCTGGTCGAACACCAGCACCGGCAACAGGTACAGCAGTATCCACAACACCCCGGCCGCCACCACCCTGGCCCACGGGGCGACCAGGCCGAACAGGTCGGAACCCTGAAGGCAGATGACGAACGCCACCGCGGCGACGCCGGAAATCAGCACGCTTTTCAGGTCGGGCAGCTGCAGCAGGTCACGCGGGCACAGCAGGCAACGGCTGACCGACAGCAATACAAAACTGACGACCGTCGCGTACACGGCGCCCATTACGCCGTGCAACGGAATCAACAGGAAATTCAGTGCGATGTTAAGCCCTGCGGCGAACGCCGTCAGGGTGAGCACGGTCATCGTGCGTTTTTGCAGCAGCAGGCCGTATCCAATGACATCCAGCAGCGGCAACGCGGCAAACATCGCCCCCAGCCAAGCGAACACCGGTCCGGAGGCGACCTTGTTGGCACCCGCGAGCATCACCAAGGCCTCGCTGCCGACCGCCCAGATCGCCACGCCGATGCCCACGGCGGCATACGTCACCGGCACCAGCACCCGGGTCTTCAAGGCACGGACCTCGGCGGCGCCCTCCGTGCCGTGGACGCGGTTGGCGATGGGATTGAACGCCGCCCACAGCGGATCGCTCATGATGACGCCCACCTGCATCGCCAACGCGCAACCAACGGTGAAGATGCCCACCGCCTCATAGCCGCCCTGCAGGTGCTTGAGCATGATCCGGTCGATGGATATGAGCGAAGCGCCCGCCAGTTCGGTGGCCACCAGCGGAAGGCCGTAGCGCAGCGATTCGCGATAGGCGCCGAGGTCCAGGGCCCTGCGCGAGAACCTCAGGTGCCGGCGTACCCAGACGACATAGAACGCCACCAGGAGCAGGGCCGCGGTGATCTTGCCCGCATACACCGACAGCGCACTGCGTTGGATCGCCGCCACCGCCCCGATCACCAGCACCAGCTCGAGCCAGCGCCACGACACGCGCGTGACCGTGAGCACGCCCGAGCGCTCGCTGACGCGCAAGGTCATCTCGACCTGACTGGTGAACACCATCATCGGCACCAACGCGACCGCGCCCCAGAACACCGGCGGCATCGCGACCCCGCGCACCACGCTGAAACCGCCGATCACGACCACCGCCAGCAGCCACAGGACGAGCGACACCATGATCGGCAGGAACACGAGGTTGGTGCTGAAGTGCGTCATGCGCACCTCGTCGCCGCCAAACGGATACATCCTCAGGATGGCGTGTTGCCCTCCCAGCTTGATCACCGTCACGGCCATCATCAGCCAGGTGTCGTAATACCCCAGGATGCCGAACTGCGTGTTGTCCAGCAGTCGCGCCAGGATGGGGAACGACACCAGCCCCGCGATCATCATCGCGATGGTGGCGCCGGAATAACGCAGGTAGTGCTGGCCCATGCCCACGACGCGACCGGGGACGGGGGTCGCGATGATCCGCTCGTCCGCCACCGCCGGTTCCACGGCGGCATTCATGGCCAAGGCACCCATCGCCGTGGCACCGGGGACTGGGTCGCGGCCGCCCGCAGGCGATGCGCCACGGCTGCCCCGCCACTGCGCCGGCGCGGTCCTGAAGCGTTCACGTCGTCCTCTCGGTCGGTGATGGTGGACCCCGGGCCCGCGTTCCGGCAGCTCGCCACCACGTTTCTGCCTGTCATTGTTTGCCCGGCACTCGCATCGCCCCCCCTTAGCTGGTGTGAAAAGCAACCCACTGCGCTCCCGTCCTGGGGGCTTTCCCGATGTGAAGTGCGAGATTCCACGATATTCCAGGATCGCCTGGGCGAGCCCCGTCACCCACTTTCCACCGATGCAACCGGAATCAACGTCCCGGGAGGTTGGTGGCGGCCAGTGGCAACGGATAAGCCTCCGTGCACGCGCGGTCACTCGATCGCGTCCGGTATGGGGGTCAGGATTCACCCCATCGTCCAGCGCGACCAGGCGCACGGCGGCGTTTCGGCGCCCTGGGCGGCAGTTATGGACCCCAGGAGTCCGACTGGGAGCTGAATGCTCACGCCATCCTCACAAAAACCGTGACGGCCGTCGCCTGACGCCCGGAAAGCTGTGACTTGCCCCACAAATTCCCGAAAACCCAATCCCTACAGTTCGCTCCGGCACAAGGAGGGCCTTCCCCCTTTCCGGAGTTACTTTCTGATGTCAGCCCGCACGCTTCACAAACATCCCCTCAGCTCGGCATTGCTGATGGCCTCGCTTGGCCTCGGCGCCATGGGCTCGGCCCAGGCGGCCACCACCTATTTCGTACGCACCGATGGCGGCGACGCCACCCAGTGCAACGGCCGCGCGGATACCGCGTACGCCGGCAGCGGCTCGGCGCAGAATTGCGCCTGGAAGCACCCGTACTACGCCTTGCCGAGCAGCGGCACCGCCCGCATTGCCGGCGGCGACACCCTGATGATCGGCTCCGGCGAATACATGATCGGCTACGGTGCGCCCGGCATGGCCGGCACCTGCGCCTCGGGCGACCGCACCTCCTGCTCGCTTGGCCAGGTTCCCAGCGGCCCGAGCGCCAGCGCCAAGACCCGCATCCTGGGCAACAGCGCCGCGCCGCCGAAGTTGTGGGGCGCCGAGAAGACCTGGAGCGTGCTTAACCTGAACGGAAGTTCGAATGTCGAACTGGGCTTCCTCGAAGTCACCGACAAGAGCAGCTGCGTGTCCGCCCACAGCCTTGCCTCGGCCGCCTGCAACCGCACCAGCGCGCCGTACGGCAACTGGGCATCGATCGGCCTGTCGGCCAGCGCCTCCAGCAATGTCTGGGTGCATGACGTCAACATCCACGGCATGGGCCTGCAGGGCATGAACGCCGGCGGCCTGAGCAACTGGACCTTCGAACGCTTCAAGCTCAATGCCAACGGCTGGGCCGGCTGGGATGCCAATGTCGGCAGCAACAGCTCCAACTCCGGCGCGATCGTCATGCGTGACGTCGAGATTGCCTGGAATGGCTGTGGCGAGGATTGGCAGACCGGCGCGCCGGTCAACTGCTGGGCGCAGAAGGGCGGTGGCTATGGCGACGGCCTGGGTACCATCACCACCGGTGGCCAGTGGCTGATCGAGGACGCCTTCGTCCACCACAACACTTCCGACGGCCTGGACCTGTTGTACCTGGACGGTGCCGCCGGCACGACAGCGACCCTGCGCCGCGTCTATGCGGTTGCCAACGCCGGCAACCAGGTCAAGACGCGCGGCAACGCGACGATCGAGAACTCGGTCCTGGTCGGCAGCTGCGCGTACTTCGCGGGCAAGTTCAGCATGCAGTCCGGCGACCTGTGCCGCGCTTCGGGCAACGCCTTGTCGATTTCGGTTGGCAGCAACAACACCGTCAACATCCGCCACAACACGATCACCGGCCAGGGTGATGGCCTGATCATGACCACCGAGGGCGACGCGTCGTCCAAGATCAACATCCAGAACAATGCCCTGCTCGGGATGCCGGACTACCTGGCTGTCGTCGCGGGCAGCACGAGTGAACTGGCCGTTGCCCACTTCGCGTACAACAGCGCCGCGACGGTGAGCTTCGCGGGCAACCTGGTGTGGAACGTCAAGAACAACGCTTGCCCGTCGGGCAGCATCTGCGGGCAGAACCCCAACCTGACCAACATGACCCTGGCCAGTTTCGATGCAGCCCCCAAGGCCGGTAGCCCGGTGATCGACAAGGTCGCGATGCTCAGCGGCATGACGACCGACTTCCTGATGCAGCCCCGCCCGTCCGGCGCGGCCTCCGACATCGGCGCGATCGAAGTACAGTCCGGCGCCCCGACTCCCACACCCACCCCGATCGCGTGCACGCGCGCCGCTCCGGCGATCAGCCTGACCGGCCCGACCGTCGCCGTCGCCGCGGGCACCGCGGTCACCTATACCGTCAGCCTCACCAACAACGACAACAGCAACTGCAGCAACACCAGCTTCAACCTGGCCCGCACGGTCCCGGGCGGCTGGACGGGTACGCTTAGCGCCGCGAGCGTGACGCTGGCCCCGGGTGCCAGTTCCAACGCCACGTTGAACGTCACTTCGGCAAGCGGTTCTGCGGCCGGCGCCTACGGTATCGGCACCGGCATCAGCAGCAGCGTCGGCAGTGCCCATACCGCCAGTGCGTCGACCAGTTACACGGTCAAGGATGTCGTCGCGGTTCCCGCACCGACGCCGACGCCCACCGCGGGCGGTGTGACAGAGACCGTCGGTACCGACAAGGCCAACTACGTCGGCGGCGAAACGGTCCACATGAGCGCACGTGTGCTCAATAACGGCGCGGCCGTCAGTGGTGCAACAGTCCGGTTCACCGCGACGAAGCCCAATGGCATCAAGATCGTGATGAGCACGACCAGCGGCGCCGACGGGTTCGCACGGCAGTCGTTCGCTTCGGGCACGGGCCCGAGCTCGATGGGTACCTACAAGCTGAATGCTGCAGCCACCGTGGGCAGCACCAGCGTCAACGCCAACAGCACGTTCGACGTCAGCAAGACGGCCGTGGCGCCTGCGCCGGCTCCTGCGCCGGCTCCGACTCCGACTCCGACTCCGACTCCGGCTCCGGCACCTGCGCCGGCTCCGGCTCCGTCGGGAGTAACTGAATCCGTTGGCACCGACAAGAGCAGCTACAACCTTTGGCAAAGCGTCTACATCAGCACTCGCGTGCTGAACAACGGCCAGGCGGTCAGTGGCGAGTACGTCAGCATCCGTGTCACTCGTCCCAATGGCAGTGTCAACAAGCTCAGCGCCACGACCGACAGCAACGGCTATGCCCGCGTTACCCACCAACTGGGCGGCAACCTCAAGGAAATCGGCAACTACACAATCAGTGCGGAGACCACGCCGAGCGGCACCAGCGTTACTGCCAGCGCCGCGTTCAGCGTGGCCAGGTAACCAGCGCCAGGGGAGCGACGCGCGATGGCGGGCCCGAAACAGGCCCGCCCATCCGCGGAGCCCCGATTTAGGCAGCAACACCGCGACGAAGTCGGGCGAGGAAACTCGCCCGACTTTTTTTTGTGCGGCGAAGCCCCATTGCCCCGGCGCGGCGGGCCATGGATTGCCGACCAGTCTCGTATCGAGGGCGACGGCGCGGTCGCGGAAACCCGAGGAACGCGGAACGGTACGGATTCACATCGAAGCTGGATCAGCGTGACGTTGGCACGCCCGCGTTAAGCAACGGCACACCCTTCACCTTCAAATGGGCCGACCGGGCCGAAGGTGTGCCCCGCGCATCGAGTACCTCGATTCCACCGGCTGCGTTATAGGTGTGGCAACCGTCCAGCCCCGATGCCCAACCAGCGCCCAGACGGCCCAGCCGCCGCTCGCGGTAATGCGTAGGCGTCAGCTCCAGCACCTCGTTGAACACCACGGCCGCGCCGTAACTGGGGGCGCAATCCTGGGCCGGGCGGATCAGCCTGCCTTCGCGAACAAACAATCGCCCCGCCGGCCGCGCCCGCCGCGCGTCACTCACGATCGGATTCGCCGGGTGCGGGCGAAACGGGCCCAACAGGTCGTCGGCCACGAACAGGAACAATTCATCGCAGGTACTGCCACCGCCCTCGGCAACGTTGGTGAACAGATACCAGATGCCATCGAGATGATGGAGCGTTGGATCGACGCAGGTCCGACCCACCAACAGGTCGGTGACATGTTCCCAGTGCAGCGGAAAGGTCGTCGTCGTGTACAGGCTCACGCATCCGGCCTGCCCGGATTCAACCGACATGTACCACTGACCCTGCCACTGGAACACCTGCGGATAGGACAGATGGAACGGCTGCTCGAGCGCGATTCCCAAGGGCCGGCAGCGGGCGTCGGCGAACAGTTCCACGCACACGATCACGCCTTTGGCGTCTGCGCGTTCCCATTGCTCGACAAACAACAAATTGCGCCCCTCGTCCTGCATCACGAACGGGTCCGCCCAGAACTGCTGGGCAGCGGGAAGCAGGGGGGTGTGGCGCGGCACCTCGGGGGCGGCGGGATCCATCGGTTCAGGCGCATGCCGGAGCAGCACGTGCCAGGCCCCTTCGCAGGGTCGCGACCGCTGTCGCACGCGAGCGGCGAACCGGAACCCCAGGGTATTGGCGAGCGTTCGCAGGCCGTCCCCTGCGCCTGGCGTCGTGTCCGACGCCAGGCGCAGGGTGGCCGCTCGATGCCGCGGAACCTGCAGGTCGCCACTGGCCAGCCGCCGCAGCGACCGCATCAACAACGCCGGGATCCGCTTGAACGCCGCCTCGCGCTGGCCGCTGGCGGAGCTGCGACAAGTGGAACCCCAATTGGTTTCCAGCGTGGTCGCCGAACGATCCAGATGGTGCAACTGCAGTTCAATCGCGGTGGCGACGTCGCCGCGCATCACCGGGCCCAGCAGGGCTTGCGCCGCGCGGCCGGCGTCGGTGAGGCTGTCATCGAAATTCCAGCAACCCCACGGCGCCTGGTCGCCCAGCGCTTCGGCCCAGCGCGATGCCCCCACCAACAGCACGAGATCCGGCTGCAGCAGGCCGACCTGGGCACGCAGCGCGGCCGTATCCAGCCCGCTGTGCACGGCGGTCGCGAATGCCACGCCATCGTGGCTGGCGACCACGACGCGCGCCATCGCCACCTCGGCGGTGCGGCCGCGTTCGTGGCGCAGCAGAGCGCGCAGGTCGGCCGGCAACGCGGGCGCTGCGGCCGGAGGCTCGCCGTCGATTGGCAGCACCACCAGGTCCAGCCAGTCGTTGTCCGCCGCAAGGTCGAACAACCGCAGCAGCCAGGCCGGCATGTGTCGGGACACGACCATCACCACCCGCAAGGTGGCGACCAGTCCCTGTGGCGGTGGATACAGCGGCGAGCGCCGCGTCGTCCGCGCTGCGGGTGGCGCACCATCGACCGCGATTCCGGATTCGCTACTCATCGGCTTGCTTCCTTGAGGTGAACCGCGTCCGTCAATGCCTTGGGCAACCAATCCTCGACCGTCGCGAGCAATCGGTCGCGGTGTCCCCGGTCATAGAACGTGTGGTCACAATCGGGCCAGTAGTGCATTTCGACCCGACTGTCCTGCGCGGGCGTGCCAAAACTCCAGGCGAATTGGCGTGGGTGCAGGAAGCGGTCGCCGTATCCGCCCGTATAGATCCAAAGCGAACGGACATTGCGCGCCAGCAGTCCGGCGAACTGCCGGCGTGCATCACGACGCGTCGGCCACTCGCGGTAGTCGCCCATGTCCTGGGCCTGCGCTCCGTAACCCGACCGCAAGCGGATCCACGCTCGACGGGCGACACGCAGCCATTCGCGCGGCGGTCGCCGCACCAGGTTCAACGCCCGCGCGAGGTGGTACCACGGGCCGACGAAGCTGATGCCATCCAGCATCACTACCGCGCTGACCCGAGGATCCTCCACCGCCGCGCGCCAACCGGTGTCGGCGGCACTGCAAAGGCCGCCGATCGCGAACTGCCGGCATCCGAATTGGGATGCCAGCTGGTCCAGCGCGGCCAGCGTTGCCTCGCGCGATCCGAATCCCGGCAGGCGCGGCGCCTCGCCGACGCCGGGGTTCTCAAACCGGAACGTCCGTATGCCACGTGATGCAAGCCGCCGGGCCAATTCCACGTGCAGGCGGAACGGGCCGGCGCGCGGCAGCAATCCCGCGCTCGGCAACAGCAGGACGGGGGCATCGTCGGCCAGCGAACCGCCGCTCAACACCCCGACCAATCGCCCCTGCGGCCCGAATTGCACGATCTGGTCCATGTCTCAGCCTGCCTGCAGCAGTGCGCGGCCCAATTCGTTGGCGATCCGCCTCAGTTGCGGAGTGACGAACAAACCCGAATCCATCTGCGTACCACCGCCAAACGTGGGCGAATCGGGCGGCAGGTCAAAAACGCGTTCCAGCGTCGATGCCGGCAGCACCGCGCCGGGTCGAAGCACGGCCCAGCACCGGTTGGCACCGAACCACCCCGCTTCGTCCAGCCGCACGCCGGCGATGTCGCTGCGCAGCCGCGCCGAGACCGCCACGCCCATCAGTTGCTGGTCGTCGGCGCTGGTGGCCGATGGCCGGCACAGGCGATAGCGACTAACCGAACGACGTTCCGCCCGGTCATCTGCCTCCAGTTCCCGGAGCCATTGCGCGCCATCGACGATCGGCTCCCACAGCACCACCAGCGCCGGTCCGTCGCCATCGCCATTGCCGTCGCGAAGCCAGCGCGCCACTGGCAGGGCGCCCCCGCGCCATGCCAGCAGCGCCACCCGCTCGACGCCCGGCTCGCACGACAAGGCCCGACAGGCGAGCTCCAGATCGACGCACATCGAACGGAAATCCACCTGTTCGCTGCTTCCCGCCGAATCCCCGGTACCGAAGAAATCGAAGCGGATCGACGGCAGCCCGAGGGCAGACAGCGCCTCGGCCACCTGCATGAGCAGGCGACGGCTACGGGGCTGCTCATGGAACAACGGCGGAACCAGCACCACGCCGAGGCGATTGCCTGGCACGGCGGCGCGTTGCAGCACCGCATAGAGGTAGCGCGAGCGGTCGCCCAACCATCGTGGTTCGCTTGCGCCCATGCCGAGGGCCTGGCAATTCAACGCATCGCCCATGGCGACCACCCATGAGTGCCGAGCAGCACCGATTGTGCTGTCGCCGCGCTCTGCGGATACCACGCGCACCCACTCACGCCGGCTTGCCGCTTACGGCTGCCTTGCGACGGCGAACGGCATGGCAGCGCTGCAATCACGATTCGGCGTCCCGGCTGGATCGACCAAAAAGCCGCTTGACGCCGCGAGCCAGGCGCGAGCCCACGCCTGCAGCGTCGGCGCTGCCAATGGACGCTGGCAGATCCGCCGCGATCTCGGCGAGGTCCTGCGCGGCCAGTCGCACCAGCTTGATGCGCACGCCGGTATCGCTGGCCACGCGTGCGGCCATCTGCACGCCCAACATGGAGTTCCCCCCGAGTTCGAAGAAATTGTCAGCCGGCGTGACGACGACGCCCAACAACTCCGACCACAGCTCGACCAGGTAACGGACGCGCGGGTCGCGGATTTGCTGCGTGTCGGTCGTTGCGGCGAACTCGGCGACGAAGGCAGGCCTTGCCGAGTCGACCGCGGCAGCGGGCTGGGCCGCGTCCACGGCCATTGCGACGCCCATCATTTCGGGGCGGCCATCGTCGAACCGGGTTAGCGATTCGACCGTTTGCGCGGGTTCGTCCACCACGGCGGCCAACACGCGCAGAAAGCGCTCGCGCAGCAGGGTGATGGTCTCGTCGTGGAAGATATCGGCGTTGTAGACCAGTCCGCCCGACAGCCCCGACTCGTTCTCGATGAACCACATGCCGAGGTCTTCGGTCGCCGAGGGCTGGAACACCTCAACCCGTTCGTGACGCAATGCGCCCCACTGCCGCGTGCGCTGGCGGACATCCTGGAACGAGAACAGCGACTGGTACAGCAGCCCGCCGCCCCCCACGCCGGACCGGCCGACCAGGTCTTCCAGGCGGATGTCGGGATTGGCGAAGCTGTCCAGCACCACCGACTTGACCTGTCGCACCGCGTCCTCGAACGGGCGGCAAGGATCGATCCGCACGTGGATCGGCAGCAGATTGGTGAAGCACCCCATGAGGTCCTCGACCTCCGCCAGGTTGCGGCCGCGCACCGGGGTGCCGACGATCATCGTGCGCTGCCCCGTCATCCGGCCCATCACCGCGCAGTACGCCGTCAGCAGGGTCACGAACAGCGTCGCGTCCATCCGCAACCCGACCTCGCGCAGTCTGGCGCCGAGTTCCCTGGGCACGACGAGCACCTGTGAACGGCCCTGCCCGGACATGCCCGCGCGGCGTGGCTTGTCGGTCGGCAACGCTTGCACACGGCTTTCGGCATCACCGCCCTGCCCGCCCAACTGGCCGCGCCAGAATTCCAGTTGCCGCGCGTATTCCGGGCCCTGCACGAACCCGCGGTGCCAGGCTGCGAAATCGCCATAGGTGACCGGCAGCGCTGGCAGCACCGGGGGCCGGGCCTCGACCAGCGCGGCGTAGGTTTCCGACAATTGCGCGTACAACAGGTCGAACGACCAGCCATCCCAGATGACGTGGTGCGGCATGAAGAACAGCACGTGCACGCCGGGCTCCATATGGAACAGGCGTGCGCAGAACAGTGGCGCGCGCCCCAGGTCGGCGAACGGGACCTCCACCAGCGCCTGCAGCCGCCGGCCGAGTTCCGCCTCGCGGTCGTCGCCGCGCATGCCGCTCAGGTCGTGGACCTGCAGCAGCCCGGTTTCGATGTCGTCGTGGACGACCTGCATCGGCCGGCCATCCTCGACCCCGATCGTGGTGCGCAACACGGTCTGCCGCTGCGCCAGGTCACGCACGGCGCGATCCAGCAACGCCACATCCAGCGGCCCGGTGAGGCGGTGCGCGGAAGGGGTGTTGTTGGACAGCTGGCCGGGGTTGAACTCCTCCATCATCCACAGCCGCTCCTGCAACAGCGACAGCGGGGCGCGTCGCTGGTCCGCCCGGTGCACGATCGGCGACGGCAGCGGCGTCGCCCGCGTCGAATCACTGGCCAGCAGCTGCGCCATGCGCGCCACGGTCGGAGCATCGAACAGCGCGCGCATCGACAGCGATACGCCGAGCTCGCGATTCAACCGCGAGGTGAGCTGCGCGGCGAGCAGCGAGTGGCCGCCAAGCGCAAAGAAGTCGTCATCGACGCCGATGCCCGGCAACGCGAGCACGTCCTCCATGATCGCGGCGACCGCGCGTTCGAGGTCGGTGCGCGGCGCCGTGCGCTCCGTCGCACGCTGGCCTTCCACGTCCGGCGCCGGCAACGCCTTGCGATCGACCTTGCCGTTGGGCGACAACGGCAGCGCCGCCAGGAACACGAAATGCTGGGGGACCATGTAGGCGGGCAACGTCGCGTGCAGGTGCGCGCGCAGCATGTCCTCCCTGGCGCTGTCGTCGCGCGCCTCGGCGTCGCCGGCCATCACCACGTACCCCACCAATCGCACATCACCCGGGCGGTCCTCGCGCGCGATCACCACGCAATGGTCGACCTCGGGATGGTTGGCGAGATTGGCCTCGATCTCGCCCAACTCGATGCGGTAGCCGCGGACCTTGACCTGGAAATCCAGTCGCCCGAGGTGTTCCAGCGTGCCGTCATTCCGCCAGCGGCCGCGGTCGCCCGTCCGGTACATCCGTGCGCCGGGGACGTCAGCCCACGGGTCAACGCCGAAGCGCTCGGCGGTCAACTCGGGCCGGTTGAGATACCCCAACGTGACCCCGTCGCCGCCGATCCATATCTCACCGGCCACGCCGGTCGGGCACTGCTGCCGGTGCGGGTCCAGCACCCACACCGAGGTGTTGGCGATCGGCGTGCCGATCGACACGCCCTGCGCCGGCCCACGCAGATGGGCGCACGTCGACCACACCGTGGTTTCGGTCGGGCCATACATGTTCCACAACTCGCCGCAGCGGCCCTGCAAGGTCGTCGCCAGATCGACGGGCAGGCTTTCGCCACCGGCCAGTGCCTTGAACCCGGGACCGCCGTTCCAGCCCGAATCCACCAGCACCCGCCAGCCCGACGGCGTCGCCTGCATGATCGTGGCTCCGCTGCTTTCCAGCAGTCGCCGCAGCGCCATGCCATCGCGCGCATCTTCGCGGCTGGCGACCACCACGCAGGCGCCGACGGTCAGCGGCAGGAACAGCTCCGGGATCGACATGTCGAACGACATCGTGGTCACCGCCACGAGCCGGTCGTCGGCGCTCAACCCCGGGCGCTGCTCCATGCTGCACAGCAGGTTGACCAACGCCCGGTGCGGGACCACCACGCCCTTGGGCTTGCCGGTGGAACCGGAGGTGTAGATGACATAGGCCGGAGACTCCGGCGTGGCGCCGCCATCGTCCATCGCCAACGCCGCCCCGTCGTCCCAGGCCTGCTGGTCGAGGTCGGCATCGAGCAGGAGGGTCGATGCCCTGTCGTAGTCGATCGTCCCCAACAGCGCCACCTTGCTGACCACCGCCGCCAGTCCGGCGTCGTCGACCATGAAGTTCAGCCGCTCCTTCGGGTAGGTGGGATCCAGCGGCACGAACGCGGCGCCGGCCTTCAATATCCCCAGCACTGCGGCATACAGATCCGGCTCGCGCTCCAGGCAGACACCGACCAGGCAATCGCGACCGATAGCACGGGCACGCAACGCACGTGCGATCGCATTGGCGCGGCGATCGAGATCGACGTAGGTGATCTGGCGCGCACCGGAGGAAATGGCCACGCGATCGGGCGCGGCGACAGCCTGGTCGGCAAAGCGCTGGTACACCAGCCTGCCGGCGTCGTACGCGGTCGGCAACGGCTGCAAGTCCCTGAGGCACTGCAATTCGTCCGCCGCCAACCACGTCAGTTCGTCCCAGGCCCGGTCGGGTTCCGCGATCGCCGCGCGCAGCAACGTCTCCAGTGACGCCATCCAGCGTCGCACGCTGTCGGCGTCATACAAGTCGCGGTTGTACTGGCATTCCAGGCGGATCGAGCCGTCCACCGGTACCGCATTGACGAACAGTTCGAAGGCCTCGTGGCTGCGGGCGTTGGCGCAGAAATCGAACTCAAGGCCGGGAAAACGCACGCTGGACGTGTCGACCGCCTGGTCCAGGTTGAACAGCACGTTGACCAGCGGCAGTCGGGCCGGATCGCGTGGGATCGCCAGCTTCTGCAACAGCGTCCCGAACGTGTAGCTCTGATGTTCGAATGCATCGAGCAGTGTCGCCCCGGTTTCCGCCAACACCGCGGAAAAGCTGCTCCCGGGGCTGGCCTCGATGCGGACCGGCAGGATGTTGACGCAATGTCCGACCAGCGCGTCGTGGCCACCCACCGCTTGCCCGGCCGCGGCGATGCCGACCACCACGTCGGTTTGCCCGGACAGCCGGCGCACCAGCGTCGTGAAACCAGCGAGCAGGCTCGCAAAGAGGCTGGCGCCCTGCCGTGCGCCCAGCTTGCGCACCCCGGCCACCAGGTCGGCATCCAGCACCACGTCGACGCGCCGGGAGTCGAACGTGCGCTGACGTGGGCGCGGGCGGTCCAGCGGCAGGTCCAGGTCGGCCACCGGATCGGCGAAGCGCGACAGCCAGTACTGCTCGTCGTCGAGCGCCTGCGCCGTACCTTCCCGCGCTGCCTGCGCCTGCGCGTATTGGCTGAACGAGGATGCCGGATCGAGCTCCACCGTCGGCCTGCCGACGTGTCGCGCATACAGTGCCGCGAGGTCGTGAACGAGCACGCCGAATGACCAGCCATCGCAGATGATGTGATGGGCGGTAATGATCAGCAGGCTTTCCTGCGGTGCAAGCGACAGCAACTCCATCCGGACCAACGGCCCACGCTCGAGATCGAAGGGCATCTCGACGACATGGCGCAGCCGCGCCCGCACCGCATCCTCGCGCCCTTCGCCGTCCCACGCCGACAGGTCGCTGCCGTCAAGCTCGAGCACGAAGTCCTCGGCGATGCACAACTCGTCGCCGCTCGGACTGACCGTCGCGCGCAGGGATTCGTGGCGCTCACCCAGTTCGCGCACGGCGGCGCGCAACGCCGCCGCATCCAACGGTCCGCGAAGGCGCAGCGACACCGACTCGTTGTAGGCCAGCGAGCCCCCGCTCCCCAGCTTGTCCGCCAACCAGACCTCGCGCTGCGGCTCGGTGACGGGCACCACGCGCGCCAGCGCGGCCTGCGCGAAGGGATCGTAGTCGACCGCCGACAGGCGTTGCGCCGCCATTGTCGATGCCTCGCTTGCGTTGTTCATGCGCTCACCTTCAGGAACTTGTCAGGGGTATCGGGGTTCGCGACGAACCAGGCTGGCTTGCCGTCGGGATCGCGGCCCAGTCGCGCGCCCGGCACCGGTGGCCGGTCGGCATCGAAGGTGGACCGTTGTGCATCACGCCGACGCGGAATGAATTCCGCTGCCTGCAGCTCCAACACCGAGTCCTTGAACGCCTTGACGATCGCGGCGAAGTCGGCTTCCGAGTGCGCGGTGGTGAAGAAGCACGGGAAGTTGTCGAGCACGTGGATGCCGCGGCTGCGCATCATCGCGAACAGCAGGTCCTGCAGCGGATGGTCCTCGGCGAACACGGTCTTCCACACCGAGGCGAAGTGCTTGACGGTAATCGGCGCCCCGACCTCCTCGCAGAACGTGTTCAATTCGGCCGCCATCGCCGCGGTTCTTCCGTTGAGGCGCTCCTGCAGGTCTGGCCCCTCGGCCTGGATATGCTCGAGCACCGCCTTGGCGGCCGCGAGTGCCAGCGGATGGCGCACGAAAGTCCCGGCGAAATAGGTCACGCCCACGGTCGGGATGGAGTCGTCCCCGAACTGCCATTGGCCGCCGTCCAGCGCGTCCATGTACGCGGCCTTGCCGGCGATGACGCCGATCGGGAAGCCGCCACCGACGACTTTGCCGTAGGTCGCCAGGTCGGCATCGACGCCCAACACGTGCTGCGCGCCGCGTGGGTGCGACCGGAACCCGGTCACCACCTCGTCGAAGATCAGCAGTGCGCCGGAATCGCGGGTGATCGTGCGTAACTGTTGCAGGAACTCGCGCGGCTGGAAGTCGGGACGGCGGCTCTGCACGGGTTCGACCAGCACCGCAGCGATGTCGTTGGCGCGCTCGCGGATGATCGACAGGGTTTCCTCGGTACCGTAGTCCAGCACCAGCACGTTCTCGGCGGTGTTGCGCAGGATTCCGGGAGCAGCGGGAACCGAACGCAGCTTTTTGGTGCCGCGCACGATCACCTCGTCGAAGATGCCATGGTAGGAACCGCTGAAGATCACCAGCGTGTTGCGGCCGGTGACGGTGCGCGCGATCCTGATCGTTCCCATCACTGCCTCCGATCCGGTGTTGCACAGCCCGGCACGGTCGAAACCGGTGACGTCGCAGACGAGCTTGGCGACCTCCCCCGCGAGCGGATGCTGCGGCCCGATCTCGTAGCCACGGTCGATCTGGCGCTTCACCGCATCGACGACGAAGTCCGGTTGCCAGCCGAACAGGTTCATCCCGAAGCCGTTGAGCACGTCGATGTACTCGTTGCCGTCGATATCCCAGACGCGCGAGCCCTTGGAGCGGTCGACCACGATCTGGTAGGTGATTTCCTTGAGCAGTGGTCGGAACCCGTTGACCACCCGGGGATCGGCGAGGTGCGGCCGATGGGCCTGGGTGTAGTCCTTGGAGCCCCGCGTCCGCTCGACATAGCGGCGCACGAAGGCGTCGAGTCGAGCGCGCTGGCGGCCTCCCAGGTCGGTGTTTGCATTGGTGTTGTGGATGCGCGCGATCGCGCCGAACGCCTTGGCGACGTCGTACTTGGTGTGCGCAATCGCAGCCTCGTCATCCGCCAAGGCACCGGTAGCGGGATCGCCCGAGGGCGTCGAGGTAGCGGCGACCGGGACTGCGGTGGCCGCGGGCGCCGCCGGGGGCGCGACGGCCGCGATGGGCGCCGGCACGGCTGCGATGGGTTGACCGGCGAGCAATGCCAGCTGCTGGGCCATCAATTGCATCTGTTGCGCGATCACCGCGCGCAGCGCGTCGTCGCCGCCGAGTCCCGCGGCGTGCCGGTCGGCCGGCGCCAATACGGGTACCGCCAAACTCGCCGATACCATCGACGGCGCCACCGCGGGCGGCGCGTTCGTGGACGGCGCTGCCACCGCCGACATGGCGATCGCGGGGCACGCTTCGGCAGGCATCTGCGCGTCGAGCAGCCCGGCGAGACGGTCGAGACTTCCGCCGTCGCACATCAGCTGCCTGAAGGTGATCCGCACCGCGAAGGTCTTCTGCAACTGCAGCGCGACCTGGGTGAGCATCAGGCTGTCGAGTCCGAGCTCGATGAAGTTGGCGTCTGCGTCGGCATCGGCCAGATCGAATCCAGCCACATCCTCGATCACCTCCCTGAGCTGCTTGATCAACCTGGGCTTGCGTGCGGCCAGCGCGGAAACCGAACCCGCGTCGGCGGGTGGAAGCGGAGAAGCGAGTTGCGACATGACGGGCTCCACGGCCGCATCGGCGGCGAGAACGGGTTGCGGGATGACGTCGTTGGGTAGCGCCGCTTCGATCCAGTACCTGCGGCGTTCGAAGGGATAGGTCGGCAACAGGACCCGACACCGGATCGCGCGGCGATCGAGTTGCGCCAGGTCGCCGTCCACGCCCCGGCACCACAACTGACCGATGGCGCGCCGAAAATTGGCTACTTCGCCCATCGGGCTGTCGGCGAGCGTCGCCACCGCGGCAACCTGCTGTTTCTGCACCGCGGGGTGCTGGCGCGACAACGCGCTGAGGGTGGCGCGTGGCCCCACTTCCAACAGTACCCGCGCCGGGCCATCGAGCACGCGACCCAGCGCCGTCGCGAAGCGAACCGGCTCGCGCAGATGGCGGGCCCAATAGTCGGGCGAGCACGCGGTATCGTCGTCGAGCCAGTCGCCCGTCGCCGTGGAAACCAGCGGCAGACGCGGCGCGGAACGTGGCACCCCGGCGACCTCCGCCAGGAACGGCGCAACCACCGGATCCATCATCGACGAGTGGAATGCGTGCGAGGTCCGCAACGCGCGGCAGGCAACGCCGTCAGTCTCGAGTTGCGCCTGCAACGCCGCGATCGCGTCGATCGGCCCGGACACCACGCAGTTGGCGTGAGCGTTTTCCGCAGCCAATGACACCCCTGCCGGCAATCGCGGCAACAACGCATCGAGCGCCAGCCGTACTGACAGCATCGCGCCGGCGGGCTGGGCCTGCATCAATGCGCCGCGACGGGCGACCAGATGCAATGCGTCGTGCAGGGTGAACACGCCCGCGAGCGCCGCCGCGACGAACTCGCCGACGCTGTGGCCGATCATCGCCGCCGGTACGATGCCGCGGCCCATCCACAACCGCGCCAGCGAATACTCGATGGCGAACGTCGCCGGTTGCATCGTCGAGGTGGGCAGCAGCGCATCGGGGTCGTCCCCGAACACGCGCTCGCGCAGGTCGAAGCCAAGCTCGGTACCCAGTATGTCGGCGCATTCGTCGAACGCAGCACGGAACTCCGGCTCGGCGGCGTACAGGCCGCGCCCCATTCCTGCGTACTGGGCGCCTTGGCCCGGAAACAGGAATACGACATCACTCAACCGCGATGGCCGGCCGCGCGCCGCGGCAGCGGAGCTCTCCTCGCTGCGCAATTGGGTGGCGGCATCGGCAGGTGACTCCGCCACCACGGCCAGCCGATGGGCGAAAGCCTTGCGTCCCACGGCCAGCGTCCAGGCGACGTCTGCCAGGTTGGTGCCGGCGTGCGTATCGAGGTGCTGGGCCAATTCCGCGGCGGCTTGCTGCAAGGCCGCGGGAGTGCGTGCCGACAACACCAGCAGTTGCGGGCCGTCAGCACCGTCGGACGGCGGCAAGGCCGGCGCTTCCTCCAGGATGACGTGGGCATTGGTGCCACCGACGCCGAACGCGCTGACGCCGGCGAGTCGCGGCAGCCCGCAGCGAGGCCAATCGCTCATTTCCGCGTTGACCACGAACGGTGAACCGGCAAAATCGATGACCGGGTTGGGGCTGTCGAAATGCACGCTCGCCGGGATCCTGCCCTCCGCCAATGCCAGCGTGGTCTTGATCAGTCCGGTGGCGCCGGCTGCGATGACGGTATGTCCGACATTGCTTTTGACCGAACCGATCCGACAGAAGCCTATGTCGGCGCTGCCACGTCGAAACGCCTTGCCCAAGGCCTCGATCTCGATCGGGTCGCCCAGCGGTGTCGCGGTCCCGTGGGCCTCCACGTAACTGATGTCGCGGGGATTGATCCCCGCGTCATCGTGGGCCATGGCGATCACCGCTGCCTGGCCATCGCTGCTCGGGGCAGTGAAGCTGGCCTTGTTGCCGCCGTCGTTGTTGACTGCGCAACCACGGATGAGCGCATACACCGGATTGCCATCGGCGATCGCATCTGACAGCCGCTTGAGCAACACCACCGCGGCACCGTCGCTGAATACCGTTCCCTGGGCGTTGGCATCGAACGTGCGCGTATGCCCGTCGGGCGACAGCATCGCGCCCTCCTGGTAGATGTACCCGCTGCGCGGCGGACAGGTCACTGAAACACCACCAGCCAACGCCATGTCGCATTGCCCGGCGCGCAGGGCATAGACCGCCTGGCAGATCGCCACAAGCGACGTGGAACAACCAGTGTGAACACTGATCGCCGGACCGGTCAGGTTGAGCTTGTGCGCGACGCGGGTAGCGATGTAATCCTTCTCGTTGCCGAGCATTACCTGGAACGCGCCGATCTTGTCGATCAGTTCCGGATGCGCGACGACGTGCCGCTGGAAGTACGTGGCGTTGTACATGCCCGCGTACACCCCGACCGGACCGGGGGTAGCGTCGGGCACATGGCCGCCACGCTCCAGGCACTGCCAGCACAGTTCAAGGAATATCCGCTGCTGCGGATCCATCAGTTCCGCTTCCCTGGGACTGATGCCGAAGAAGGCCGCGTCGAAGTCCTCCACGCCATCGATCACGCCACGCGCGCGCACGTAGGCCGGATCACCGCGGTCGCCTGCACTGATCGCCGGGTCGAGCTCCTCGTCGCGGAACACGGTGATCGAGTCCCGGCCTTCGCAAAGATTGCGCCAGAACGCTTCAACGTCGCCGGCACCCGGGAAGCGCCCCGCCATCGCGACAATCGCAACCGGATCATCGCGCGTGTCGCGGTGCACGCCCGCGCGCACATGCGCCATCCGGGCCGGATCCACCGCGTCGACGACATCGCCCTCCAGCGCACTGGCGAGAGTCGCCGGCGTCGGGTTGCGAAACAGCACCGTGGCAGCGATGGCGCCTTTGCACCCCGAGTCGGAAGCACTGGCACCACGTTGCGACACACCCGCCGAGCGCAGTTGCTCCAGCAAACGCATTGCGAGCAGCGAGTTGCCGCCCAACTCGAAGAAATTGTCGTGGCGGCCCACGGGATCGACTTCGAGCAGCGCTCCGAACGCCGCGCAGATCCGACGCTCGGTGCCGGTGACGGCAGGCTCGTAGGCGCACGCGAGTTCCGGCCGCTGGTCATCGGGCGGCGGCAGCGCGCTGCGGTCGAGCTTGCCGTTCGCCGTCACCGGCAGCGCGTCCAGCAGCACGTATCGCGTCGGGACCATGAAGTCCGGCAGGACCGCAGCGAGGTGGCCGCGCAAGGCCGGCGCCGTTGCCGGCGCGCCGGCCGCGACGTGGTAGGCGACCAGTCTTTTTCCGCCCGAGGGGTCGGCACACGCCAGTACCGCGCAGGCCTGCACCGCCGGATGTCTGGCAAGCACGACTTCGATCTCCGCCAGTTCGATCCGGTACCCGCGGATTTTCACCTGGGTGTCCGCGCGGCCAATGAACTCAACGACGCCGTCGGGCCGCAAACGAACCTGATCGCCAGTGCGGTAAAGCCGAGTGCCGGGTGGGCCAAACGGATTGGCGATGAAGCGCTGCGCGGTCAGTTCCGGTCGGTTGTGATATCCCCGCGCCAGTCCGAGTCCGCCCACGTACAACTCGCCGATGATGCCGACCGGGATGGGCTCGAGCCGCGAATTGAGAACATGCAACTGGGTATCGGCGATGGGCCGACCGATCGGAATCGACAATGTGCCGTCGGGGATGTCATCGGGAATCACGTACGTGCACGTGAACGTGGTGCACTCGGTTGGGCCATAGCCATTGCTCAGGCGAACCCCGGGCAGCGCCCGGCGCATCCGGCGGACATGGTCGACCGACAACACCTCGCCACCGGTGAACAGCTCCGCCAGCCCAGCGAACTGGCGCGGATCCTCATCCACCACGGCGTTGAACAGCGCCGCTGTCAGCCACGCCGTCGTGACGCCGTGCCGCTGGATGGATGCCGCCAGCCCCGCTCCCGTGGGCACTGCTTCGTCGTGTACCACCACGCATCCGCCATTGAGCAGTGCGCCCCACAACTCCAGCGTCGAGGCATCGAATCCCAGCGGCGCGGCGTGCAACAGCCGCGTATCGCGGCCCAGCGCGACATAGTCCACGCCGCACACGAGCCTCAGGATGGCCTGATGCTGGATCTCCACGCCCTTTGGCGTCCCGGTCGATCCGGAGGTGTACATCACGTAGGCGAGCGCATCGCCCGCTCCCACCATCGTGCTGCCGATCCGCGACGCGCCTTCCGGCCCGTTCGCGACCGCGGCGACCCTGCAGATGGCCGCGGGCAGTGGCAGGTCCGCATCGACGTCATCCACCACGACGACGTCCGCCCGAACGTCATCGAGCACGAACTTGAGCCGCTCCGGGGGATGCGACAGGTCCAATGGCAGGTAGGCTGCGCCCGCCTTCAGCACGCCAAGCACGGCGACGATCGCAGCGGCGGAACGCTCCATCGCCACCGCGACGATAGCGCCCGGTTGGACGCCCACTTCCTGCAACCTCAGCGCCAGCACGTCCGCGGCCTGCCCGAGTTGACCGTAGGTCAGCGATGCCTTTGCACCCACGACGGCGATCGCATCGGGCGAAGCATGGCGCATGGCATCGAACCGGCCATGCACCGTATCGCCCGGCGATCGCGGCAGAGAGGTCGCATTCCATTCGACCAACTGGCGATGCCGTTCCTCCGGAGCCACCAGGTCCACGTCCTCGATCAAACGGCCAGTAGCGATTGTGGTGAGCACCGTTTGCAGGCAAGCGGCCAGCAAGGCCACCGATTCGGCAGTCAACGGCGAGCGGAACGCGACCTCGACGCCCGCCTGCGCCGTCGCGCAGAACGTCCATGTCGAGACCGTGCCTGTCGAGACCGTGGCCGCGTCGTCGCGCGCGATGGCGTCCTGGGCAGTGTCATCCTGCTTCTGCGCCGTTGCCGCAACGCCATCCAATACTGCCCAGGCAACCGGCACCACGACGGCGGCGCTCGGCTGCAGGGCACGTGCCCACGTTGCGGACCAGGAGGCGAAGCAGCCCTGTCTGGGGACGTCGATCATCGCCTGGCCGATCGCCTCGGTGCCGATCCGAGTGACCCGGACGCGGTTGGCGCCTGTCAGGCGTGATTCGACCATCGCCAGCGCCGCCATCAGAAGCAAGGGCGGCGACAGCCTCTGTTCTTTGATGACCTCGTCAAGGGCATCGGCGACCGCGGAGTCGAGCATGACAAGCTGCCGTCGCCATTGGCCGCCATCCGCTGCCGGGCGGCTGGGAAGCACGTCCAGCAATGCAACTTCCCCGGCAAGCGCCGCGTCGGTCGTAGCGGACAAGTTCATGGATCGGGCCGACCGTTCGGGCGCGTGGCACGGGAAGCCGCGGTCGCGAGGTCGAATGGGGCGCATGGCGGGCGGGAGCGAGCGGCAACGAGGCATTGGCATGCGGCCACGCCTTCGCGCGTAGTGCGCTTTTGCCGGGCGCTGCGGTTTCCGCGCCGTGGCATCTGTCGCGTTGGAACGAATGCCCTCCTGTCCATCGCCCCCATCCTCTGCGCCCGTTCATCTGGTAATGGCATTGCAGGAGAACGGTCGACGGGCAGATTGGCGGCCAAGCGCGCCGGCATTTCATCGACACGCATAGCGCGCTACGATGCCTGCGCTGGAGGAGCCGTGATGGAACCGGATTTTTCGCTGCTGTATTCCGAGCTCGACCTCTCCCCGGATTGCAGCCTGGAAGATTTCAAGTGCGCCTATCGCAGGCGCATCTCCGAATTGCACCCGGACCGCGCCGGTGGCGACCCGAGCTTGACGCAGGCCCGGATCGAGTTGCCGACGCTCATTGCCACCTACGTCGCGGTCAACCGGTTCCATAGCCGCTATGGACGCATGCCAGGGGCTTCGCCTCGTACTTCAATCGTGGCTGACGATGTTGCTGCAGGGGGCGAGCACCGTCCGATGTACATGACATCGCACGCAAACCTGCCGATAGCGATGCCGTCGAACGCGGCATCGGAGCGATCCACCCGACCCACGTGGCGATTCATGGTGCTGTTCTTCGCTTTGCTGGTGCTGCTGGCATCATGGGACTGGCTGACGCTCGCTTCGTAGCCGTTCCGGGAAACTCCCCGCGTACGACCCCAACGACGACGCCGTCGGCGTCAGCGCGCGCCGCGGCGGAAAAGCACCACTTCCACCGTCTGGAGCAGGATCATCAGGTCGAAGACCAGCCCCTGGTTCTTGACGTAGAACAGGTCGAACGTGAGTTTCTCCTCGGCGTCGCGTACCGAGGCCCCGTACGGGTAGCGCAGTTGCGCCCAACCGGTCAGCCCGGGCTTCACGCAATGGCGGACGTTGTAGTAGCGAACCTCCTGGTTGAGCATGTCAACGAAGTGCGGACGCTCGGGGCGCGGCCCCACAAAGCTCATGTCACCGCGCAACACGTTGAATAATTGCGGCAGTTCGTCCAGGCGCGTCATGCGTATGAAACGCCCGACGCGGGTGCTGCGGTCGTCGCTCTGGCTGGCCCAGCGTGCGACGCCATCACCTTCGGCGTCCACGCGCATGCTGCGGAACTTCACCAGTTCGAAAAGCTGGCCATTCTCGCCGACGCGAACCTGTCGGTAGAGTATCGGCCTGCCGGACTCCATCCAGACGCACAACGCCACTGCCAGCATGAACGGCCAAGCCACGAACAGCAGCGCACACGCGGCGAGCAGATCGAAGAATCGCTTGTTGAGCCGACGCGGCATCGAGTGGTCGAATCCACCGGAAAAGGCGAGCCACGAAGGGTCGGCCACGCTCAATTTGACCATGCCCGCCTCGCGCTCGAAGAACGTCGAGAGATCGCACATCGCGATCCCGCGCTGCGCGCACCGCAGCATTTCGTCCATGGGTAGGCCGCCACGACGCTCGTCGGGTGCCACCACGACCTCGTCAACACGAAGCGAAAGCGCCAATTCCGACAGAGGCGCGTCCGTGCAGACCTGTAGCGCCTGGGGAACCAGCGACGACTGGTCAGCCACGGGCAGGTAGCCCACCACGACGAACGACTGGCGGTCAGAGCTGCGGCGAAGGCTGCTGTTGATCAGGTTGGCATTCTTGCCGGCACCGTAAACGAGCACCCGTCGCTTGAATGCCTCCCCACGCAGGACGCGCTGGGAAAACGAACGGATCGCGATGATTCCCGCGAACGCCAGGGTCAGCGACAGCGCGAACACGCTGCGACCGATGTAGACCGGCGGAACCAGGTAATACAACACCAGCAAGCCGATGCCACCGAACGCAAACGCCAGCAGCAGACGCAGCATGAAGTCGACGCGGGTGTGTCGTACGTGGACCTGGTACAGGCCGAAGGCGGCCATCGCGACGGTGACGAAGACGGCCACCAGCACCATGCGGACCGGCGCATTGCTGAGGAAAAGCGCGTACCCGTCGGGATCATTGAAGAACCGCAGCGAGGCAGCGATGAGTCCCGCCAGCACGATGATGACCAACTCGGTCAACCACAACACCCGGATTGCGCGGGCCGTGCGACTGGCAATGGATGACTTCATGGGGTTGCTCCTGACCGGCGTCGGCGGCGTGGCCGTCCTTCCGTGCAAAAAACGAAAATTTCCCGTGTTCGTATGTCCCACCAACGCGAGCTGGCACCCGGCCCGGCCGGTTGCTCCCGGAAATGGCGACGCGGCCCGCGCCCGCTAGCCCACGGGTCCGTTGCGCTTGCTGTCGGTCCCGGTGTCGCACCCCGGCCACAGCCAGCGGCAGTCGATGGCGACCCCGCGCGCGCCAGCGACGGCAGCGAGGCATGCATTGCCTGCATCGAGCATCTGGACCTGCACCGTATCGGGGAACAGCCCCGGCAACGACAGTGCGGCGTGCTCCGGCGCGGCAAAGGACTCTATCGGCACCGCCAGCCCGATCCCCGCGGCCTTCAGCACAGATTCCTTGCGCACCCAAAGTGCCAACATCGCCGCGGCGCGCGTGGTCTCGTCCAGGCCAGCCAATTCATCCGCTTCGCTGGGGTGGCACACGCAACCCGCAATTTCCGCCATGACCGCGGAGCGACCCACAGGCTCGATGTCGACCCCGACCGGCCCCGACGTCGTGACCGCCAGCGCGATCAATCCCTCGGAATGGCTGAGGCTGGTGTAGGCGATGTCGCCGGCAAGGCGAGGGCATCCAAGCTCGTCGCGATACAGCTGCACCTCACTGGGGTCCTGGTCGGCGACATGACCCAGGAGCAGGCGGTGCAGCGCGTAGGCAAGCGTCAGCGCGTTGCGGTCGAGCATGCTGCGCCGCCTCCGCACCCGCTCGGCTTCGGCCGGATCGAGCAACCGCGATGCTTCCGCCAGCCAAGGCTGCCAGTCGCCGAGCTCGAGTAGCACCACCGTGATGGCCGGGGACAACCCCATTGGCCTGCAACTGGCGACGACGGCGTTGGCGAAAGTGCGGTCGATGCGCGGCCTACAAGCGGTTGGATCGACGCGTCGACGATTCGATTCAAACATCCTCCCCCCGGTAGTGCCCTGCCAATCAAGGCCGCACCAATCAATACCGCCGGCAATCAATACCGCCGGCTCCCCAGGATGGGGTGTCAGGAACCTTCAACGCCGGCACCGGGAAAACCTGGCCAGTCGGCGCCCGCTCGGCGACCGACCACCGACCAGGAGACTGCGTTGGCCTTGCATCGATTCAATCGCCGTTGTCAGGGCTAGAGGGAGAACCAACATGGCCGGAACTTCCAGTCGGAAATCGGGGGAGTGATGCAGCACAGCGGCACGGGCGACGCGAGGACCAAGTTGCGGCGCATCGCCATCGAGGCCGGGCAACTGCCGGGATTGAGGCTGCTCGCCGAACCGCTCTATCGCCGCATGTTCCAGCGGCCGTACCAACCCGAAGCCCACTACTACGGCGTATACGACAGCTACCAGCAGGCGCTGGCCGACGCGCCGCCGACGTTGCCGACCACCTACGACGTCGAAGCTTCCGGCCGCATGTACCGCAGCCACCTCGACAACATCCGCGAGAGCGACTATCCGGTGCTTTATTGGTTGTCGCGCTTGCTGTCGGCGGGCGGCCGCCAGGTGTTCGACCTGGGGGGGCACATCGGGCTCAGCTACTACGGCTTTCGTCGGTACCTGGACTACCCGCGCGACCTCCGCTGGCGGGTTCACGACGTTCCCGCCGTCGTATCGGCCGGTCGCGACTGGGCGGTCACGCATGATCCCGAAAGCCGGCTGGCGTTCACCGATTCGCGCCACGACACGGACGGCGCCGATATTTTCTTCACGAGCGGTGCTTTGCAGTACCTGGACTACACGCTCCCCGAGCTGCTGCAGCAACTCGAGAAACGGCCGACCCACGTACTGATCAACACGGTGCCCATGCACCCGTCACGCGGCTACTTCACCCTGCAGAACATCGGCTTCGCTATCTGCCCGTACCGGATTGCGGCGGTTCCGGAATTCATTGCCGGCATGGAAGCACTCGGTTACAACCTCATCGACCTGTGGCAGTCGTTCGAACGCCACCTGGAAGTGCCCTTCGCGCCGCAGTGCGACATTGACTGCTACCACGGTTTCTATTTCCGCAGCGAGTCGGATGCCGCGCAAACCCCGTCGGCGCAGCTGGGAGAACCGTCTGGGCGGTTGGCCGAAGCCACGGATTCCGCTGGCGCCTAGCGGTCGCCCGTTCGCGGTGGGACACGCACATGCAGAAAAAACGCGTCAACGAGCTCGACCTGCTGCGGTTCCTTGCCGCATTGGTGGTGGTGTTCTTCCACTATGCGTTTCGCGGCTACGCGGCGGACGGCCGGTCGATCATGGCGTACCCGTTGCTGGCGCCGATCGCCAAGTACGGCTATCTCGGCGTCGAACTGTTCTTCCTGATCAGCGGATTCGTCATTCTGATGACCGCATCGCGTGGCAGCCTCAAGGGTTTTGCGATCTCGCGATTCGTTCGGCTGTATCCGGCGTTCTGGGCCTGCTGCACGATCACTTTCGTGGCGATCGTGGTGATGGGAGGCAGCCGCTATTCGGCAACGCCAGGGCAATACCTGGCCAACATGACGATGCTGAGCGGCTTCGTCGGCATACCGTCCATCGATGGCGTGTATTGGTCGCTGTTCATTGAACTGCAGTTCTACGCCATGGTGGCGGCACTACTGGTACTGGGCAGGATCCATCAGGCACAGCGGTTCCTGGTGCTGTGGCTGCTCATGACGGTGGCGCTGGAGATCTACCCGGTCGAAAAGCTGCGCCTGCTGTTCATCACCGCGTACGCGCCCTACTTCATTGCCGGGGCCACCGCATTCCTGGCCTGGTCTGAGGGCATCTCCGCGACCCGGATCGTGGTGTTCCTTGCCTGCGCAGTGATCGCGCTGCATCAAACGCTGGCGGGATTGCCGGCTTTCGAAACGTATTACGGCACCAGCATGAATCCGCTCGTGGTCGCCGCCATCATCGTCGCGTTCTTCGCGGTGATCGGTGCCGTGGCGATGGAGCGCACCGGAGCGTTGGGGCGGCAACGCTGGCTGGTGGCGGGCGCGATGACGTACCCGCTGTATCTCATCCACCAGTACGTGGGTTTCATGATCTTCAACGTGGGATACCCGGCCATCAACCGGCATGTGCTGCTGTGGGGAACCGTGATCCTGATGCTGGCGATCGCGTATGCCGTGCACGTGCTGGTCGAACGCAAATTCTCGCCCCGGCTGAAGGTGTTGGCTGAGCACCTGTGGGACGCTTCCGCAACCCAATGGGTGCGCCTGCACTCATCTGTCCGGGACCGGCTCCCTCGCGACAAGGCCGCACCCAACCGACCTGCCGAGTGATTGGCGTCGAGGCGGCAACCGGTCGCCAGGGTCTGATGTCATGCATTCGCCGTCATCCGTGTGACGCCGCTGAAGCCACGATAGCCTCGAGCATTGGTTGGCCGCTCAGCGCCCCACGCCCCGCCGGCACCAGGCACTCCCAGCGCAATCGACAGCCGCGAAACCACGCGATGTGAGAAATCAGCGCGTCAGTGGATCGACGGGCGCACAGCCGCGTCGCGGCTGCCGAAGAGGGACGTCTGTCGACTCTCCATGTCGCCACCGCGGCTGCGACCCTCGACCTGGAAGATCTTCAGCAGTTCGTCCGCCGGCATCGGCGAAGCGATGTAATAGCCTTGGGCCTGGTCACAGTTTTCGTCCTGCAGGAATTCCAGCTGCTCGCGGCTCTCCACTCCTTCCGCGATCACCTTGAGGTTGAGGCTATGGGCGAGGCTGATGATCGCCCGGGTGATGGCACGATCGTCGGGGTCGGCCGACAGGTCGCGGATGAACTCCCGATCGATCTTCAGCGTGTCGATGGGAAACCGCTTCAGGTAGGACAGGCTTGAATAGCCGGTGCCAAAGTCATCCACCAGGATCTTGATCCCCTGACCCTTGAGCTGGAGCAATAATTCGACGGTTTTTTCGGCGTTGGACATCAGGGTGGTTTCGGTCAATTCCAGCTCCAGCGAGCCGGGCGCCAAATGGTATTTCTGCAGGCTGCGCTGGACGTACTCGCAGATCCCGTCAGTTTCGCGCGCCGGGCTGGCCCGGACGCCAGGATCATCGCCGCCCCGCCGCAATCCCGATGGTCCAAGTTGCTTGGCCGAAACGTTGACCGAGATGCTGATCGCTCCGATCCCTGCGGCGCGCCATTCGCTGAGCTGCTGGCAGGCGGCATCGATCACCCAGCGCCCCACCGGCACGATCAATCCACTTTCCTCCAGCGCCGGCACGAAATCGGCGGGCAGCAGCAATCCATGGCCCGGCCGGCTCCAGCGCAGCAATGCTTCGACGCCGGTCCACTGACCGGTGGCGATGTCGCACTCGGGCTGGTAATGCAGGACAAACTCCTCGCGCTCGATGGCCTTACGCAGGGCGATCTCCAGCTGGATTTTTTCCCGCGCGCGGGCATTCATTCCCGGCGTGTAGAACCGGTAGGTGTTGCGACCCGAGGATTTCGCGTGGTACATCGCCATGTCGGCGAATTTCATCAGCGCCTCGGTGTCCTCGGAATCGGCCGGGCTGAGCGCAATGCCCACGCTGGGGGTCACCGTGACATCGTGGCCGGCCAGCTGGAACGGCTTCTGCAAGGCTTCGATGAGTTTTTCGGCGATGTTGGCAACGTCATCCAGCTCCGTCGACGTGATGGTGATCAGGCCGAATTCGTCGCCACCCAGTCGCCCGACCGTGTCGCGTACCCGCGTGCAGGCGAGGATGCGCTCGGCCACCTGGCGCAGCAGTTCGTCGCCCATGGAATGACCAAAGGTGTCGTTGACGTCCTTGAACCGGTCCAGGTCCAGGTACAGCAGCGCCACGGTCCAGCCCTGGCTCTTGCTGGCCTGGACCTCCTTGGCCAGGGTTTCGTAGAACAGCCTGCGGTTTGGCAGTCCGGTCAACGGGTCGTAGTGCGCTAATCGGTGCAGGTGCTCCTCGGCGGCTTGCCGCTCGGTGATGTCGTGCCCGGTCCCGGCCATTCCGACGGGTTCGCCCTGCGCATTGACCAGGATTCGTCCTTGCGCTTCGATCAGCCGGACCTCGCCGCTGGGCTGGATGATCCGGTGTTCGAAAAAGAACGGTTCAAGCGTCTGGAAAGCGCTCTGGATGACGTGCTGGGCCGACTCGCGGTCGTCGGGATGCATGTAATCCAGATAGTATTCGAGCGAACCACTGGTTTGCGCCGACTCGATGCCGAAAATGCGGCACAGCTCATCGCTCGCGGTCCACCGGCCGGTGGCGAAGTCGCAATCCCAACTGCCGACCTGGGCAATCTGCTGCGCCTCAGCCAGTCGCTTTTCCTTTTCCAGCAGGCGATTGCGGCTTTCCTCGAGTTGCGCCTCGGCGTTTTTTCGCTCGGTGATGTCGTGCACCAGGCCGAACATGATCGAGTTGCCCGGCCCACTGCCTTCGCGCGTGCCTTGTGCCCCTATCCAGCGCACCGCGCCATCGTCGCGGCGAATGCGGCACTCAAACGAAACGCTGAGGTCGCCGCCAACGGCCGAGGCATGTGCATCGGCGAGCGCCGCCTCGACCGAGTCCCGATCCTCCGCGACCACATGGTCCAGGAACATCCGCAACGTCCAATCGGGCAGCGGCTTCGCGTACCCGAACAGCCGATCGTATTCCTCCGACCGCCATGAGCGTCCGGAATCCAGATCGACCGACCACGCGCCAAACCCGGCGCTGGACATCGAATGCAGCAATCGCGCTTCGCTTTCGCGCTGGGTCTGGAATACCCGCCGGAATTCGGTCCGCGCCGACTGCAATGCATCCTGCGCCTGCCGGCTGGGCAGCCGGCGGGACCGGTAGGCAGCCATGATGCCCACCGCCAGCGCGGTGACCATCAGCAGCAGCGCAATACTTACGGTCAGGACCGCCAACCAGAACACCAGCGTCGCCGACCGCTGCGTTTCCGCTGCACCCACCGGTACCGTCGCAGCTGCCGACGATGCCGCGGAGTAAAGCCCAAGGATCAACGACGTAACCAGCACCCCGTGGGCGCTGCGGCTGCGGGACGACGACTGCGCCAGGTCGGCCGACCGAAGCAGCATGGTGACGTTCGGGATGACGTTCACTCTTCTGCCCCATGCGGCGCCACGCGCCGGCGGCGTTTGATGACTCGAGCCCCGCCCTGCCGACCCCGGGGGCTCATGCGGCGCGGCATCCCCCGCCCATCGGGAACCAGCCAACCGTTCGCACCCAGTGCCACAGGGCAACTTCCACGAGGATATTGATACAACGCCACCGGCCCGGCATGTCGGCCAGCCGCCGCCCGGTGCACGCGAAGCCACCGACCCGCGCATCCTTGCGATGTTTTCGCCGCCACTTCGCAGGTGTTAAAGACCACCCCGAAATTCGGGGCAGTCACGTTCGCGCGAGCCAGAGCCCCCGACCCTCGACGGACTGCACGCCCGGTGCCGGGTGGGTCGACGCATTTGCCAGCGCGCCAGGGCCGACCGGGAGCAGCGCGGAGCTAGGAGCGGCCAGGGCGCGATTGCGAATAGAAAAAACGGACCATCTCGGCGGAGGCGTCGGGTCCCTTGGGGTCAGTGAACGATCCACCCGGGCTGCCCCCGGACCACGCGTGGCCGGCGCCGTGCAGTACCCACTGCTCCACGAACGGCCGATTACGGGCGTCGGCATGGACCACGTGGCGATAGCTGCGCCCGACCGATGCGACGCCTTCGTGCACCGTGGCGCGCAAGGGTGGTTCGTCGGCCGCGCTGGCCAGGACCTGCTCGACGATGGCAGTACCGTTGCGGACGTTGACCGTGTGGTCGCGATCACCATGGAAGACGATCGTCGGCATGAATCGGCGGCCACCGCGCCCGCTTGCCGTTGACCGTGCACGCGTCGGGGTACCCGGACCCGCGCCTGCGCCGTTCATCGCC